>JALHPV010000096.1 GCA_022842285.1 Kofleriaceae bacterium
AGGGGTGTCGCAGGGGTCCGACCCCTGCGACACGTCACGGACGTGGAGATGTCGCAGGGGGCCGACCCCTGCGACACTGCCACGATGGCTCTACCGCGGCGTCATCACGCAGCGGCACCAGTCGACGTAGAGGAGGCCGGGACCGAGGCGCGGCGGCGGTTCGGCGGCGAAGCAGATGGCCGTCACGAGCTCACCCCGCGCGGTGCCGTAGACCGTGTGGCTCGGCCCGACGAAGGCAAAGCCACCCGCGACGAGGGCGCCGCCGATCGCGAAGGGCTTGCGCGTGGCGCCGGGCATCGCGCGGGTGATGTCGTCGACGGTGAGCTCGGCGCCAGCGAGGGGGGCGGGGATGAGCTCGCGGACGTGGATGCGCTTGAAACCTGCCGAGTCGCCACGCTCCTCGTGAACCTCGCGGATCGCAGCGATCTCCTCGTCGATGAGGGCGGCGAAGCTCGCGTGGACAAGCTCGCGCTGGCGCCAGTCATCCTCGTGGATGCGGAAGGCGTCGGGGCCGGCGGAGTCGCTGGTGGCGGGCAGCGCCGTCTCGATCGACGGGAGGCTGAAGAGGAGCGGCTTCGGGTCGACGTACTGCACCTCGCGCAGGGTGAGCGTCAGGGTGCCGGTGCGGGCGAAGTCGGCGCGCGCCGTGGGCTCGGCGCGCTCGACGGTCCACTGCTTGCCGCCGAGCTCGAGCGTGGTCGCGAGCGCGAAGGTCTCGGGCAGCTGCGTGACGTCGAGATCGGTCTGGCCGAAGGGCTGGCCGGTCGCGGCGTCGATGAACGTGACGTTGACCTTGGTCATCGAAAGCGACAGGCAGCATGCCCGAGGATCTGCGGACCGTCGACGGTGCCGGTCGGCGTGGGCGTCCAGCCGTGCGCGAGGCGATCGTCGAGGAGCTCGTCGGCGGTCGGTTGGTGGTCCCACACGGAGACCTGCGTGATGCCGCCCAGTCAGGTGGTGTCGAACACGAGGAAGCCGTCGGCGCGCGGCGGCGAGACCACCACGTCATGCGTGTACTCGTCCTGCACGATGACCGCGTGGACGTGCGCGCCCCAGCGCAGGATGTCCTCCAGCGTGTGCAAGCGCACGCCGGCCACGAGATCCACCAGTGTCGGCGAACCGCCGCCGACGATGCGAACGGGCTGACTCACGCTGCAAGCGTAGCGTGGATCCGGCGTATGGTTGCCGCGTGTCGGCTCCGGTGACCGCGAGAGCGTGCGCGAACATCGCGCTCGTCAAGTACTGGGGGAAGCGCGATGCGCTCCTGAACTTGCCCGCCGAGGGCAGCCTCTCGCTGTCGCTGGCGGGCCTCCTGACGGAGACCACGGTCCAGTTCGTCGAGGGCCTCGCCGCCGACGAGCTGATCCTCGATGGCGTGACCGCGAAGACGGGCGAAGCGGGCCGTGTGAGCGAGTTCCTCGACATCGTGCGCTCGCTGTCGGGCGTGCAGATCAACGCCCGCGTCACGAGCCGGAACTCCTTCCCGACGGCCTCGGGCCTCGCGTCGTCGGCGTCGGGCTTCGCGGCCCTCGCGCTCGCCGCGACCCAGGCGGCCGGCCTCGAGCTCGACGGCAAGGCGCTATCTCGCCTCGCCCGGCGGGGCTCCGGATCAGCGGCCCGCTCGATCTTCGGTGGCTTCGTGCGCATGTACGCCGGCATCCGCGACGAGGACGCCTATGCCGAGCCGCTCGCGTCCCCGCTCGTCGACTCCGTGCGCATGGTCGTGGCCGTGATCGGCGGCGGCGCACCGAAGTCGCACGGCTCACGCGATGCAATGGACCACACCGCCGCCACCTCGCCGCTCTACCGCGGGTGGCTCGACACCGTCCCGAAGGACCTCGCCACCGCCGAGGCGGCTCTCGCTGCTGGCGACCTCGAGAAGCTCGGCACGCTGGCCGAGGCGAACGCGTTCGCGATGCATGCGTCGGCGATCGCCGCACGCCCGAGCGTCATGTACTGGCGTCCGGCCACACTCGCCGTCATCGCCGAGATCCAGGGGCTCCGCGCCTGCGGCATGGCCGCGTGGTGCACGATGGATGCAGGTCCGCACGTGAAGGTGCTCACCACCGAGGCCGACGCGCCGACCATCGCGATGCGCCTCCGCGATCTCGAGGGCGTCACTGCGGTCACCATCACCGGCGCGGGACCGGCCGCGATCGCCGTCGATCCGACGGACATCGTCACATTGCCGCCGCCGCCCGCCGCCGAATGAACCTCGTCACGACGGCCCCCGGCAAGCTGATCATCTCCGGCGAGTACGCCGTGCTCGATGGCGCGCCGGCCGTGGTGCTCGCTGTCGACCGGCGCGTAGCCGCCCGCGTCGAGCCGTCGTCCGCGAACCGGACAGCATCGGTGTTCCTGTCCGCCGTCGCGACCGAGCTGCGAGAGCGCTATGGCGCGGATGATCCCGCCACGCGCGCCGCCGCCGAGATCGTGGTCGACAGCGCGGCCTTCTACGCCGATGGCCAGAAGCTCGGCCTCGGCTCGAGCGCAGCGGTCACGGTGGCCGCCACCCAGGCGGCGCTCGCCGAGCGCGCCATGATCGTGAATCGCAGCGACGTGCTCGCCGTCGCACTCGCCGCGCACGCCGCTGCACAATCGACCTTGGGGGCCGCCGGCTCGGGTGCCGATGTCGCGTCGGCCGTCCACGGCGGCGTCATCGTCTATACCGTCGATCACTCCACCGGACCTGCGCAGAATCTGCGTGGACCCTCCATCGTGCGTCGAAGCTGGCCGGCCAGCGTGACGCTCATGACCTTCTTCACGGGCCAGTCCGCCGACACCGCGACGCTCGTCCAGCTCGTCGACGCCGCCCGCCGGCGTCCCGATCAGCGCGATGCCGTCGAGGCCGCTCTCGTTACCATCGCCGATGCATCCACGGCGCTGGCGGCGGCCCTCGGGGCCCCGGCGGCCGTGCAGGAGACGGCGGTCATCGGAGCGCTGAAGCTCTGCGCCATCGCCACCGATCGCCTCGCCACCGCCGCCGGAGTGCCGCTGGTGCCCCCCTGCGTGGCCCACGCGCGGTCCGGCCTGGCCGCTCTGGGAGGGACCGCCAAGACAACCGGGGCTGGTGGAGGCGATGTGGGCATCGCCGTGATCCCGGCTACGGCCGATGTAACGGAAGCCGAGCGGATCCTCATCGAAGCGGGGTGCAAGCCGCTGGCCCTTCGCCTCGACGAGACCGGCGTGGACACCCGCCCGGTAGCGCAGTAGAACCGCACGTCCGCGTGTCGTCGTCCCCTCCTCCCTCGTCCCCCGCGCGCTCCTCGCGCCTGACTGGCTTCTTCAAGCTCACGCCGGCGAACCGGCGCGCGGCGTTGCTCGCCGCGCTCGGGCACAACGGTCACCACGACTTCCGCGCGATCGATCCGGGCGCGCTGCCAATCGATCTCGCCGACGGGATGATCGAGAACGTGATCGGTACGTACGCGTTGCCGTTCGCGGTGGCGGTGAACTTTCGCATCGATGGTGTCGACCTGTTCGTGCCGATGGCGGTGGAGGAGCCCTCGATCGTCGCGGCCGCGTCGAATGCGGCGCGCATGGCGCGGCCCTCACCCGACGACGCGAGCACCGCCGGCCAGGGTGGGTTCACCACCCATGTCTCCGCGCCGGTGATGATCGGACAGATCCAGATCACGCACGTCGCCGACGTCGTCGCCGGGGCGGCGGCGCTGCGCGAGGCCTCGCCCGCCCTCCTCGCCGAGGCGCGCGCCCTGCTGCCGCGGCTCATGGAGCGCGGTGGGGGCCCCGTCGCGGTCGACGTCCGCACGCTCGCCACGCAGGGCCCCGATGGCGGCGTGATCGTCGTGCACCTGCACGTCGACTGCCGCGACGCGATGGGCGCGAACCTGATCAACACCCTCTGCGAGGCGCTCGCGGATCGCGTGGCCACGCTCGCGCGGGGCCGCGCCGGGCTGCGCATCCTGTCGAACCTGACCGACGGCCGGACGGTCACCGTCCGCTGCCACATCCCCGACGCGCACCTCGCCAGCCCCGATGCCCCCGGCCCCGCCGTCCGCGCCGCCATCGCGGCCGCCTCGCGCTTCGCCGAGCTCGATCCGTATCGCGCCGCGACTCACAACAAGGGCATCATGAACGGCGTCGACGCCGTGCTCGTCGCGACCGGTCAGGACTGGCGCGCGGTGGAAGCAGGTGCGCATGCGTTCGCGGCGATGACTGGTGCCTATCGGCCGCTCGCCATCTGGCGCGAGACCGAGGGAGGCCTCGACGGCGTGCTCGAGATGCCGCTCGCCGTCGGGACGGTCGGCGGTGCGCTCCACACGCATCCCGGGGCGCGCCTCGCGCTCGAGCTCGCCGGCGTCACGTCGGCGGATCGCCTCGCCGCCATCGCGGCCACCGCCGGCATCGCCACGAACCTCGCCGCGCTGCGCGCGCTCGCCACCGAGGGCATCCAGCGTGGGCATATGGCTCTGCACGCCCGCGGCCTCGCGCGCGCTGCGGGCGCCACCGGGGAGCTCGTCGAGCTCGTCGCGGCCGAGCTCGCCGCCAGTGGTGATGTCAAAGCAGACCGCGCGCGTGAAGTGTACGCCCGCCTCTGCCAGGAGATGACTCGATGATCCAGCGCATCGGCCTCGCTCGCACCCCTGCCCTCGCGGTCCCGCTGCCGGCGTCCCTCGACCTGGCGGCCTGCTACCGCTACTGCGAGGCGCTGGTCCACGCGAAGCACCACAACTACCCGGTGGGCTCGATGTTCGCGCGCTCGGCCCTGCGCAAGCACATCTTCGCGCTCTTCGCGTTCGCCCGCGTCGCCGACGACTTCGCCGACGAGGCGCAGTACGAGGGCCGCCGCTCCCGCGAGCTCGATCGCTGGGAAGAGCAGCTCAACGACGCCTACCGCGGCCGCGCCGACCACCCCGTGTTCATCGCGCTCGCCGACACCGTCGACAAGTTCGACCTCCCGATCACCGAGTTCACGGAGCTCTTGTCCGGTTTCCGGACCGACCTCGAGCGCCGCCGCTACGCCACGTTCGACGAGCTGCGCAGCTACACCCGCCAGAGCGCCGAGCCGATCGGTCGCCTCCTCCTCTACATCGGCGGTTATCGCTCCGCCGAGCTCATGGAGTACGCCGACGACCTCTCGAGCGCCGTCGCCATGGCCCGCCTCATCCAGGACGTGTCGTCGGACTGGAAACGTGGCCGCGTGTACATCCCCGCCGAGGACCTCCGTCACTTCGGTGTGACGGAGCTCGACATTGCCGGCGCGCGCGCCACCCCGTCGGTCGCCGCGCTGATCCGTTACGAGATCGCTCGCACCCGCGCGCTGTTCGAGCGGGCCCGGCCGATCGTCGACATCGTCGGCGCCGACCTCGCGGTCGAGCTCGCGCTCACGTGGCATGGCGGGATGCGCATCCTCGACAAGATCGACTCGGTCGGGGCGCAGCTCCTCGCCGCGAAGCCGCGTCTCAACACCGCCGACAAGGCGCTCGTCCTCGCCCGGGCCCTCGCCTGGCGCGGCGAGACGCTACCGCCTCGCACCGTGCACCTGATCTCGCGCGTCCTGAAGCGGGACAGCTAAGCGCTCAGGCCGCGGCCGCGATCTGATGCACGAGGTTGTACTCGCCGCTCTCGCGAGACGAGACCTCGACCTTGTGCAGACACACCGGCATGCCCTCGAACGCGAGGCCCACGCGGTAGTCGTCGCCGTCGTCCTTGAGCCAGGCGCCCCGTGCGCTGAAGCGATAGCTCTTGTCGCCTTGGTCCACGACGATCTCGACCTGCTCGCCGCGCGCGACGTACGGCGCGTTGCGAACCACGAGGCCGCCCGGCCCGAGCTCCACGACCTCGACAGCGTCGTTGATCCGGTCACCGCGGAGCAGCGCCCGGAGCTTCACCGACTCCCGGCGGAAGCGGCGGAGCTTCTCCTCCGGGCCCGGCGAGAACGCCGTCTCGATGTCCGTGATCGCCTCGATCTCGTCCCACTCGAGACCAACACCCAGCTCACACTTCCCGAGCAGCGTGCGGTACTGGAAAATCATCCCGAGCATGTCCCGACATGGAGCAGGGTTCGTGCCACGTGGAGCGACGCTCTTCGGCAGGCCAATTCCGCGAAACGTGGTGGACCTACATCCGGGTGGTAGCCCCACTGGCCGGGTGCGCCGTCTCCAGATCGAGTCCTCGTGTTTCTGGGGACGCCGGCCCCGGTGACCGCGGTGTAACGTCCCAGCCTGCCTGGGGATTGCGAGATCCCCTCGCCGCTGCCCCGCCCCTGCCGCCGACCACGTACATCATCTCCCATGGACCTCTTCGCCCAGAGCGCCAAGAAACGCCACGTCGGCCAGCCCCTGGCGGAGCGCATGCGGCCGCGGTCGCTGGAGGAGGTCGTGGGCCAGGCCCACCTCGTCGGTCCCGGGCGCATCCTGTCAAACCTCGCCCCGGGGCGCGCCATCCCGTCTCTCATCCTCTGGGGCCCCCCCGGGAGCGGCAAGACGACACTGGCGCGCCTGCTGGGCGACACCCTGAGGGCCGAGCTCACCGCCCTGTCGGCGGTCGATGCAGGCGTCAAGGATGTCCGCGATGCTGTCGCCAAAGCTGCCGCCCGCCGCGACCAGTTCGGGGCCCGCACCCTCCTCTTCATTGACGAGATCCACCGCTTCTCGAAGACCCAGCAGGACGCCCTCCTGCCCCACGTCGAGGCGGGCACCGTCACCCTCATCGGCGCGACCACCGAGAACCCCAGCTTCGGCGTGGTGGCCGCCCTCCTCTCGCGCTGCCGTGTGGTGCGGCTCGAAGCCCTCTCCGATCCCGAGCTGGCCTCACTCGCCCGGCGCGCACTCGCCGACGCCGACCGCGGCCTGGGCGCGCTCGGCCTTTCCCTCCCCGATGACGTGCTCGACCAGCTTGTCTCGGCCGCCCAGGGTGACGCCCGCCGCCTCTACTCGGTCCTCGAGGTCGCGGCCGAGCTGGCAAAGACCGGAAGTGAAGTGACCGCCACCCATGTGGCCGAAGCGGCACAGGGCAAGAACCTCCTGTACGACAAGGCAGGCGACGAGCACTACGGCGTCGTCTCCGTCTTCATCAAGTCGATGCGCGGCTCCGATCCCGATGCCGCCGTCTACTGGATGACCCGCATGCTCGAGGCCGGGGAAGACCCGCGCTTCGTCCTGCGCCGCATCGTCATCTTCGCGGCCGAGGATGTCGGTAACGCCGACCCGCAGGCCCTCGGCGTCGCCATCGCCGCGCTGAATGCCTTCGAGCTCGTCGGCCTCCCCGAAGGCGTCCTGCCGCTCACGCAAGCCGTCACCTATCTTGCCCTCGCGCCCAAGTCGAATCGCGCGCTGACAACCTACGCCGCCGCGCGCAAGCTCGTCCGCGAGCACGGAACCCTGCCTGTCCCCGCCCGCTATCGCCCCGGTAGCACCGCGACCGATCGCGCGATGGGCCACGGCCAGGGCTACAAGTACCCGCACGATTTCGAGGGCGCGTACGTCCCCGAGGACTACCTGCCCGACGCGATCGTCGGCGCCCGGATCTACGAGCCCACCGAGTCAGGCTACGAGGCCACGCATGTGAAGCGCATGGCCGAGCTCGCGGCGCTGAAGAAGAAGTAGGTCGGCGGCCGATGTCCGAACCCCGGACAAGCGCGACCGGTGCCCCCCCCCCTGCGACACTTCCCGGACAAAAGGGGTCGGACCCCTGCGACACCACGGCTGATGTCCGAACCCCGGACAAGCGCGATTGGTCGCCCCCCCCCTGCGACACTTCCCGGACAAAAGGGGTCGGACCCCTGCGACACCTGTCAGGGCGACCCGCGCGAGCCTGGGGACGCGAACGGAACGTCCTACGCGAGGCGGATCCAGCGGGCCTTCGCCTGCTCGATCTTGCCGGCGAAGCCCGGCGGGAAGTGACGCTGCACGTAGGCGAAGGCCTGGCTGATCAGCTCCTTGTCCACGTCCGGCGGCACTTCCATGTTCTGGTCGTGCGGGTCGGGACGGATGCCGAGGCGAACCACCTCGGTCAACCGGAGGACGTGCAAGCGATTCACGAACAGTGCGTGGGCGATGCCGAGGAACAGCTCTTCGATTGCAGGGTCGACCGCCATCTAGTCATCGTAGGTATCACGGCCGGGAGTCAGATGCCCGCCCCTAGCGATTCTTCTGCGCGGACACCAGGCCCGTCAGGCGGGCGTTGGGGGTGAGGCGATAGCCGACGACATCCGACCGGGTGACGGCCACGTTGTCCTCGTGCCAGAGGGGAACGATGGGGAGCTCGGCAGCGAGGATCGCCTGGACCTCGCCGTAGTAGCGGGCGCGTGCTGCCCGATCGGGCGTGCTGCGGCCGAGGTCGGTGAGGCGGTCCACCTCGGCGTTCGCGTAGCGCCAGCGGTTCCCGGTGTCGGGGTGCTGGGCGTTGGGGATCTCCGATGAGTGGAAGTAGGTCCGGTAGTAGTCAGGCTCGGTGATCTCCGCGGTCTGCATCGAGGCGAGCTGGTAGATGCCCTTCTTGATGTCGACGAAGAACGTCGCGAACTCGAAGGACCGGAGCTCGACCGCGATGCCGACGTCGGCGAGCTGAGCCGCCACGATCCGCGCGACGGCGACGCGGAACGCATCCGAGGAGGTCTTGTAGGTGAGCGTCACGCGGGGCCGCGGCCCGGGACCATCGGGATCGGTCAGACCGGCGGCATCGAGGAGCGCCTTGGCTCGCTCGACGTCGTGGGGATAGCGTGGGACGTCGCCGTTGTAGGCCCAGTGCGTCGCGGGTAGGAGTCCCGTGGCGAGGCGCGCCTTGCCGCCGAACTTCGCGGCGACGAGCGCGGGGCGATCGATCGCGAGGGCGATGGCCTGGCGCACGCGGACGTCCGAGAGGACGGGGTCCGCGTTGTTCATCATGAGGTACGTGAGGATCACGCTCGGCGCGGACTCGACCTTGATGCCCTCGCGGCCCTCGAGCTGCGAGAGGAGATCGAGGCGCACGTTGTTCTGGATGAGATCCGCCGAGCCGCCCGCCATCATGAGCAAGCGAGCGCCGGCATCGCGGACGAACTTGATCTCGACGTGGGGGAGCTGTGCCCGCTCGCCGTGGTGGTGCTCGTTGCGATCGAGGAGCACGTGCGTCGACGTGATCTCGCGCAGCGCGTAGGGCCCCGCCCCCTTGTTGTTCGCGGCGAGGATGCCGAAGTCGAGATCGCTCATGAGGGTGGCGAGCGGCTTCTTGAGCTCGAAGCGGATCGTGCGCTGGTCGACGACCACGAGGCGCACGAAGCGCTCGTTGAAGCCCTTGTGCGAGAGGCTCGTCGAGCCCTTGGCCATCACGCTGTCGAAGGTGCGGGCCACATCGTTCGCGGTCAGCGGCGCGCCGTCGGAGAACTTCAGCCCCGGCTTCAACACGACCGTCGCGACGAGGCCGCCGTCGTAGTCGATGCGCTCGGCCAGATCGAGGCGCGGCTCGACGGTGGGTGTGTCGACCGCGGTGAGCCCCGCGTACACGAGGCGCGCGAGCTTGCTGTCGTTGTTGGAGATCGCGAAGCGCGGATCGGCCGAGGTCATCGGCGCCTCGACGACCATCACCACCGTGTCGGAGGGCGTCGTGCGCGGCGAGCACGCGGCCGCCAGGCACGAGATCGCCGCGATCAGCGTGTTACGGTGGAGTCGTGATCGCATCGCGCAGGTGGCTCGTGGCCGGCGTCATCGTGGCCGCCGGGCTAGCCGCGAGTATTCGCTCGGCACCCGCGCAGGGGCAAGGCAGTGGCAGCGGCAGCGCGGATCCCGAGCCCCCCGCCGCCACCGACGAGGACGACGAGGACGGCACGGGATCGGGCGCGGGCGCCGGCTCGGCCCTGCTCGCCCCCACCGACCCCACGCAGCGCATCGCCTGGCTAAACGAGCGCATGGCCGCGGCGGTGATCGCCCGCCCCCAGCTCGCGGCGGCGAAGATCGCCTACGTCGTCACCGACCTCGAGACCGGCACCGAGCTGGCCGCGCGCGACCCCGATGTCGGGATGAACCTCGCGTCGAACACGAAGGTGCTCACCGCCGCCGCCGCCCTGCGCAAGCTCGGGGGCGGCTTTCGCTGGCGGACGGCCCTGTTCACCGGCAATCAGGCGATCATCGACGACCAGGGCGTCCTGACCGGCGACCTCTACCTGCGCGGCCGGGGCGATCCGACGTTGACCACGAGCGGGATGCGCCAGCTCGCCGCGGACCTCGCCGCCCGCGGCATCACCGAGATCACGGGCAAGCTCGTCGTCGACGCGACCTACTTCGACGGCGTCACGGAGCCCCCGCACTTCGGCGACCAGCCCAAGGAGCGGGCGGCCTTTCGCGCTCCCATCAGCTCGCTCGCCATCAACCGCAGCGCCATCACCGTCACCGTCGTGGCCGATCGCGCCGGCCCCGCGCGCATCGCGATGGAGCCCGCCAACGCCTACGCCAAGCTGACCAAGAAAGAGGTCACGTCGATCACCGAGGGCCGCACCCGCCTGCGCCTCGACTTCAAGCCGAAGTCCAATCGCGTGGAGCTCGAGCTCACCGGGCAGATCCGCGTCGGCGAGGGATCGTGGGATCTCCGCCGTCGCATCGATGATCCGACGCGCTACGCCGCGGAGGTGTTCCGGACCCTGCTCGCGCAGGAAGGCGTGCGCATCCGGGGCGGCCTGGCGTTCGCGCAGGTCCCGGTGACCGCACGCATGCTCGTCTCCCACGACTCGATGCCGCTCGTCGACGTCATCCGCCTGATGAACAAGCACAGCGACAACAACATCGCGGAGACGGTGCTGAAGACGCTCGGCGCGGAGAGCAAGACCACGCCCGGCCCGGCCACCTGGGCCGACGCCCAGACGGCGCTTCAGGCCGAGCTGGCGGCCCTGGGCGTCCAGGGGGCCCCCCGCGTCGAGAACGGGTCGGGGCTCTACGCCTCGACGGCCGTCAGCGCGCACCAGCTTCTGGCGGTCCTCGCCGGCGCCCACGCCGACTACCGGATCGGGCCGGATCTCGTTGCGTCCCTGCCCGCCGCCGGCTTCGACGGGACGCTCGCCCGGCGCATGCGCGGCACCCCCGCCGAGGGTCGGATCCGGGCCAAGACGGGCACCCTCGACAAGGTCATCAGCCTGGCGGGCTACGCGGCGACGACCCAGAACCGCGTCCTGGGCTTCGCGATCGTCGCTAACGACATCCCGGCCGGGCAGCGGAGCGTCGTCCGACAGATGATGGACGAGATGGCGCAGGCGATGGTCGCGTACACCGCCGTGCAGTGATAGAAAGCTCGTCGGAGGAACCATGGCCGAACTCAAGGGCAGCAAGACCCACACGAATCTCAAGGAAGCCTTCGCCGGCGAGTCGCAGGCGAACCGCCGCTATCTCTATTTCGCCAAGGTCGCCGATGTCGAGGGTCACCCCGACCTCGCGGGCCTCTTCCGCGACACCGCCGAGGGCGAGACGGGCCACGCGCATGGCCACCTCGACTACCTGAAGCGCGTCGGTGACCCGGCGACCGGCGAGCCGATCGGCGACACCCAGAAGAACCTCAAGGCCTCGATCGCGGGCGAGACGTACGAGTACACGCAGATGTACCCGGCCTTCTCGAAGACCGCGCGTGAAGAGGGCTTCGAGGAGATCGCCGAGTGGTTCGAGACCCTGGCGCGTGCCGAGCGTTCACACGCCGGTCGCTTCCAGAAGGGTCTCGATTCTCTCAACGGAAAGTAGCGGTATGGTCGGCGCATGAGCCTCGTGCGCCCCATCACCCGTCGGGACATCAAAGGACCGGCGCTGTACAGCCCGATCCGCGACGACTTCCGCCAGCGCATCATCGCGCTGAAGAAGCCCCGCCGCGTTCTGGTCGGCGACCGCGTGTCGCTGGTCTTCGAAAACCGTCACACGCTGACGCTGCAGATCGAGGAGATGTGCCGCGCCGAAGGCCTCACCCGCGACGAGCAGATCGAGGCGGAGATCGAGGTCTACAACGCGCTCATGCCGACGAGCGACTCGCTCTCGGCGACGCTCTTCATCGAGCTGCCGCCGGACGCCGATCCACTCGTCGCGCTGAAGCAGCTCGTCGGCCTCGACGAGCACGTGCTCTTGCACGTGGGACCGCATGCGATCCGCGCCGCCTTCGAGGAGGGGCGCTCCACCGACGACAAGATCTCGGCGGTGCAGTACACGCGCTATCCGCTCACCGCCGAGGCGCGCGCCGCGTTGCAGACCGTCGGCACGCCGATCGTCGTCGAGATCGACCACCCCAACTACCGTCACCGCGTCGAGTGCCCCGAGGCTCTCCGCCTCTCGCTCGCCGGGGACTATGCGTAACGCACTGCTCTTGCTCCTCACCCTGGGGGCGTGCGGCGGCCGCCAGCAGCAGGCCCTCGCGGAGATGCAGGACTTCGAGTGCAAGGACCGCGTGGCGTCGTTCATCGCGACGAACCACATGGCCGCCGACGAGATCGGCGTACAGATGGACTGCGCCGAGCAGGGGCCGCGCATCCGGCGCTGGCGCGTCGAGAAGGACGGCACGCGCCTCGAGGACAGCCGCTCGATGACGCCGGGCGAGTTCGACGACGTGTGGACCCGGGTCGCGGACTCCGGCTGGGAGAACCTCAAGGACTGCATGAACGGGGGCGGCGACAGCGAGCCGATCTACTCGTTCGACCTGAAGGACAACCAGAGCGAGGCCCAGTTCGCCTGCCAGGCGCAGCGCCTGCCCTTCCCGTACAACGCGATCGTCGATCCGCTCGAGCTCGCGGCCGCGAAGGACAAGGGCGACCTGGGTGACGACGAGCCGCAGGAGCTGAAGGATCTCGAGGAGCGGAAGAAGCAGAAGCCACAATGAGCCTGATCGATCCGCCCGCCACCTCGGGCCTCGAGGGCGTCACCGCGGTCGTCACCGGCGCCAGTCGCGGCATCGGACGCGCCATCGCGCTGCGGCTGGCCGGGGTCGGGGCCCAGGTGGCGCTGTGGGCCCGCGATCAGCAAGCGCTCGCCAGCGTCGTCGCGGAGGTCGAAGCGCGGGGTGGTCGCGCGCAGGCGTTTCCCTGCGACGTCAGCGACGCCGCCGCCGTGAACCAGGCCGCTGACCTCGTGCGTCAGACGATGCCGCCCGTGCGGATCGTCGTGAACAACGCGGGGGCCGTCGTCCGCAAGCCAACGATCGCGATCACAGACGCCGAGTGGCGTGCGATGATGAGCGCGAACCTCGATGGCACGTTCTACGTGACGCGCGCGTTCCTGGCCGACCTCACCCGCGGAGGCGGACGCATCATCAACATCGCGTCGCGCGCGGGACGCGAGGGCACGCCGCTCCTGGCGGCCTACTGCGCCGCGAAGCATGGCGTCGTCGGATTCACCCGCGCCCTTGCCGAGGAACTCCGCGCTGCTAAGGTCTGCGTGAATGCGGTCTGCCCTGGCAGCGTGGACACGCCAATGTTGAGACAGGGCATCCCAGGAGCTGTTCCCGCCATGACGCCCGACGACATCGCAGGAACCGTGCTGTACCTCGCCTCTCCGCCGCCCTTCGGTGCGCCCGACGCACTGACCGGCAGCTGCATCGACGTGTTCGGTTGAACAACGGGGGATGGGAGGACTTCATGAGCGAATCGATCAGCCTCGACCCCACCTCGCTCGCCGCGCTTCCGATCTTCCCCCTGCCGAACTGCGTCCTCTTGCCCGGCGGCCTCCTGCCCCTGCACGTGTTCGAGCCGCGCTACCGCGAGCTCACCCGTGACTGCCTCGCCGGCAATCACCTGATGGGGATCGCCCGCCTCCGCCCTGGCTTCCCCAAGGCCGCGCTCCACGATCCCGGCTCGCGCCCGTCGATCTACGAGCGGTTCGGCGTCGGCAAGATCATCTGCTCCGAGGAGCTGCCCGACGGTCGCTTCGCGCTCTTGCTGCGCGGCGTGGCGCGCGTCGAGCTCGAGCACGAGCTGGGTGTCACCGGCCGCATGTATCGGTCCGTCTCGGCGCGCCTCCTGCCCGACGCCACGGTCGATCCCGTGGACGCGCGCGACCACCACCGCCGCCTCGTCGCGCTGTGCGACCGGCTCGCGGAGCTCCTCGACCAGGGCGGCTCGCAGCTCCGCGAGCTCGTCCGCTCGAGCGAGCTCCCCGGCCAGTGTGCCGACGCCGTCGCCGCCGCTCTCATCATGGACGCCGACGAGCGCCAGGATCTCCTCGAGACCTGCTGCCCGCTCCAGCGCCTCCAGCGCACCCTCGGTCACGTGAGCCACCTCGTCTGCGAGCTGGCGCCGTGCGAGAGCAGTGTGAACTAACGCGAAGCGGGAAGGTCCTGCGTGCATGCCTCGGACTCGAGGATGGCGCACGCGGCGATCGGCTCGCCGCGCGTGAGCACGCACAGGTCCGCTGCGTACGCCTCGGCGCAGGCCTTGAAGTCCGAGACGGTGGCCGGGCACGTGGCCGGGATGTCCGCGGCGGTGGCGTCGTCGCACCCGTTGTCCCGGACGAACGCGGGGTCGATCGGCACCGGCATGCCATCGACCATGCACTCGACCACCGTGGATGGAAGGACGGCGTTGGCGTACTCGCACAGCGCGGCGGTCTCGCTGTCGCTGAGATCGACGAGCTTCGCGTCGATCGCGTCGCCGCATCCAGCCAGCGCGATCGCCATGACAGCCCACGTCCTCACGGCGCTCAGGCTACCAAATGCAAACGGGCAGCAGGGTCGCTCTGCTGCCCACCGGGTACCACGCCTGACGCGATACGCTGCTAGATGCGGCTCTGGACCAGGTGCGGCCAGCGCGCGGCGATGGGAGCGATACGCGCGTCGCCGGTCGAGCATTCAGGACTGTCGAGGAAGTCGCACTCGGGCGGAGTGTCGAGCGCACACGGGTCATCGTTCAGCGCAGAGAAGCAATCCTTGATGTCCCCCGTGGTGGCATCGCAGGTCGCGGGCGTGTCGTTCTCGCCCTCGAATGCATTGCAATCGAGATCCTCGGGCGTGAACGGGACCGTGTTGCCCATGAACTCACACTGCACCGTCTCGTTGTCGGTGATGGCGTTAAGTTCTTCGCACAGCTCGACAGCTTCGGACTCGGACAGCTCGCGGAGCAGCTTATCGTCGCCGCCGCCGCCGCAACCCACGGCACACCCAAGAGCCATCGCGATCGCAATCAAGTTCTTCATCAGTAGTTCCTCTCTGGTAAGGCGCAAATACTACACGCATCACCAGACCACCGCGAATTCGGAGCCGACCGTTGCCGGACGGCGCCTACTTGATCACAGCGAGCCGTGGCGAGCGCTTCGGCTTGCTGAGCACGCTGGCGGCGACCTTGAGCGCGGCCTGCGAGGCGATGTCCATGAAGCGCTGCGCGTTGTCGCTATCGGGCGATGCGATGACGATCGGGACGCCCGCATCGCCGCCGAAGCGGATGCGGGTATCGATCGGAATCTCGCCGAAGAACGCGCAGCCGACTTCCTGCGCGAGGCGCTTGCCGCCGCCGTGCGAGAAGATCTCGTCGGTGTGGCCGCACGCCGGGCACTTGTAGAAGGACATGTTCTCGACGATGCCGAGGATCGGAATCTCGACCTTCTCGAACATCGCGATGCCCTTCACGACATCGACGATCGACACCTCCTGCGGCGTCGTCACCATCACGGAGCCCGCGATGGGAATCAGCTGGGAGAGCGAGAGCTGCACGTCGCCGGTGCCGGGCGGCAGGTCACAGACGAGGTAATCGAGCTCGCCCCAGTCCACGTCCGCGAGGAACTGCGTGAGCAGGCGGTGGACCATCGGGCCGCGCCACACGACGGCCTCGTCCTTGTCGACGAAGAAGCCGACGGAGATGACCTTCATCCCGTGGTGCATCGCGGGGATGATCTTGGAGTCCTTCGAGGCCGACGGCGGGACCTCGGGGGCGCCGAGCATCGTCGGGATGGACGGGCCGAACACGTCGGCGTCGAGGAGGCCGACCTTCGCGCCGTGACGGGCGAGCGCGAGCGCCATGTTCACCGCGACCGTCGACTTGCCGACGCCGCCCTTGCCGGCCGCGACCGCGATGACGTTCTTCGGGCCCTTCAGGGTCGCCTTGTCGGAGGGCGCGGGATGGAACGCCGTGACGACCTCGTGCATCACGGTGACCCGCTTGGCCCCCAGCGGCTGCACGGCCGCCTCGATGCGCTTCTGGAGCTCGCGCAGCATCGTCTTGGGGTACGCGTGGGTGGGGATGTCGAGCTTCACCAGCACGTCTTCGCCGGAGATCTCGACGCCGCGGAGCATGCGGTACGTGACGATGTCGGCATTGAATGCGGGGTCCTGGACCTTGCCCAGGGCTTCCTTCACGGCGGCTTCGTTGATCATGAGATGTGTCCCAGCTTCGCCTTCTTCGTGGCGAGGTAGCCGTCGCTGTGCTTGGTCCCTGTCACCCAGTGCGACTCGTGGGTGCTGACCGGAACGCCTGCCTGTTGGAGGCCGGCGATCTTCTGAGGGTTGTTCGTCATGAGACGCACGCCCGTGACGCCGAGGTCGCGGAGGATCCCGGCGGCCAGGTCATAAGAGCGGAGGTCGGCATCGAAGCCGAGCGCGAGGTTCGCCTCGACCGTGTCGTGGCCGTCGTCCTGGAGCTGGTATGCGCGGACCTTGTTGCCAAGGCCAATCCCGCGGCCCTCCTGCACGAGGTACACGACCACGCCCCGGCCTTCCTGGGCGATCCGCGCCAGCGCCGCTTCCAGCTGGGCCCGGCAGTCGCACCGCAGCGAGCCCAGGACCTCACCCGTGAAGCACGAGCTATGGACGCGCGTCAGGACGTCGCCGCCCGTCACGTCGCCCATCACCATCGCGACGTGCTCCTCGTCGGCGAGCCCCACCGCCGTCGCGCCCGGACCGCCCGTCGCCCCGGTCCGGTACACGACCAGCCGGAACTCGCCGTGGGGCGTCGGCAGCCGTGCTTCGGAAAACCGCTGAATCATGGGCTGCGCCGTGTATGGCCCCCATGGCCCGCTGTGTCAATCGACGGCGGGCTCGCCGGTGTGTGCGGCCTGGTTCAGGGGCGGGGAGCCCCGAGGAAGATTCTGCTAAGGTACGGGCCATGGCCGTCAGGGAAGTCGTCGTGTGGCCCGATGATCGCCTTCGCCAGGCATCCGTCGAGATCAAGGAGATCGACGCATCGGTCCGCGAGCTGTATCAGGACCTCGTCGATTCGATGTACGCCGAGAACGGGCTGGGCATCGCTGCCCTCCAGATCGGCGACCCGCGGCGCATGTTCATCGTCGAGCCCAAGCTCGCCGGCAAGGCCGCCGAAGATCGCCCGGTCGCGTTCATCAACCCGGAGATCGTCCTCGTCTCGGACGAGCAGCAGGACAGCGAAGAGGGCTGCCTCTCGTTCCCCGACATCTACATCAAGGTGAAGCGCCCCATGACGGCCAAGGTCCGCGCCATGGGCATGGATGGCCAGATGTTCGAGCTCGAGGGCTCGGGCCTCCTCGCGCGCTGCCTCCTCCACGAGCACGACCACCTGACCGGCAAGCTCCTTGTCGACTTCGTCGGTCCGCTGAAGCGCCAGATGATCAAGAAGAAGCTGTCGAAGTTGAAGGACGACGCCGCGTAGCTCGCGGTGTCGGATGATCTCGACGACGGGCCCCAAGGTGGCGGGGGGGCCGCCGGCAGCGGCGCCGAAGGTTCGATCGACGCAGCACTCGGGGAAGCGCGGCCCCAGGCCGAATCGGCGGCGCTGGTCCTCGCGCGCGCGAAGGTCGCGGCGGCGCTGTTCGGCGCCTCGGCCGACCGGCACATCCTCGGCCGCTTCGCGGTGCTCGACCGCCTCGGCACCGGCGGCATGGGCGTGGTCTACGCCGCCTACGACACGGAGCTCGATCGCCGCGTCGCGCTGAAGATGATCACGCTCGCGGAGGGCGATCGCGCGGCCGCGCTGGCCGAGGCCAAGGCGCTCGCGAAGCTCTCCCACCCCAACGTTGTCCCGATCTACGACGTGGGGTCCGTCGCCGACGAGGGACGTGGGGTCAAGGACGGGCGGGTCTACCTCGTCATGGAGCTCGTGCGCGGCGCGACGCTCGGTGTGTGGTCGAAGGGCCGGTCGCTGCGCGAGGTCGTGGCGATGTACCGGCAGGCAGCGCAGGGCCTGGCGGCGGCGCATGCCGCGGGCCTGGTCCATCGCGACTTCAAGCCGGCAAACGCGATCGTCGGTGAGGACGGGCGGCTGCGCGTCGTCGACTTCGGGCTCGCGACGGTCGCCGGCAGCGGTCGCGGCGGCGCCGGCACCGCGGGGTACATGGCACCGGAGCAGGCGACGGGCTCGGTGACGGCGGCGGCGGATCAGTACAGCTTCGCCGTCACGCTCGGCGAGGCGATCCCCGCGCCACGGCCGGGCTGGATCGAGGCGGTCGTCGCGCGCGGCAGCCAGCGCGATCCGGCGCAGCGCTACGCCTCCATGGCGGACCTCCTGCGCGCGCTCGATCGCGATCCGCGTAAGGTGTGGCCGCGCCGCGCCGCCATCGGGGCGATCGGCGCCCTCGCGGTGTCCGTGGGCGTTCTCGCGGTGCGAACCACGGAGGCCGACGCGGCGCCGCCGCTCTGCCGGGGAGCCGACGACCGCATCGCCGCGAGCTGGCCGGCCCGCGAGGCTGGGCTCGCGAAGGTGGCCGCGGCGTCGCCGTACGGCGCGGAGCTGGTGCGTGCGCTCACCCCGCAGCTCGCGCGCTACCAGGAGCGCTGGGTCCGCGAGGCCGACGCCGCCTGCTACGTCCACGCTACCGGCTGGCAATCCGACGCGCTGTACGACCGCCGCATCGCCTGCCTCGACCGAGCGAGAGCTGCGCTCGCCACCGTCGCCGAGCTGGCCTCGACGATCGATGGCGCCAACCTCGCGCGCGCCGTCGCGGCCCTGCCCGCCCCCGAGGCGTGCGGTGATCCGAGCCCCGTCGAGCGTCCCCCGTCCACGCAAGCCGCCCAGGTCGCCGAGCTGGAAGCGAACCTCGCGAGCGCGCGCGTGCTCATCGCCGCCGGCCGCACCGAACAGTCCGCAGCGCAGGCTCGCGGTGTCGTCGCCACCGCACGCACGCTCGGCTATCGCCCCCTCCTCGCGGACGCGCTCCTCGTCCAGGGCCACGCGACGATGAAGTTCGATCGCGACACCGCACCGGTGCTCCTGCGCGAAGCGACCGACGTCGCGCTCGCCACTCACCAGGATGCCCTCGCCGTCGAAGCGTGGGCGCGCCGGGCCTGGCTCGAGACCTCACTCGGCGGCTTCGACGTGATGGTCCCGCTCGCCGATCGCACGCCCGATGGCGCGTTCGCCCGCGCGCTGCTCCACAACAACGCCGGCAGCATCGCGCTCGCCAGTGCCGATCGAACGCGGGCCCGCGCCGAATTCACGAAGGCGCTGGCGGCTGCGCGCGACGTCACCGGGGCGATCGAGCTCATGGCGATCCGGCGCAACCTCGCCCTCGTTGTCGATGATCCGCGCGAGCGCGAACAGCTGTTACGCGCCGTGCGGGACGAGCTGGCGGCAGTGCTCGGCCCGACCCACCCGGATGTCGTGCTCAGCGAATATCGCCTCGCAGTCAACGGTCTGACCGGCGTCGACGCGGCCCTCGCCCTCCTCACCCCGACGTGCGAGCGCATGCGGGCCCACGAGAGCTTGCTCGACTTCGTCACGCCGTGCCTGGTCGAGCTCGCCGATCTGCAGGCCGAGCGGGGCGACGCCACCGCCGCCGCCGCGACGCTCTCGCGTGCCGAGACCGATCATCCCGAGACGCCCGAGGTCGCGGGCTACGTCGCGCTCTTCGCCGGCGATGCGGTGGCCGCACAGCGCGCATTCGCCCGTGCGGTCGCCGACCTGCCTCCCGTCGATCAGGCGGACTACGAGCGCCACGTGCGCGCCAAGCTCGAGCTCGGACTCGGTCGGGCCGAGCGCATGCTCGGGCATCGCGAGGCAGCCCGCACCGCCCTCGAGCGGGCCCGGGCGGCCCTCCGCGACGACATCAGTCACTTGCCCTGGCTCGAGCGGCGGCGGGCCCGGATCGCCGCCGAGCTCTCCGCGCTGGCCCCGCCCTGAGCTACGGAGGATTCGCCGAGAGCGTGTAGCCGTGCCCCGTCCACGAGGGCGGCGCGGACGTCGGCAGGTTGCACCGCGCGAACTTCCGGCCGCAGGTCGCTTCGACGAGGTCGCGCGTGATGCCAGCCGCCGCGCGCCGCGGCGTATCGAGGCACGTGGGACCGCTCTCCTTCCAGATCGCCTCGATCGAAGCCAGCGTCGGATACAGCTCGAAGATCCGCCCGGGCTCGTTCGCCGTCGCATACGCGAGCTGCGTCCCGAACTCGGTGAACTCGTGGCTGCCGTCCCCGCAGAAGTCTGCCGTGATGGTCTTCAGCAAGGTGGTGCGCTGAGCAAGCGACGTCGGCCAGCGCAACGTCCCGCTCCGATCGTACTGGCCGGCATTCGTATGCCGGGACATGTGCAGCTTCGCGCCCGCGGTGGCCGCACACGCGATGAACGACCAGCCGTCCCCGGGGGCATCCGTGGTGACCTGCTTGGTGGCGCTATAACGGTCGCCGCGGTAGACGACCGACCACATCGGCCGCGAGCTCCAGATCGGGTCCGCCGTGAGCGGAATGTCGGGCTTGCAGACCGACCTCCAGTACTTGTTCGACTCGCCGAGGCGACGTGCCTGCAGGTTGTAGAGGCGCATGAACTCGGCCGTGCCGGCCGTGCCCCCCGCCCGGAACTGAACCGTCTGGTCGTCATAGCCCGCGACGCGGATCTCGTACTTGTCGCCTGTCGCGGGCTGCTCGAGGCGCATGATGAGCTTGGTGAGGTCCGGCCCGCGCCGCCAGATACCGAGGCCGTAGTGGTACGCCCGCAAGTCGTCGCGCTGGATGTCGACGTAGGCGTACGAGCCATCGTCCCAGTACGCAGAGGTGAGCTTCACGCCCGCGTGGTTCTCGCGGCCCCAGAGATCGAGCTCGTCGAGCAGGAACCCGTCGCCGGCCGTGGGTCCATTTTCGCCGCACGTGATGATCGGGCAGCGAATCCTGCGCGCCACATCATCGACGGTGGGAGCTACCTCCTCATCGGTGACGCACGCAACCAACACCAGCGGCAACAGGAGTAGTCGACGGTTCATGCGGGCCCCTAGTACGCAAGGTGGACGGGCCCGCCTCCCGTTCGTTACCGACTTTCTTCGGTCTCCGTCTCGGGCACGCTGAGGGCCTCGGACAGGCGATCCATCGTCTTGGGCAAGTTAGCGGGATCAAAGCGTTCTCGCAGGGCTTTCCGCGCCCGAAGGAGCCTCACCCGGATGGTCCCGGGGGGGACCTCGAACACCTGGGCGAGGGCCGCCGCATCGAGGTCGTGCCAGTAGTGCAGCTCCAGGAGGAGCTGCTGCTCGGCCGGCAGCTCGCGCAGCACGGCGCGCAGCGCTTCCGCGGTCCGCGCCTTGTCGAGCCGACTCCCCGCCGAGGTCACGAGGTCCGCGATGGACGTCGCTTCGAAGTCGATCTGCTCGCCACGCGGCCGGGCGCGCAGGTGCGAGTACAGCTCGTTGCGCGCGATGGCGAAGACGTAGGTGCGAAAGCTCGACTGGCCGCGGAAGCGGTCGCGCGACACCACGCACGCCATGAACGTGCGCTGCGCCAGGTCGTCCGCCTCGGGTCCAACCTTGTGCTCGAAGAACCGGAACACATCTGCGAAGTGGCGCCCGAACAGCTCCTGGCCCGCGCGCTGATCGCCGCCGCGCCAGTGCTCCAGGAGCGCCAGATCGTCTTCCACCGAGCGATCTTACTCCGCGCGCGCCCCCGGTGTAGCTTCGCGCGCGTGACGGACAGCGTCTTCGTGCGAGGCCTCGAGTTCGAGGGCAATCACGGCTATACGGCCGCCGAGCGGCGGGGGACGCGGCGCTTCCGTGTGAACCTCACCCTCGAGTTTCCGCTGAAGGCGGCGAGCGCCTCCGACAAGCTGGTCGATACCATCGACTACTGGCGCGTGAGCGAGGTCGTCGTCCAGATCGGCACGAAGTCGACCTTCAAGCTCCTCGAGGCCCTGGCCGGCGCCATCGCCGCCAAGATCCACGAGATCTATCCGAACACGCGCGTGATCATCGAGCTCGAGAAGCTCGCCCCGCCCTGCCCCGGCGTCCCTGCCGCATGCGGGGTCCGGCTCGTGATCCCCGCGCCTCCCGGTGATGGCGTATGAGCGGTGGCGCGAGCTTCGTCTTCGCCGTGCCGGTGCGGTTCGCCGACGTCGATCACGCAGGCATCGTCTACTACCCGCGCTTCTTCCACTTCTTCCACCTCGCGTTCGAGGAGCTGTGGCGAGCCCGGATGGGCCCGCGCGCGTACGTCGACCTGCTCGACAAGGACCGCGTCGGCTTCCCGGCCGTCAAGGCGGAGTGCGAGTTCAAGGCCCCGCTGAAGTTCGGCGACACGGCCGAGATCGAGCTGTCCATCACGCGGATGGGCGGCAAGTCGATCACCTTCGCGTATCACATCTACCGGGCTGCCGAGGGAGACACCCCGCGCACGCTCGCCGCCGTCGGCTCCGTGGTGACCGCGATCGTGGACCTCGCGCGCTTCGTGGCCGTCCCCGTGCCGGCCCGTGTCGCCTCCATGCTGGCGGACTTGCTTGTCGCCGAGAACCCGGGGTAAGCCCCGCCAATGCTCGAGCGCGACCCCAAGACGCTAGCCCGCCTCCAGGCGGTGGTGACCGCGCTCATCGAGCATCGCGTCTCCACGTCCCTGGTCGACGTCGAGAAGGCCCTCGTGAAGTGGCGCGAAGGTGGCCACTCCGCCCTCGCCGCCCATGGCGCGGTGCTCCGTCATGCCGCGCGCTGCGAGCGCACTGTCGAGCGCGTCACCGCCGCGGCCGGTGACCGCCCCGAAGGGATCCTCCGCGACGCCGTCGACGCCGGCCTCATGGCCGCGGCCGAGTTCGTCGAGCTCGTCGGCAAGCCGCCCGCCGATATCGCTTCGATCGACGCGCTCGGTGACGACGACGACGCCAACGCCCCCGACAAGCGCAAGACCCTCGAGGCACTCCTCGCCCGCGGGCCCGTCCTCGTCCACGTCGATGCCCGCCGCGCCGAGGTCTCGGTGCCATCGCGCTTCGCCGCCGACTCGTCGCTCGTGCTGCGCTTCGGCTACAACCTCCAGCCCCCGGTCGGCGACCTCACCGTCGACGAGACCGCCATCGCCGGCACGCTGACCTTCGCCGGTCAGCCCTTCCGCTGCATCCTGCCGTGGACGGCGGTCTACGCCGCCATGGTCGAAGGCGAGCAGCGCGGCACGGTGTGGCCCGAGGACGTCCCCGAGGACGTGCTGACGGGCGGCCCCGAGGCCGTCCCCGCTGCTCCCAGCCCGCCGACATCGGCGGCCGTCACGAAGGACGAGTCGAAGCCCACGCCGCGCGGCTCGCACCTGAAGCTGGTCGACTAGGTCCACGCAGCGGTCGACTCCGCTGCCGCTGCCGCTGCCGTCGCCGCTGCCGCTGCCGCTGCCGTCGCCGCTGCCGTCTCCGCTGCCGCTGCCGCTGCCGCCTCCGACACCGCTGCCGTCGCCGCTGCCGTCTCCGCTGCCGTCTCCGCTGCCGCCTCCGCTGCCGCTGCCGACTCCGCTGCCGTCGCCGCTGCCGACTCGGCTGCCGCCTCCGCTGCCGCTGCCGCTGCCGTCTCGGCTGCCGCCTCCGCTGCCGCTGCCGACTCCGCTGCCGTCACCGACTCCCCTGCCTTCGCTGGCTCCGCTGCCGCTGCCGTCTCCGCTGCCGCTGCCGCTGCCGTCTCCGCTGCCTTGCTGCTGACTCCGCTGCCGTCGCGGCGCTCACATGCTCCCCGCTGATGGGCAAGCGCGCTCGGGGCCGGCGTCGTCGCC
>JALHPV010000097.1 GCA_022842285.1 Kofleriaceae bacterium
AGGCGCTCCAGCAGAACGACCTCGAGAAGGCCGAGGAGGAGCTCGAGAAGCTCGCCGCGAAGCTCGACCCGAGCGAGAAGGAAGAGCAGATGAAGGAGCTCGAGGAGAAGCTCAAGGACCCGAGCCTGAGCGAGCAGGAGAAGAAGGAGCTCCAGGAGAAGCTGGAAGAGCTCAAGAAGCAGAAGCCGATGACCGAGAAAGAGAAGCAGCAGCTTCAGGAGAAGCTCGAGCAGGCTGCCAACAAGATGCAGGAGCAGCAGAAGAAGCAGGAAGAGAAGCAGCAGCAAGCGCAGCAGAAGCTCAAGGACGAGATGAAGCGCCTGCAGAAGCAGAAGGACGAGGCGAAGACCGAGGAAGAGAAGCTCGCTGCCGAGCGCCAGCTCCAGAAGAAGCAGGACGAGCTGAAGAAGCTGGAGAAGGAAGAGCAGGAGAAGCAGCAGTCGGCGCAGCGCGAGTCCGTGAAGCGGCTGCAGCGCGATCTCGAGAAGGCCGCCGAGTCTCTCGAGAAGCCGAAGGACAAGCAGGAGAGCCAGGAAGAGCAGCAAGAGCGCGAGAAGCAGGCGTCACAGAAGCTGAAGGACGCCGCACGCGAGACCGGCCGCGTCGACCAGGACAAGCGCAAGCAGGCGTCGCAGAAGAAGCTGTCGTCGCAGATGGACGATCTGCGCGAGGCGATGCGCCGCGCGAAGCAGAAGAGCAACAAGGGTCCGCAGGACCGCCTGAAGAAGCAGAACCAGCAGCAGGACTACGCGGAGCGTTCGCGCGGCAAGAAGGGCAACGGCGGTCAGTCGTGGAAGCCCGGCCAGGGCCAGGGCCAGGGCCAGGGTCAGGGCCAGCCCGGTCAGGGTCAGCCCGGCGGTCAGGGCCAGCAACCGGGCGGCTCGCAGTGGGGCACCGGCCACGAGGAAGACATGACCGGCGACGCCACGGGCAAGACGGGCAACCAGAAGGACCAGGAGCTCCAGGGCAAGTCCGGCAAGGAAGGCGGCTCGACGCGCGAGACGATCCTGTCCGCCGCGCAGAAGGGCTTCGCCTCGAAGAAGTACCAGCAGGTCTACGCCGACTATCAGCGCATCGTCGAAGAGGTGATGCGAACCGAGAAGCTACCCTCCAGCTACAAGTATTACGTGAAGCGTTACTTCGCGAAGATCCACCCGAGCGGTGCGCCCGAGGAAGTCAAGGAGACGACGAATCCATGAGCACGACGACTGCTGCTACTCCGAAGGACGTCGAAGAGACCGTCAAGGCGTTCACCGCCGACCTCCGCAAGCTGCGCGAGGAAATTGGCACCATGATCGTCGGCCAGGAGACGATCGTCGAAGGCGTCTTGATGTGCCTCCTCGGCGGTGGTCACGCGCTGCTCGAGGGTGTCCCCGGCCTCGGCAAGACGATGCTCGTGCGTACGCTGGCGGAGACCATCCACGCCACGTTCTCGCGCATCCAGTTCACGCCAGACCTCATGCCCGCCGACATCGTGGGCACGAACGTCATCGTCGAAGAGCACGGCGTGAAGAAGTTCGAGTTCTCGAAGGGCCCGATCTTCGCGCACATCGTCCTCGCCGACGAGATCAACCGTGCCACGCCCAAGACGCAGTCCGCCCTGCTCGAAGCGATGAGCGAGGGCTCGGTCACCGTCGCGAAGCAGACCTACAAGCTCGAGAAGCCGTTCTTCGTGCTCGCCACGCAGAACCCCCTCGAGATGGAAGGCACCTACCCGCTTCCCGAGGCGCAGCTCGACCGCTTCTTCTTCAAGCTGATCGTCCAGTACCCGAAGAAGGACGCCCTCCACACGATCATCGACCGCACGACGGCGGACAACACCCCCAAGCCGAAGGTGGTCATCGCCAAGGAGCGCATCGTCGAGATGCGCGAGCTCGTGCGCAAGGTGCCCCTCGCCCGCCAGATCCAGGACTACGCCGTGCGCGTCGTTCTCGGCACGCACCCGGAGAACACGGAAGCCACGCCGATGTCGAAGCGCTTCCTGCGCTACGGCGCGTCGCCACGTGGTCTCCAGGCCATCATCCTCGCCGCCAAGATCCGCGCGCTCCTCGAGGGCCGCTACGCGGTGGCCATCGACGACATCCGCCACGTGGCGTCCCCCGCGCTCCGCCACCGCCTCATCATGAACTTCGAGGGTGAAGCCGAAGGCATCGAGCCCGATGCGATCATCGCCGAGATCCTGAAGGCCACGAAAGAGACCTGATGGCTCAGTCAGGGCAGTCGGGGTCGTTCGCCGCCGCCAGCGCGTCGATGACCGGAATGAAGGCTCGGGCATCGTCGCGCAACAAAGCGGCCGATGATCGCTCGAAGCTCTTCGACGAGAAGTTCCTGAAGACGCTCGAGCACCTCCACATGGTGTCGCGCAAGGTCTTCGCCGGAAACCTCCGCGCCGAGCGCCGCACGCGCAAGGTCGGCTCCGGCATCGAGTTCGCCGATCACCGCACGTACTCGCGCGGCGACGACTTTCGCTACATCGACTGGAACCTCTACGGTCGCCTCGACAAGCTGCTGCTGCGCCTGTTCGAGGAGGAAGAGGATCTCCACATCTACATCCTCGTCGACGTCTCGGACTCGATGGCCATCGGCTCGCCGCTTCCCAAGCTGCACTATGCGATGCAGGTCGGCGCGGCCCTGACCTATGTCGGCCTCGCCAACCTCGATCGCGTCGCGATCCTGCCCTTCTCCGACAAGATCATCGATCGCCTGCCGCCCGCCCGCGGCAAGAACCGCATCTTCCGCGTCTTCGAGTTCCTGCGCTCGTGCGACATCGGCGGCAAGACCGAGCTCGGCGAGATCATGAAGGACTTCGTCGCGATGAACAAACGCCGCGGCCTCGCCGTGGTGATCAGCGACTTCTACGATCCCGAAGGCTTCGAAAAGGGCCTCAACACGCTCCGGTACAACAAGTTCGAGCCGTTCGTGCTCCAGGTCTACGACAAGAAGGAAGCCGAGCCGAACCTGCACGGCGACCTCGCGCTCGTCGATTGCGAGACCGGCGACACCCGTGAAGTCACGGTGTCGAAGTCGATCCTCCAGCAGTACACCGAGGCCCACGAGAAGTACTGCAAGTCCCTCGAGTCGTACTGCACCAAGTACGCGATGCCATTCTTCCGCACGCACACGTCGATTCCCTTCGACGAGCTCGTGCTGAAGATCTTCCGCAGCGGAGGATTCCTCAGGTGAGCTTCCTGGGTCCGTTCGCGCTCACGACGTGGGCCTACATCGCTGGCGGCGCGGCGCTCCTCGCGGTCACGGCCTACATCATCAAGATGCGGCGGCGCCGCTTCGAGGTGCCGTTCTCGTTCCTCTGGAAGCAGGTTCTCGAGCAGAAGGACGCGAACGCCCTCTGGAAGCACCTGAAGCGGCTGATGTCGCTCTTGCTCGCGCTCCTCATCATGGGGCTGATCCTGTTCTCGGCGCTCGACCCGACGCTGGGCGCGGTCGACCGCGAAGCACGTAACGTCGTGGTGCTGCTCGATGCCTCGGCCTCGATGCGCGCGATGGACGGCAACGAGGAGGGTACGCAGAGCCGCCTCGACGCCGCCAAGCAGCGCGCGAAGGAGCTCATCGACTCGATGGGCGGCGGCGACATCGCCATGGTGATGAAGGTCGATGGCCAGGCGACCCCGATGTCGCGCTTCTCGTCGGATGCGCCGATGCTGAACAAGATCATCGACGACATCCAGCCGAGCGATACGCCGGCCGACCTGACGCGCGCTCTCGGAGCGGCCGCGGATGCCCTCCGCGACCGCAAGAATCCGCTCGTCGTGCTCGTCACCGACGGCGCGTTCCCCGAGGCCCAGCTCGGGCTCGCGACGTGGGATGCAACCTCGAAGGATCTCGCCGCCGTCCAGCTGAACGGCATCGACGTGCGCTACCTGCCCGTCGGCCGCCGCAGCGACAACGTCGGCATCATCGCCTTCAACGTGCGGCGGTACATCGCCAACAAGGCGGCCTACGAGGTCTACATCGAGGTCCAGAACTTCGGCAGCGAGCCCGCTCGCCGCCAGCTCGCGCTCTACAACGGAGACACCGCCGTCGACGTGAAGCCGATCGAGCTGATGCCCGGCCAGCGCCTGAAGCAGATCTATCCTCGCCTGCCCGCCTCGGGCGACAACAAGCTGCGCGCGTCGCTGCGCCCCGTCGACGGCGCCGGCGGCTCGGACCCGTTCGCCCTCGACGACACTGCCTACGCCCTCCTCCCCGAGAGCAAGAAGCTGAAGGTCCTGATGGTCACGCAGGACAACCTCTTCCTCGAGGGCGCGATGCTCGTCTACGACAATGTCGACGCGATGAAGATCACGCCCGAGGAGTACGACGCGAAGCCGTCCTACGCCGACGGGATGGACGTGGTGGTCTTCGACGATCATACGCCCGCGGTCATCCCCGCACCGCCGACGAGCCTGCTCTACTTCCACCCGACCGGCCCCAACAGCCCGTTCAAGATCGCGGGCGAGCAGGCGAACCCGCGCATCACCGACGCCGACGAGAATCACCCCGTCATGCGCTGGGTAACGCTCTCCGACGTCTACACCGACAAGAGCAACGTGTTCGCGGTGGATGCGGCGAAAGGCGAAACCGCGATCGCGTCCAGCGTGCGGAAGACG
This sequence comes from Kofleriaceae bacterium, assembly GCA_022842285.1. Taxonomy (GTDB): domain Bacteria; phylum Myxococcota_A; class Polyangia; order Haliangiales; family Haliangiaceae; genus JABFXX01. The sequence continues at coordinate 4,608 of JALHPV010000097.1, forward strand.
ATCATCGCCGCCAAGCGCGAAGGGCGCCGCAAGGTCCTCGCCATCGGGTTCTCGCTGCCGGCCGCCGGCCGCGAGAGCGCCACCGACCTCCCCCTCCGCGTCGCATTCCCGATGATGCTGGTGAACGCCCTCGACTGGTTCGCTGGTGATCAGTCGGATCTCCTGACGACCTACGCGACCGGCGTGCGCGAGCGCATCCCGATGGACGGCGTCGCGACGGCCACCGAGGCGGAGGTCACGGGCCCCGACGGCTCCGTCACCAAGACGCCGATCATCGATGGCCTCGCTACCTTCTACGGTCAGCGCGTCGGCTACTACGACGTCGTCGCGAAGGGCATCACGGGCAAGGAGACGGTCGCCTCCATCACGCTCGCCGCCAACCTCGCCTCGCCGACGGAGTCGGACATCGCCCCGTCGTCGGAGCTGACGCTCGGCGGCACGAAGCTCGAGGCCCCGATCGCATTCGCCGTCTCGCACACGACCAAGCTCTGGATCTACTTCGTGCTCCTCGCCATGGGTCTCGTGGTGATGGAGTGGATCACGTACCATCGCCGGATCACCGTCTAAATGGCTCGCACGTCCGCCATCCGCTCGCTGTTTACCGCCGGAGCCCTGGTCCGCCTCGCGCTCGCGATCGCCGCGGGCATCGGCATCTACTACGGCGTCTCGTACTGGATCGCCGACCGCACGAACATCACGATCGAGTCCGTCCCGTTCCTCGACAAGCCCGTCACGCTTCTGGCGCCCCACTGGTTGCTCATGGTGTGCGTGGTGCCCGTGTTCTACCTGCTGCGCGTCCTCTCGCTGACGGACCTCTCGCTGCTCCAGCAGGTGGTGCAGTCGACGCTGCGCTCGCTCGTGATCGCCACCGTGGCCATCGCGCTCGCCCGTCCGTCGTGGATCACCACGCAGAGCAAGGTCTCGACCGTCGTACTCGTCGACGTCAGCGACTCGGTCTCCGAGAAGCAGCTTGCCGCCGCCCGCACCTATATCGACGAGATCGCGGCCGCGACGGGCGATGGTAATCTGATGCTGGTCACCTTCGCCGAGAAACCGAAGGTCGTCCGCGCCAAGACGGGCGAGTCGCTCTCGTCCTTGATCGCCCGTCACCCCGGGGCCGGCGCAGGCACCGACACGCAGTCGGCGATGCAGCTCGCCTACGGCCTCTACCCCGAGGGCTACCTGCCCCGCCTGGTCGTCATCTCCGACGGCAACCAGACCGTCGGCGACATCGCGGTGGAGGCCTACCGGGCGAAGGATCTCGGCGTGAAGGTCTCCTGGCGCACGTTCGATCAGGACAAGACGAACGAGATCCGCGTCGTCGGCTTGCTCGCGCCCGATGACGTCAAGGTGGGGCAGCCGTTCGAGGTCACCGCCGAGGTGTGGTCCACGGTGAAGCAGAGCGCGACGCTCACGCTCCAGCAAGACGAGTTCCCGAACCCACTCGAGGCGAGCAAGCGCGTCGACCTCGAAGAGGGCAAGAACTACGTGAAGTTCAAGTCCGACGCGAAGCGCGCCGGGGCGACCACGTACAAGGTTCGCCTCTCGCGCTTCGAGAAGGACACCGAGAAGCAGAACAACGAAGCCGTCACCACCGCCCCCGTGAAGGGCAAGCCGAGCATCCTCTACGTCGAGGGCGGCGTCCTTCGCGAGCCCGGCTCCGCGAGCTACCTCGAGAAGGCGCTCCAGCACGAGAACATGGACGTCACGGTACGCGGCCCGTCGGGCCTGCCGTCGAGCCCCAAGGAGCTCGAGAAGTACGACCTCGTCATGGTCTCCGATGTCCCCGCGCACCTCGTCGGGGCCGCGCAGATGCAGGCGCTCGACAAGTACGTCCACAGCTTCGGCGGCGGCCTCGTCATGGCGGGCGGTGAAGACTCGTTCGGATCGGGCGGCTATCAGGGCACGCGCATGGAGCAGATCCTCCCCGTGCGCTTCGACTCCGAGAAGATGAAGGAGCAGCCCGACATCGCCATCGCGCTCGTCATCGACAAGTCGGGCTCCATGCAGGGCCAGCGCATCGAGGCCGCGAAGGAGTCGGCGCGCGCCACCGTCGAGGTGCTCTCCCCCAACGACTTCATCGGCATCGTGGCGTTCGACAGCGAGGCCACCGTGTATGTCCGCATGCAGCGCGCCGCGAACCGCATGCGCATCTCGAACGACATCGCGCGCCTCACGCCGGGCGGCGGCACGAACATCTTCCCCGGCCTCAAGGAGGCGTACGACATGCTCACCGGCGTGAACGCCAAGGTGAAGCACGTCATCGTGCTCTCCGACGGCGAGGCGCCGCCCGAAGGCATCGCCGAGCTCGTCGGCGACATGCGCTCGGCCCGCATCACCGTCTCCTGCGTCGGCGTCCAGGGCTCTGACCGCAACCTCCTCGCGATGATCGCCGACACCGGCGAAGGCCGCCTCTACATGGTCGAGGACATCGGCGCCCTCCCCCGCATCTTCATGAAGGAGACGCAGGAAGCGCAGAAGTCTCAGCTCGTGGAGGACCTCGTGAAGGTGCGAGTCGCCAAGCACGTCGAGGCGATCGAAGGGACGAACGTCGAGTCGGCGCCCGCCCTCCACGGCTACGTGACGACGAAGCCCAAGCCGACGGGCGAGACGATCCTCATCTCCGACCTCGGCGAGCCGATCCTCGCGCGCTGGCGCTACGGTGCCGGCACCACCGTCGCGTGGACCTCCGACGTGAAGAACCGCTGGTCCGTCGACTGGATCCGGTGGGGCGGCTACCCGAAGTTCTGGGCGCAGGTCATCCGCTCGACGATGCGCCGCAAGGTCTACGACTCGTACGATCTGTACGCGAAGGTGGCCGACGGCCGCGCGCTCGTCACCGTCGACGCCATCGACGTGGGCGACAAGTTCGTCAACCAGCTCGACACCGAGCTCGAGGTCATCGATCCGGCGACGAACAAGGTCACGCAGAAGGTCGCGATGGATCAGACGGCCGCGGGTCGCTACACCGCCGACTTCAAGATCCAGAAGTACGGCTCGTATCTCCTGAAGGCCGTGCACAAGCGCGACGGCAAGACGGTCGCCGAGTCGGTCGGCTCCGTGGCCCTGTCCTATCCGCTCGAGTACCTCCGCACGACGCCCGACCTCGAGCCGATGAAGCACGCCGCACAGGTCTCGGGAGGCTCGGACCAGGCCAAGCCCGCCCAGATCTGGGACGCGCAGGGCCAGTCGATGAGCTACACGCAGGACCTCTGGCCGTTCGTGCTGATCGGCGTCCTCGGCCTGTTGATCCTCGACCTGTATGCGAAGCGCGTGCGCCTCTTCGGCTACCGCACGATCAAGTTCTCGTAGCCGAGCTCTGGCTCCCAGGCTGCGCGCTCGCTTCGAGCGCACATGCTTTCGGCGCCCGGGCAGGCCGTCTGCGCTCTCGCTGCGAGCGCACATGCGTTAGCTCCCGGGCAGCGCAGGCCCGGGCGGGCATCGACGCGCAGGTACCTCCTCGGTCTCGCGGGAGCAGCGTGCGGCAGAGCTTCGTTGTGGACGCCGCCGCGGCCACCTCACACCGCCGACGCCCGCCGGGGAGTTCCGTGGAAGCTACCGCTCGCCGAAGAGGCACCGCGCCGCTGCGTCGCCCGGGCAGCGGCTGCCCTCTACATCAGGCTCTCGGCCTCGATCACCGGTGACGACTCTGGAACCAAACAGCGTAGGCCTTCTGCCCTTTGCTCCAAGCTCAGCGCGCGTGGTTGGCGTACACCGCGACGCCGCCGACCTCCGCGCACAGCGTCAGCCAGTGGCACGCAGAAAGCGGCAGATCGATGCACGCGATCCGGATCGGGCGATCGACCGCGGCGAGCTTGTCGAGGAGTCGCTGCAGTCGCGCGCCGCTGAAGGGGCAATACAGCAAGTACACCGAGCCGACGGGCAGCTCGATCGCGTCCACGTCGGCATGGCGGATGTCGACTTCGACCAGCGCGCGTGCGACGAGCGGCGACTGGACCTCGATGCCGATGCCCGGTGCGCCGGTGAGCCGCTGCACGATCGCGAGCGCGCGCCCGACGCCCGCCCCGATGTCGACGACGACATCATCGGAGGTGATGCCGGCGCCATCGACGATCGCGAGCAAGGCGTCCACGCTGCACGGCAGGTACGGCACGCACCCCGCCGGCAGCTCGGAACTATCGGCGGGAATGTCATCGAGGCCGAGAACCCGGTCGAGCCATGCGTCGCGGTCCGCGCCCGGGACCGCGAGCAGCGCCGTCCGAAACGTCGATGGCGTGTGGGTGCCGGCGTGTGCGCGAGCTTCGTCGGCCATCCGCGCGCAGGCATCGTTCACCGCGGCATCCTAGCGAATCATGCGCGACTTCCGCGATATCGAACACGCGGTGAGGCGAGTCCGATGGAGACGCCTCGATGGCAGCGCTCCAGACCACGAGAATAGGCCGCCCCGGGTAGGTGTTGTTCATGGCCATGACTGACGCCGTGCTCGAGGCTCGAATGCCCGCGATCCAGGCGGCCCTGGCTGCGGGTCACGTCGACGAAGCCCACGCGCTCGCCGAAGCCGCCGAGGGCGAGCTCATCGATGCGCCGGATCCGCAGCTGTACGGCTGGCTCCACCATGCTCGCTTCAAGGTCGCGTTCCTCCGCGAGGAGTGGGAGCGCGCGGGGATGCTGCTGTCGCCGCGGTTCCCGATGATCATGACCACGAACAACACGGCCTGGTTCCTGAGCGCGGGCGCCGAGGTGATGGCCCACCTCGGTGACGCCGAGGGCGTCCAGGCACGCATGGAGCAAGCGGTTTCCATCCGAGCCGGCCAGAGCAATGCGGCCGCGATCGAGGCCGCCACCACGGCCTGCATGCTGCTCGAGCGCATGAAGCGCCCCGAGTTGAACACGCCGTTCCTGCCCTACCTGATCCACGACGCCCGCGATCTGGGGGATACGGATACGGTCATCCTTGGAGCGAGCATGCTCGTGAACAACGTCATCGCCACCTCCGACCCCGACCGCATGGACGAGCTCGAGGAGCTCCGACCGTGGCTCGCGAAGCAAGACGATGACCTCGCTCGGTCCATCGTGGACCTCATCGACCATGCGCCTCCGCTCGTGGCCCGCCGGAAGGCTCGCCGGCCGCGCGGCTTCTTCAGCCGCCTCCTCGACCGGAGGTAACTCCGTCCTCGGTCAGCTCGTGGTCAGCGGGCGGAGCGTGCGCGGTCGCGGAGACTGTTGATCGTCGCCGTGTAGTCCTTGGTGCCGTACACCGCGGACCCCGCGACGAAGACGTTGGCGCCGGCGCGGGCGACGTCGGCGATGTTGTCGAGCTTGATGCCGCCGTCGACCTCGATGTCGACGTGAAGGCCGCGCTCGTCGAGCAGCTTGCGCAGGCGGCGGACCTTCTCGAGCGTCGACGGGATGAACGACTGGCCGCCGAAGCCCGGGTTCACCGACATGATCAGCACTTGGTCGACGTCGCCGAGCACGTACTCGATCATCTCGAGCGGCGTCGCCGGGTTCAGCACGACGCAGGCCTTCTTGCCAAGGGATCGGATGAGCCCGAGCGTGCGGTGAAGGTGAACGTCACCCTCGACGTGGACACCGATGATGTCTGCGCCGGCCTTGGCGTACGCCTCGACCCAGCGGGCCGAGTTCTCGATCATGAGGTGAACGTCGAGCGGCAACGACGTCGCCTTCTTCACCGCCTCGATGACGACCGGACCGATGGTCAGGTTCGGCACGAAGTGCCCGTCCATCACGTCCACGTGGACGTAATCGGCGGCGGCGATCGCGCGGACCTCCTCCGCGAGGCGACCGAAGTCCGCGGACAGGATCGAAGGAGCGATCTTCATCAGTAGCCGCCGAACAGGTCGGTCAGCCGCACATCGAGCGCCGTCGCCACCTTGAAGAGGGACGAGACGCTCGCCGACGACTCGGCGCGCTCGATCTGCGAGAGCAACGAGACGGATAGCGACGTCCGGCGCGCCATCTGCTTGAGCGTCAGGCCGCGCGCCTTGCGGAGGTCGCGAATCTGGCGGCCGATCGCGGCGTGGAGCTCGTCCTCGCGGCGGAGCACCAGCCCCTTCTTCTTGGCGATGCGGGCGATGACGTCGCGAAACTCGGCCGGCGTGAATGGCTTGTGGATGTAGGCCGAGACGTCGTGCTGGATCGAGGCGCTCGCGGTCTCGAGCGACGGGTAACCCGTCAGGATGATCACCGCGATGTCGTCGTCGACGGCGCGGATCTGGGCGAGCAGATCGAGGCCCGACAGCTTGGGCATCATCAGGTCGAGCACGACCAGGTGAAACACCTCGTCGCGGATGCGTTCGACCGCCTGGGTGGGATCGGCGAGTGGCGTGACGTCGAAGCCTTCGGCGGCCAGAAAGTCGTGCAGATACTCGCGGACGTCCGGATCGTCATCGACGACGAGCACGGAGAGCTTCGACGCTGTGCGAAGGACCGCCGGAGCTGTGGCCACCACGGGCGGACCCTAACACTAGTCCTTCGACCGGGCTTGCGGAACTCGTGGTCGCGCGACCAATCCCGCGGGCTTCGTGGCCGCGCTACGCGGTCCGAAAAGGTCACCGCGGAGGTCCGATGTGGACCTCCGCGGCTCGTCGGGGTGACAGGATTTGAACCTGCGACTCCTTGGTCCCGAACCAAGTGCGCTACCAGACTGCGCTACACCCCGGGGAAGGGCTGGTTAGGTACCTCGCGGCCGCCGAGATGTCAACGCATCAACGCCAACGCCAGGCGGGGAGCGCGATGTGGAGCCCCAGGTCGACGAAGGCTCCGAGCTCGGACACGGCGCCGATGCGGACATAGGGCGTGACGCCCGCGAACATCCACACACCGATCGAGGCGCCGGCCCGGGGACGGGCCAGCTCGGCGAGCTCGAGGAAGCTCCCGACGGTGATGCCCGCGCTTGGCCCGAGCGCGCGGGTGCCGATCACCGCGTCGAGCCACAGGCGACCGCCATCGCGCTGGGTCCACTTCGTCGCGCCAAAGGACACCCCGAGCACCGCGAGGCGTCGTGACTCACGAACGCGGACGAGGGCCAGCTCGGCGCCGATGGTCGAGTCCCACTCGCCATCGATGCGGCTCGCGCTGCCCGTTGGCCCCAGCCAGAGGTACGTGCCGTCCAGGTTACCGACGTCCGGGAGGGGGGGCCCATCGGGTCCGCGGGGCGTTGCGGGTGGGGTCCGTCGCTCGGGAATATCAGGGATCACCTGATCGCCGCGGGCGGGAGCGGACATTACACCGAGGAAACACGCGGACATGGACAACCGTACCCATGGTGACAAGGGGTACCGAGCGGGTCCTCCGGACTCCGCCCCTCCCCCTGCCCGCAAACGTTGCATCCTGTTAGAATCAAACGTCACGCGGGGCATGGGGGGGCGGGCTCGCCCCTTGCTACTTGCCAGCCTTCGCGTGGCTGTATCGATGTCCAACTTGGCCATCCAGCGCAATGTCCCGGTCGGACCGACCGGAATGGTACCACCGCATCTGGAGTCGGACTACGCACTGGTCCGCTACCTCCCGATCCTCGAGGGCATCGACTCGGGCGATCTCGTCGCGGCCATCACGCAGGGCGGGATCTCCGTTCGTCACGTCGAGCGCGATGCATTTGTCCTCGACCCCATTGGCCTCGCGCAGGGAGCCCCTGCTCCCGTCGTCTATGTGGCTCAGGGTCAGGTCGCGGCCGCCGTGTTCATGGAGCACGATCTGTCGGAGCGACGCGCGGCCCAGATCGCCCACGAGCAGGCGAGCAAGGAAGAGCGCGAGGCCGAGTCGCTCATCAAGCCGCCGCCCCTCGCGCGCGTGGCCCTGAAGAACGTCGCGCTGTTCATGAACGGCGACATCTTCAACTCGGGCGCCCTCGCCGCCGCCCGGGGGCAGCCGATCGCCTTCTACACGACCGCGCCGTCGTCGCTCGTCACGATCGACCAGCGCTGGCTCGCCGAGCTCGCGGTCCGCTATCCCTTCTTCGAGCACCGACTCCGCCGCGCCCTCGGCATCGCGCGCGAGCGTCTGGCGTGGGTCTCGGGCGTGAAGCAGGAGCTCCTCGACTTCTTCGTGCGCCAGGGCATCAGCGTCTCGGGCGAGAAGGTCCGCGTTCGCCAGCTCGGCCTGTGCATCGACTGCAAGCAGTGCGAGGAGGCCTGCGAGGAACGCTACGGCGCCCGCCGGCTGACGCTGGGTGGCTACCAGCTCGGCATGCTCGACTTCATCTACACGTGCCGCACGTGCACCGATCAGCGGTGCATCGATCCGTGCGCGTACGATTCGATCAAGTACGACGAGAAGCGTAAGGAGGTCGTCATCAACGAGGCGACCTGCACCGGCTGCACCGCCTGTGCGCAGAGCTGCCCGTACGGCGCGATCGACATGGTCGAGGTCGAGCCCGAGGCGCCGACGTTCAAGAAGGCGTTCATGGCGCGCCTCGAGAAGCGCAGCGCGCTCAAGTTCGGCCCCGGCACGCCCCGCGTGGCGCGCGCCCGCCGCATCGCCAACAAGTGCGATCACTGCGCGACCTACGGCGATCAGGCCTGCATCTCGGCATGCCCGACGGGCTCGCTGATCGAGCTCGATGCGTACGACCTGTTCCGCGAGCGCTCGCCGAAGATGGTGGAGCTCGCGAAGACGGGCTTCGATGCGGACCTCACGAAGAAGGACCGCAAGGAAGTCCTGCCCGTGATGCCGTTCACCGAGGGCACGTATGTCCGCTCGGGCGGCACGGCGAAGGTGAAGCGCGGCCGGTATCTGCCCCTGCTCTTCTGGCTCGTCGGTCTCGCCGCGTTCATGGTCGCGATGGCGGAGGCCCTCCTCCGTACGTACAAGCCGACGATGTCGTACCTGATGACCCAGGTGCGGGCCATGCCGGAGAACGCGGACGCCGAGCTCGCCGGGCTCCTCGAGAAGGTGAGCTTCCGACCCGGCGATCAGCTCTCGACGTGGACCGGGCTGATCGGGGTCATCCTGATGGCCATCGCCGCGATCTATCCGATGTTCCGGCGCATCCGCGCCTTCCGCTGGCTCGCGTCGAACACGATGTGGTTCGACTTCCACCTGATGGCGGGCACCGTCGGGCCGATGTTCGTCGCGCTCCACTCCGTGCTGCGCCTCGACACGTGGGTGTCGCTGGCGTTCTGGAGCATGGTGATCGTCGTCATCTCCGGCTTCCTCGGCCGCTACCTCTACACCCAGGTGCCCGAGCTATCCGGCGGCGTCGAGCTGGAAGAGCTCGACCACGAGCGCACGTTCCAGCGCGCTCGCCCGGTGCTGACGGTGCCCATGGCCGAGATCGATCGCGAGCTGGCCGAGAACCACGCGAAGGCGCAGAGCGTGGCCCGGTCCGTCAGCGTGACGCGTGCCCTCTGGTGGCTCATCTTCCAGGACATCGGAAAGTACCCGAAGACGTTCGCGCGACGCGCCCGGCTCCAGAAGCTCGGCGTCGACAAGGTGACCCGCAAGGACCTCGCCCGCCGTGCGGCCCGCATGATCGTGATCTCGCGGCGACAAGTTGTCGCGCCCAAGGCGCAACTGTTGCTGCACTCGTGGAAGAAGGTTCACGTACCATTCACCGTCCTGCTCACGGCCTTCTCGGTGGCTCACATCTATCTCTCGTGGTCACGTGCGAACTGGTAACCGCCGTCTAGTCACTGGCGTCCTGGCAGTAGCCTCGCTCGTCACTCTCGTGCTCGTGCTGACGAGCCGGCCGCACGTCGCCTACGCGCAGAGCGACTTCTTCTCGAAGCCCCCGGGCCGGCTGGCGAAGAGTCACGCCGAGCTCGATGCGCCTGATCGATGCAACGACTGTCACGTCAACGGGACGAAGGACCTGTCGAACGATCTGTGCCTTGGCTGCCACGACCACAAGGATCTCGGCGCGCGCATCAGGGCGGGCCAGGGCTACCACGCGTCGCCGAGCGTGAAGGGCAAGAAGTGCGAGTCCTGCCACCTCGACCACAAGGGCCGCGACTACGACCTCATGGGCTGGAAGTTCGTGAAGGGTGGCGAGAAGGGCTTCGACCACGACCAGACGGGCTGGCCCCTTCGCGGCAAGCACCAGAACACCGATTGCGCCGACTGCCACAAGGCGAAGAACAAGGCCGGCCTGAAGACGTACATGGGCACGGACAAGCTGTGCGGCTCGAGCGGCTGCCACAAGAACGATCAGCCGCACAAGTTCGAGCGCAAGGACATGCTGCGCTGCGAACGCTGCCACGGCGAGAGCGTGTGGAAGCCAGCGAAGAGCACGCTCGACTTCAACCACGACGACCGCAAGGACGCGGGCATGCCCATCCTCGGTTCACACAAGGATGTCGGCTGCGCCAAGTGCCACCCGAAGAGCGTCTTCAACCTGCCCTTCGCGGACGCGGACAACTGCGGCAACAGCGGCTGTCACGCGACAGCGCACAAGGACCATCTCTTCGACAAGAAGGACTGCGAGTGGTGCCACTCGCCGACGTTCAAGAACTTCAAGCAGCAATACAACAAGGACATGCCGTTCTTCGATCACGAGGAGCGGACGAAGTTCGAGCTCGGCGCTCACAAGCGCCTCAAGTGCTACGACTGCCACACCAAGGCGCTCGGCGAGGCCAAGCCGGAGGACAACTGCGAGACTTGCCACGCGAAGGACAATCGCCACGGCACCCGCTTCAGCGCCTTCGGCAACCCGCCGCGCTGCAACACGTGTCACCCGACGACCTCGTGGAAGTCGAAGATCTTCAACCACGCCAAGCAGACGGGCTTCGCGCTGACCGGCGATCACGCCAAGGTCGCGTGTCGGTCGTGCCACCGCGGCAAGGGACCATCGGACTTCGAGAAGCTCGGCGCGGGCGCGGACTGCATGGGGTGCCACGAGCACGCCAACGTCCACGAGAAGAAGTGGAAGAACAAGCAGTGCCTCGACTGCCACCTGAAGCCCGGCATCGTGAAGGTCAACGAGAAGAAGCTCGAGGAGGTCTATCACGGGCCGAACTCGAACTTCCCGCTCGTCAAGGAACACGACGGCGTGCCCTGCTCGGACTGCCATACGGGGCGCAACAAGAAGGGCAACACGACCTTCGAGCACGAAGATCCGAACTGCGGCGAGCGCTGCCACGAGGACTCGCTCCACCAGGGCGAGCTCGGTAGCAAGTGCCTCCCCTGCCACGTGTCAGGCACGTGGGACGCCCTCGAGTTCAAGCACAACGTCGACGAGTACCCCGACGGCACGCCGGGCTACGAACTCAAGGGCGAGCACCTGAACAACACCTGCGAGAGCTGCCACACGAAAGCCCGCAAGTTCAAGGACACGCCGCGCGAGTGCGCCGCCGTCGGCTGCCACGCCGAGGACGACGCGCACAAGGGTCGCCTCGGTCAGGAGTGCGAGAAGTGCCACGTGGAGACGGGCGACAACCTGTTCAACCACAACACGATGAGCGTGTTCCGCCTCGACGGTAAGCACCTCGCGGTCCGCTGCGCGGACTGCCATCCGTCGGTGACCTTCAAGCCGCGCCCGCAGACGTGCTTCGGCTGCCACCCCGAGCCGCAGGTCCACAAGGGCCAATACGGCACCGGCTGCGAGCAGTGCCACACCACCCGCACGTGGGAGGACATCAAGCCGCTCCACGACGTCGGCGAGTTCTCGCTCAGGGGCGCGCACAACAACATCGCGTGCGAGCGGTGCCACCGCGACAACCGTCCGCTCGCCGGCAGCGGCAACCTCTGCATCAACTGCCACCGTCAGGACGACATCCACAACAACTCGCTCTCGCCCAAGTGCGGCGAGTGCCACACGCAGTGGTCGTTCGCGCCCGCGCGCTTCGATCACAGCCGCGTGGGCTGCAACCTGACGGGCCTGCATCGCACCATCGCGTGCTTCGATTGCCACACGAACGGCAACTACGCCGGCACGACGGCGCAGTGCGAAGGCTGCCACATGGACGATGCGCCGGAGTCCCACCTGGAAGGCAGGAGCGGCAGCGTCAACACGTGTGCGGGCGGCTCTTGCCACAACACGAACACGTGGGTCAACGGCAACGGAGTCCCGAGGAACTCGGTCTGCCGATGAAGACCGCCTGTGCCCTCGCACTCGGATGTGCCGCATGGCTCGTGGGCGTCGGGACCGCGCAGGCCAAGAGCGACGACGATGAGGCGATCGTCACCACGGACGAGGACGAGGAAGAAGCCGCCAGCGAGGACGACGACGAGTTCGTCGATTCGAGCGACTTCGAGGACGAGGACGAAGAAGAGGTCATCGTCAACGACAAGGGCGAGCCGATCAAAAAGAAGGCGGCCGAGTTCAAGAAGCAGGACCTGCGCGGCCACGACGTGAGCGCGGGCACCGCGACCAACCTGTTCGAGAAGGACCGCTTCTTCGTCGACAAGGTCGACACGAAGGCGACGAAGAAGGGCACGCTGATCCAGGGCAGCGTCACCTCCAGCTCGTTCCTGTATCGCGAGAGCAGCGGGGCGTTTGCCAACCCGGCGTTCGGCACGGCCGCTTCGAAGTTCAGCCGCCTGTTCACCGATCTGCGGCTGCAGACGGACTTCCGACACATCGGCGGAGGTCGCTGGGATGCTCGCATCGACGCGCGGGCGCGCCTCGTCACGACGCCCGACAACTACGTGAGTGGCAACGCCACGGTCGGCACGACCGAGCCGAACCGGATCCAGTCCGGCTTCAACGGCACCAACGAGTACGAGATCCGCGAGCTTTTGCTCGCGCGCAGCGGCAAGCGCAGCGACATCATCATCGGCCGCCAGTTCATCAATGACCTGGGCGCCCTGAAGGTCGACGGCGTCCGCGTCGACTACGCCAAGAGCGAGACGTTCACGCTCCTCGGCTTCGGCGGTCTCTTCCCCCTGCGCGGCTCGCGCTCGCTCACGACCGACTACATCAAGCTCGCCGACAACCAGCTCAATCCGTCGGGGCGGTTGGTCGGCGCGGGCGGTTTCGGCGGCGCGTATCGCACGGTCAATGCCCACGGCGCCATCGGCGGCGTTGTCCTCGCGCCCCTCCCGCCGGCCGACGAATCGCCCCGTGTGTTCGCGGTCTCGAACGGTTACTACCGGTCCGCCAGGGCCTTCGACGCCTATCACTTCGCGATCATCGATCTCGTCGGCTCGGCCGGCTTCGCGCTGACGAACGTCTCGGCGGGGATCAACTACCGCCCGAACCAGCGCCTGCGCCTGACCGGCTCGTTCAACCGCGTCGACACCGAGACGCTCGCCGTCCAGGCGAACGCCTTCCTCGATCCGGCGATCACGACCGGCAACGCCATCCCGCCAGCAAGCGCCGTGTACCAGAACGACGCTCAGATCCTCCGGCTCGCCTCTAACAGTGCGCGCGGCGGCCTCTCGGCCGGGCTCGGCGAGCTCCAGCGATTCGAGATCACGACCTCCGTCGCGTTCCGCTTCCGACCGGGCGTGATCCTGCTCGCGCCCGACGGCACGACCCAGATCGGCCTCAACGCCGCCCGCGGCATCGAGGTCTACTTGAGCGTGACCGATCGCCAGTCGATCAAGGGCACGCGCCTCAGCCTCGACGCCACGAAGACCCTGGCGGTGGGGCAAGTCGCCTTCCAGCGCAGCGAAGTGACGGCCGTCCGCTTCAGCGCCAGCAAGGAATTCAGCCAGGGCCGTGGCGAGTGGGAAGCCGAGGTCGGCTACACGATGACCAAGGACAAGGCCCTCGGCACGGGTTGCGCCTCGCCGATGGGAACCACCATCTTCGCCCAGGACACCTGCTTCGGCTCGAGCACCGGCTCGGTCCTCTCCCTCGGTGGCAACGGCTTCTACCGCATCAACCGCGACTGGTTCGCGATGGGGAACCTCTTCCTGTCGCGCTTCAGCGTGACCCCGGCCGGCCAGCCCGCGGACCCCACGGTGACCGGCATCACCGGGTTCTTCCGGGTGGCCTACCGATTCTGAAGTTCGTCGCGGCGCTGGTCGTCCTCGCCGCGGTCGCCTCCGCTGCGCCCCAGTCCGATCCGCACGCGGGCCGCTTCGATGCGATCCAGGGCGGCTGCCCCGCCTGCCATCCCTCCGCGCGATCGAAGCGCATCGTCTTCGACCACGCTGGTCAGACAGGCTGGTCGCACCCCCACCAGAACCACCTGCGCTGCCGCGACTGCCATCGCGGGACCGACCCGACGCAGTTCGAGAAGAAGAACCCCGGGGCGTTCTGTGGTGGCTGTCACGCGCACGCGACCGCGCACGATAATCGGTTCCCGCCTGACCAGTGCACCAACTGCCACACGCGCGGCCTCCACATGCCGCCCCCGATCGAAGCGCTCTATCACGGTGCGAAGTCGCCGTTCCCCCTCGAAGGTGGCCACGCCGCCGTGCCGTGCGTCGAGTGCCACGCGACGCGAAGCGCATCCGGGCGGCTCGTGTTCGAGCAGGTCGCCACGCAATGTTCGACATGTCACGTGGACCCTCACGCGGGCAAGCAGGGCCCGCGCTGCGACACGTGTCACCTCGCCGTGGACTGGCGCTCGAGGCGTGCGAGGTAGAAGGCGTCGGCGTCGGGGGGCCAGGTGCGGTGCTCCTCGACGAGGCGGAGCGTCGGGTCACTCGCGAGGAGCGCCTTCACCTGCTCGGGGCCCTCGGCGCGCGTGAAGGTGCAGACGGAGTAGACGAGGGTCCCGCCCGGCGCGACGCGCGGCGCGATGGCGGCGAGGAGCTGGCGCTGGAGCTGGGCCATGCGCGGCACGGTGTCGGGGAGGAGGCGCCACTTGGCGTCGGGGTGCCGCCGCAGGACGCCGAGGCCGGAGCACGGGGCGTCGAGGACGACGACGTCGTAGGTGGGCGCGAGGGGTGCGTCGCGTGCGGTGAGATCGCAGACGAGCGTGCGGATCGAGGTCAGGCCGAGGCGCTGCTGGGCCTCGTCGAGGAGGCCGAGCTTCGTCTTCGACAGGTCGGCGGCGTCGATGCGCGCCGCGTCGCCTGACAGCTCGGCCAGGTGCGTGGCCTTGCCACCGACGCCCGCGCAGGCGTCGAGGATGGTCTGTCCGGCGCGCGGACGAGCTGCGAGGGCCACCCGCTGAGCCCCGGCGTCCTGAACGGTCCAGCGGCCCGCGAGGAACGATGGGCTGCGGCCGGGATCGCCCGCTCCGTCGAGGCGAAGGGCACCGGGGATGTCGGGGATGGGCGTGACCGTCGCGCCGGCCTCGCGCAGCTCGTCGGTGACGTCGTCCACGGTGGTGCGGAGGGTGTTCACGCGCGCGACGAGTGGGGGCGCCTCGCCGAAGGCGGCGGCGATGGCCTCGAGCTGCGCGGGCGGCGCGGCGGCCACGAGCTCGTCGAGGATCCAGCGTGGCAGGGAGTGGAGGACCTCGAGCTTGGCCAGGGTATCCGCGGGGAGAGCGGGCTCGCGGACGGTGCTGACCTTGCGGAGCACGGCGTTGGCGAAGCCGCCGAGCTTGGGTCCGCCGGCAGCGCGCGCGGCCTTCACCGCATCGTCGACGGCCGCATAGGCCGGAACGCGATCGAGAAAGAGGAGCTGGTACGCGGCGAGGCGGAGGGCGAGGACGACCTTCGGCGGTGTCTTCTTCAGATCGGCATGGAGCGCGATGGCGCGATCGATCCGCGTGCGGTGACGGAGGACGCCGTAGACGAGCTCGGAGACGAGGCGCCGGTCGCGCTCGTCGAGGTTCGAGTGAGCGAGCTCGGCGTCGAGGGCGAGGGTGGCCCAGGCGCCGTCCTTCGCCACGCGCTCGAGAACGCGGCGCGCCAGATCGCGGGCGGTCACGATGTGGGGCTCGGTTCGGAGCCGACCGCCCCCAGGACATCCCCGACCGCGATCCCGCGGCCGGCGGCGAAGGCCTGCGCAGGCATGCGCTTGCGGCCCGCGGCCTGGATCTCGCGGATGACGACGACGTTGCCGTCGCCACACCCGACATGCGCCCCGGTGGCGTCGATCGCGACGACGGTGCCGGGTGCGGCGGACGCCGACGCCGGATGCGCCAGCGCCCGGAAGAGCTTCACGCCCTGCCCGCGCAGCGTTGCCTGCGCGCCCGGCCACGGATCGACGCCACGAATGCGCGCGGCGACCGCGGCCGCGGGGAGCGTGAAGTCGATCGCGCCGTGCGCCTTCTCGAGCATCGGGGCGTGCGTCGACGCGGCATGATCCTGCGGGGTGACCACGGCGCGACCGGCTTCGAGGTCCGCGATCGCCTCGAGGAGCGCGGCCGCACCGATGGGCGCGAGGCGCGTGAGGAGCTCGCCCGACGTCTCCTCGGCGCCGATGGTCGTGCGGACCTCGAGGATCACCGGACCGGTGTCCATGCCCTCGTCGAGCTGCATGATGGCGACCCCGGTCTCGCGCTCGCCGTTGATGACACTCCACTGCACGGGCGCAGCGCCGCGGTATTTCGGCAGGAGGGATGCGTGAACGTTGAGGCAGCCCCGCGGCAGGGCCTCGAGAACGTCCTTCGGGAGGATCTTGCCGTAGGCCACGACGGCCGCGAGCTCGGCCCCCGAGGCCTTCAGGGCGTCGCGGAGCTCGCCGGTCCGCGCGCTCTTCGGCTGAAACGTGGGGAGCCCGAGCTCCTGTGCGGCGACCTTGACCGCGGGGGCGGTGAGCTGGCTGCCCCGCCCCGCGGGCTTGTCGGGCTGAGAGACGACGAGCACGACCTCGTGGGCACCGGCGAGTGCGCGGAGGCACGGGACGGCGAAGTCGGGCGAACCCATGAACACGATCTTCATCAGTCGTACAGATTGGCGAGGTAGGTCACGCGGAGCCGGTCGTCGCGGAGAACGCGGAAGGCTTCGTCGAGCACGTTGGCGATGTCATCGAGCTCGCGGGCCAGCTCGCGGCGGAGGTCGTTCGGGAAGCAGTCAGCGGCGAAGTCGCGGCGTGCGCTCTGGTACGCACGGCGGATCTCGAAGGCCGTCGCATCGCGCCGGACCCCGAGGAGCGCGAAGTAGTCCGCCTCGGTGACGAGCTGCCAGCGGGCGCGGACGCGTTCGCGATCGATGGCGAGGTCGGTCTCGCCCACGAGGGCGGTGCTCTCGTCGGGCGCTTCGACGTCGGCGCGGCGCGCGGTGGCGAGGCCGAGGACGACGAGGCCCCAGGCGAGCGGGAGGACGTCGGCGATATCGATGCCGGCGACGCGGGCGACCTGCGCGAGGTCGGCCTGGGCATCGAAGGCGGCGAGCGCGGCGCGCTCCTCCGGCGCGAGATCGCCGAGGTTCAGCACGCCGCCGAGGCGCTCGCGGTCGGGGACTTCGATCACGGTCGCGGCGCCGCCGATGAGCTTCTCGAGGCTCGTGCGATCGAGCTTCCGGCGAATCCCCTCGAGGATGAGCGAGGCGGCGTGGCGAGACAGGCGGATGCGCTCGGTCGACGGGGTCTCGTCGGTGGTCATCTCGTACGTGCCACGGTCCCAGCCGAACAACGAATAGACGATGTCCTCGACGTGGCGGCGCACGGCGGGCAGGAGCTCGCGGCGCTTGAGATAGCCGAAGTCGACGAGGATCTCCCCCATGCGGCGTCCGCTCTCGGCGACGACGGCCTGACAGCGCTCGTACTGGGACGCCGTGATCTTGCCCTCTCGCACGAGGAGCTCGCCCATGCGATCGGGGATATCGCTCGACGAGGCGAAGACCGGTCGGCCCTGGTCGAGGAACACGACCTTCTCGGTCTCGTCGCGGCGAAAGGTGATGCGACCCGTCGCGCCCGTCGCGAACATCTTGGCGAGGAGCATCGCCGCATCGGAGACCCCGCGCGCGAGCTCGCCGCTATCGGGCAGGCCGCGCTCGCGCACCTGCGTGTTCCACGTGCCCGGTGACGTGAGCGGCGTTTCGACGCTGCCGGGTCGGCTGCTCGGCCGCGACTCGATCTCGGTGACGCCGCCGCCGATCTGCGGCTCTTCGCCGAGTGCAGCGAGATCGAACTCGGTGCTGGCGTCGTGGCGCGGACCGAGATCGTTGGCCTTGGCCTCGCCGCCCTGGAACAGGCGCTGGGCCATCATCGACATCTTGGCGCGCAGCTGGCGCGCGAAGTCACGACCCTCGGCGGGCGGCCCCGAGCTCGCCGACGGATCGATGGTGAGGGGGCGGTCGGGCTCGGCGAAGGGCATCCCGATCGGATCGCTCGCGCGCGGCGGCGTCGGAGGCGGCGTGACGAGCGAGGCCGACGGATCCTCCGCACCGATGGTGCTGTCGACGACCTCGAGACGTCCCGACATGCGAGTCGAGGCGCGGACGTTCGGCGAGCCGCCGAGCCGTGAGAGACCGTGACGACGCCCGGCTGACATGTCGCCGAGGACCAGCGGATCGTCGAAGTCATCGAGGCCGGCGAGCTCGTCGTCGTCGCCCTCGGGCAGCTCGTCGTCGGTCTCGTGATCGTCACGACGCTCCGGTGTCCGGACGAGATCGGCGAGCGGCGGCGGCGGGGACCACGAGCTCGTGGAGGTATCCGCGGCGGTGGGCGGCGCGACGGCGGGCACGCCCAGCGCACCGACCGTGGGCGGGCTCGGCGCCGGCGCGTGCTCGTTCATGATGAACGTCGGCTCCCGCAGCGGCGCAGCCTCGGCCCACGCCTCGACGTTGCCGCGCAGCTCCGACGTCGTGCCCGGCTTCCAGGCCTCGGGGGCGACGGGCGCGATCGACGGCTCGCTGTTGCGCTGCCGCGGACGAATGATGATCGGCGGCGGCAGCGGCGCGGCCTCAGATCCACCTTCGCTGCCGCTGCCGGCGGACATCTCGCCGGCGTCACCGAATGCCCCCTCCCCGAAGGCCGCCTCGTCGACCATCGAGTCGGCGAGGTGCTCCCAGCGAGCGCGCATCGCGGTGCGCGAGGCATCGTCAGCCACGACGGTCAGTGTCCCGGTCGTGCGCGGCACCGGGGCGCTCGAGATGACGTACGACTCGGAGACCTCGGTCCCCTCGGTGCTCGTGGGGACCCCCGACGAGATGGGGCCACTCGCGCGAACCGCCCCGGTGCCGGGCGTGGTGGCGACGGGCGGCGGCGCGGCCTCGACGGGCG
>JALHPV010000098.1 GCA_022842285.1 Kofleriaceae bacterium
CGGGTGCACTCAGCGACCGCGCGTTGGTCGCGGTGCGCGGTGGCGCGACCGGCGCGCGCGAACGACTCGGCCGCGCGATCGGGATGGCCGCGGCCGCGGGATCCACCACGAGCAGCCAGTCCCGCGCGTCTTGATCACCGGGGTCGAGGCGAATCGACTCGCGGAAGAAGATGGCGGCCGACGCGTTCTCGTCCTTGCGCGCCGCCAGCTCGCCGAGCAGCCGGTAGGCGAGCGCGCAGCGCGAGTCGATCTGGATGATCGTCCGGAGGTCGGCCTGGGCATCGGCATCGCGGCGCATGGCGATGAAGCACCGCGCGCGGATCAGCAGGAGCGGGACACAGGCCGGGTCATCCTCGAGCACCGACGAGCAGGTCGCGACCGCGCTGCCGTAGTGCCGGCATTCGAACAGCTCCGACGCGATGGCGATAGCACCCCGATCCACGTGGCTGGATACAGCAAGGTCCGCGCCACTCTGTAGGCCCCCGGAGGATCCCCGTGACGCCTGTAACACCTTGATCCTGCACGACACCGTCCGGGGGCCCCTGCCTCCTCCCGGATGCGCCTCGGGCGCCGATCGGAGGCCGAATCCCCAGGCGCGGCCTTGGGTCCCCGGCTCCCTGGCACCAGCTCCAGTCCGCCTCCATAATCATGCGGTGCGCTGGATGTGGATCCTCCCGCTGGCCGTCGGTGCGTCCCTCGCTTCGGGCAAGGCCTCGGCGCGGAGCTATCGCGGCTATGGCGAGCCGGTCATCGAGAAGCGCGACTTCTGGCGCGACGTCGGCACGCCGAACTTCTACGAGGTCGAGACGCTTCGCAACAAGGCGACCCAGCTCTTCAACGCCGTCGAGGCCTCGTTAACGGGGGACACGGCCTTCGCCGCCGACGAGCGCATCAAGTACCTGACCGACGCGTACCACCTCATGAAGCACGCGCGCGCGCTCGCGCCGACGGACCTGGGCATCCTCGGTCTCCTCGGTCGGGCCGCCGATGAAGCGGGCATGACCGCGCAGGCGATCGAGGCGTGGGATGCGCACATCAAGATCGCCAACGGACTCGATCACGCGGACCACGATGTCCTCGCCCGGTACGGCGCGCTCCAGATTCGACTGGGCAAGATCGACGAAGCGATCGGGCTCCTCAAGTACGCGCAGGGCACCGTGACCCCGTCGGGCTACGGCGCGGCGAACGACCCCGGGCGCGCCCACGCGATGGCCGCGATCTATCTCGCCCACGCCCTCTCCGCGAAGGGCGACATCACGGCCGCGCTCGACACCCTCATCGCCGCCAACGGTTCGAACGTGGCGCAGTACTACGGGTACGGTTACGGCTCGGGCGTGACGCTCGTGGCCTTCGCCCTCGCCGTCCAGTACGACCGCAACGAGCAGCGCGCGGCCGCGTTCGACCAGCTCGAGAAGCTCCAGGCCGGCCTCGCGCAAAACGGTGCGACCTACTTCAAGAACCAAATACTCGACGACTTGGCGCGCATTCCGATGTCGCCCCCCGAGGACGTGCACTACTACCGTGGACTCATGTACGAAGCGTCTGCGCGCTACGTCGAGGCGCGCGCCGAGTGGGCGACCTACTCCGCGATCCCCGACGCGCTCTGGCGTCACCGCGCCCTCGATCACATCGCCCTCATCGACGCTCGCAAGCGCGCCACGCCCGAGGACCCCAACAATCCGGTCGGGCCCGGCGGCATCCCGATCCCCACGCCCTCCCCGTGAAGTCGCTCGCTCTCATCCTCGCGCTCGCTGTCGCGACGCCCGCTCACGCGGGGGTCTGGGACGATGCGATCCGTACGGAGGACGAGCAGGCCGCGCAGGACACGTACGATCTCGCGCTGCGCGTCGGCGATGACCACGTGCTGGTCGCGAACGTCGAGGGCGGCTCGACATCCGAACGACGCCAGCAACTCAAGTACGCGATCGACGCCTACCGCCGCGCCGCCGCTGCGAAGCCGACCGCGGCCGAGCCCTACTTTCGCATCGCGGAGGCGATGTACTCGTTCTACTTCGAGGACTGCCAGGTTTCGTTGTCGCTCAGCGGCGCGTACCCGCCACTCCGCGGGTGCCCTGACGCGAGCTCGTTCAGCGCGCCGGCGGCGAGTATTGTCGTCGAGGCCTGGGATGCCGCCGAGTCCTTGGCGCCGCTGGACCCCCGGTTCTCTCCGAGTACGCTCTCCAGCGTCGCCCCGTCACGCACGCTGATCTCCCAGAACATTTTGTTCGACCGTGCGATTCTGAACACGAAGCTCGGGACGACGGACTCGCTCATCGCGGCGCGTAGGGACTACGAGGCGATCCTCGACCGCAGCGGAGTCGAGGGCTTCGGCAGCAATCGACAGGTCTACAACAACCTCGCCGAGACCCTCATGATGCTCGGCGACCTCGACGGTGCGATCGAGTGGTACCGGGAAGCCTGCCGGCGGAGCAGCGATCCATCGACCTGGTATGGCTACGCTGTGGCGCTCGACCGAGCGGGCGACGCCACGATCGCCCGCAAGATCATCACGAAACTTGGAGTCAAAGCGTTCCAAGAGTTCTCGGAGTCCGTCGCTGAGGGCGACACTTTCTTCGTGCC
Organism: Kofleriaceae bacterium; assembly: GCA_022842285.1. Taxonomy (GTDB): domain Bacteria; phylum Myxococcota_A; class Polyangia; order Haliangiales; family Haliangiaceae; genus JABFXX01. Next base: position 2,581 of record JALHPV010000098.1, read on the forward strand.
ATACGGCGAGCAGTTCTACTACTTTGGCCTCATCGCCGAGTCGCTGGGGGATGCTCGCGCGGCCGTCGACAACTTCGATCGCTTCATCCACTCGGGCGCGCACCCGATGTACCAGGCGCGGGCGAAGGAGCACCTCCAGTTGCTCACCACTGCCGGCACGCCGCTGCGGAGCCTGCCGAAGCGGGGGTTCCGCGAGTGAGGATCGCCGGTGCGTGCGCGCTACTCCTGATCGCCGCGTCGACGGTCGGGGCGCAGTCGAAGAAGTACCCGCCCGAGCCCGTCGACAAGGACGCCGAGGACGAGGCGAAGTCGATGCTCTGGGAGTCGGCGATCGATCCGCAGCGCGCGCCCTACGAGTCGTTGCTCGCCCTCGCGCAGCAGCAGCTCGATCAGCGCAGCACGAACGGCATCGCCGAGGCGATCACGCAGCTGGACCAGGCCATCACGCTCGTGCCGGGCGACCCCCGCGGCTACCGCATGCGCGGCGACGCGCACATGATGGTGAAGAGCTGGGACCGGTGCGCTGACGACTTCGGCGCGGCGTGGGCGAAGACGACGGGGCCGGACCTCGTCACCACCGATGACAGCAGCGTCGAGCTGCGGCGCAAGCTGGGGCTGTGTCAGGCGCGGGCGAACCGGCTCGCCGATGCCGAGCGCACGCTGGCGGACGCGGCGGCGAGCGGGGCGACGAACGGCGAGCTGTGGATGCGCCTCGGTGAGGTTCGCATCGCGATGGGCAAGCTCGACGAGGCCATCGCGGCCCTCGATGCGGCGCGCGAGATGATGGACACCGCCGCCTCGCAGGCCCTCGTGCGCTGGCTGCTCGCGGGCGCCTACGATCGTGCGCGGCGGCCCGCCGAGGCCCTGGAGCAGGCGCGGCTCGCGCTGCAGACGGATCGCTCGCTCTCGACGCTGCGGAACCCGACCTTGCCGTTTCTGGGCACCGGCGAGGCCGTTTACTTGATGGGGCTCGCGTCGGAGGCATCGGAGCAGTCGCGCGCCGAGCACGCCCTGGTCTACTTCCGGCGCTTCGTCGCGATCGCGGCCGACTCCCCGTGGAAGAAGCGCGCCGACGAGCACCTCCGCGATCTGAAGAAGATCGACTTCCCCGAGTCCGTCGAGCGCATGTCGGGGACGGCGTCGCTGGATCTCAAGGTCGCGGACGGCGTTGTCCGCAAAGGGATGCCGGCGATGCGCGCCTGCATGGCGAAGGTGCCCTACACCGTGATCGGCGTGCGGACGCAGAAGGTCGGCCCGCGATCGACGACGCCCGTCGTGCGTCCACGCACGCAGATCGACCTCTTCCAGGCGCCGCGCGCCCGTCGCGTGCCTCCGCCGCCCCCGCCGCCGCCGCCGGCCCCCTCGCAGAGCGTGTACGTGCAGATCGAGTCGGTCGAGATCGAGCAGGGCTCGCAGGCCGAGCTCGACGCGGCGATCAAGTGCATCGAGCCCCTCGTACAGAAGCTCGCGTTACCGGCGCCAAAGGAGAAGGACTCCTACTACACGTTGTACTTTCGCGTCGTCTCGCAATGATCCGCACCGCCCTGCTCCTCCTCGCGCTCGCCGCTTGCGGTGACAAGCGCTCCGACCTGCCCCCCGCGACCCGTGGCTCGGGGTCGGGCTCCGCGACGTCCACGCCGACCGGCGCCCCGGACAACGTGGTACGCCGCGTGCGCGACCTGACGCCGACGATGTCTGCCGAGACGGTCCCACCACCGGTGCTGCCGCAAGTCGTCGCCTTCGAGCTCACCACGCCGGGCACCGGCAAGCTAGCGCCTCTGCGCTACACCCGCGCCGACGGGTCGTCGGAGCACGCGATCAAGGCCGAGCTCACGACGCGCCAGCTCGAGGGCGTCGACTTCTCCGCACCGGTCACGGTGCCGCCGATCACCGACCACCTCCAGGTCGCGATGACCGCCAGCAGCATCGTGGTCCACGTGAAGCCACCGACGATCGAGGGCCCGACCACGCCCGCCGCCGAGGCCTACGTCGCGAGCCTCGCCGGCACGCTCAAGGAGCGCCGCGTGCGGGTCACGCTCGACGACCGCGGCCAGCTCGGTCCCATCGCGCTCCTCGACGATCCGACCGGCTCGCCGAGCACCCTGCCCGCGCGCGACGAGATCGCCCAGCGCATGCTCGCCGTCGTCGTGCCGTTCCCCGCCGAGCCTGTCGGCATCGGTGCCACCTGGACCGTCGCGCACAACATGCGGCAGGGCCCGGTCTACCTCAAGCAGACCGCGACCTACCGCCTCGACGAGCGCACGGCCACCGGCCTCAAGCTCCACGTCACCATCACCCGCATGGGTGAGCCGCAGCTCGTGGCCGACCCCGCGCTGCCGCCCGGCACCTACGCGGACCTCATCGCGCTCGTCCGCACGCTCGAGGGCGACATCACCGTTGACCCGTCCAAGCCGCTCGCGACCGCGGGCACACTTACGCTGCACTCGACCATGCACGTGCGCTTCACGACGAAGACCGGCCCCGTCGGCGAGCAGATCGTCGAGGACACGGGCACCCTGACCCTGTCGACGACAAACAAATAGGTCCGACATGATTTCTGCGCAACTTGCGCATGAAACAAGTCGGACTCGATGCTCGAGGCCTGCTAGCGTTGGTTGTGGACTCGAACGTATCTCCAGCCGAGATCGCCGCGCTCGTGGCGAAGCTCGATCCGGAGGTCCGTGACGCCATCGGTGATGTCGACCGCAGCCTCATTGCTCTTTCACTCGAGCAATCGCCTTGGGATCGGTTGAGATCGGCATCTCGAATGGCCCAGTCCCTCGTCCGGATCCGAGATGGCGCCGCACCCGAAGGCCACTGACCTCTCCGCGTTGCTCGCGAGACTGTGCGACGCCGGAGTCGAGTTCATCATCGTCGGTGGTGCCGCCTGCGTGATCCAAGGCGCACCGATCACGACCAACGACCTCGAAGCACCGCAGCTCGACAATCCGCGCTTGCTCGAGGAGCGCGCCAAGACGAAGCGATAGGTTCGCGAGTTCGCCTTTGGCGGCACCAGGTCGTCCGACCAGGGCTTGATGAGCTCGGTGGAGTACACCAGGCGCGCCGCGAGCGAGGCGCCGCCCCGACGCACTCTGGGGCGCGAAGCGCCTGAACCTTCTCTTCTGACCTTGGCGTTCCCTGGCGCCTTGGCGTTGAAGATCCGAGGCGCGGGCCGTGGGTGTCGCAGGGGTCTGACCGGTCGGCCCCCTGCGACGATGTGCGAGTTACCCGCGGAGGAACGCGACGGTCACGCCGTCGCCGCCTTCGTTCTGCTCGCCGGGGCGGAACTTGTCGATGCCCTTGTGGCCGCCGAGGTGCGAGCGAATCGCCGTCTTCAGCGCGCCCGTGCCGTGGCCGTGGATGATGAAGATCGCCTCGCGTCCCGCCATGAGGGCCTCGTCGACGAACTGATCGACGTGCGAGACCGCCTCGTCGGCGCGGTTGCCGCGGACGTCGACCGTGGTCTCGATGGTGCGAGCGGTGGCCCGCCCACCGGCGGGGACGCCGTTCACCAGGACCACCGGGGGAGTCGGCTGATCGGTGACGGCCTCGGCCTTCGCGCGCGTGGCGATGCCGGCTCGGCGCGCGTTGCGATGCGAGTCCATCATCACGTCGGCGAGGGGGACGATCGAGCGCATGCCGCCGACGCGGACCTCCACCTTGTCGTCGGGGAGCACCTCGACGAGCTCGGCGCGGCCCAGCTTCGGGACGATGACGAGCGCGCCGGGCACGAGCTGGTCGGGCCGGGGAGCGTGGCTCGGCGGCAGGGGGCGCTTCGGCTCGTGCTGCGCGACGACGGCGCCGGGGGTCGAGAGGGCGCGCGTGGCGTCCTTCACGTCCTCGGGGGTCATGAGCGCGGCGCGGGCGCGGAGCTCGCGGCGGATGTCCTCGATCTCGCGGCGGGCCGCCTTGAGCGATGCGAAGGCCTCGCCGTGCGCGGCGCGGGTCTGCTTCTCGAAGCGCTGCTGCATCTGCTCGCGCTGGAGCCGGTGCGCGGCGCGATCGGACTCGACGGCCTCGAGCTCGGCGAGTAGCGCGGCGCGCTCCTCCTCGATGCGGCGCTGCTGATCGGCGACGCTCGCGAGGAGCTCTTCGACCTTGGCGACGTGCGGGCCCATGAGGTCACGCGCGCGCTCGACGACGCTCGCCGCGATGCCCATGCGCGTCGCCATCGCGAGGGCGCCGGAGCTGCCGGGCGTGCCCAGGTGCAGCTTGAACGTGGGCTCGAGCTTCGCGAGATCGAAGCCGACGGAGGCGTTGGCGAAGCGGGCGTCTGTCGCGCCGAGGGCCTTGAGGCGCTCGTAGTGCGTCGTCACGATGGCGGTCACGCCGCGGGCCGCGAGCGCCTCGAGCACCGCCTGCGCCAGGGCCGCGCCCTGCTCGGGGTCGGTCCCGACGGCGATCTCGTCGATGAGGATCAGCGAGCCCGGGCCGGCGGTGGTGAGCAGCTCGCGCAGGTTCACCATGTGGCCGGAGAACGTGGAGAGCTCGTTCTCGAGGCTCTGCGCGTCGCCGATGTCCGTGCGCACGTCGGGGAACCAGCCGATCGCGGTCCCGCTCTCCGCGGTGAGGTGCAGGCCGTGCCGCGCCATCAGGGCCGCGAGCCCGACCGTCTTCAGCGCGACGGTCTTGCCGCCCGCGTTGGGGCCGGAGATGAGCAGGGTCTGGCCCGCGGCCACCGTGATGTCGTTCGCGACGCAGCGGCGGTCGGCGAGCAGCATGAGCGGATGCCGCGCGTGCAGGAGCGCGATGCGCGGCTCTTCGTCGAGGATCGGCTCGGAGCTGATGGTGTCGTCGGCCATCACCGCCGCCGCCGCGATCACGTCGAGCACCTCGGCGATGTCACCGGCGGTCACGAAGGCCGCCGCCTCCTCGGCGACCCAGCCCGAGAACTTCACGAGGATCCGCCGCTCCTCGTCGGCGACGTCGGCCTCGGCGAGCTTCGCGCGGTTGTTGAGATCGACGATCTCCTCGGGCTCGATGAAGAGCGTCTGGCCGCTCTGCGACGTGCCGTGGACGATGCCGCGCACGAAGCCCTTGCCGTCGGTGCGCACCGGCAGCACGTAGCGGTCCTCGCGCTGCGTGTAGTAGTCGTCCTGGATGTAGGGCGCGAAGCGCTCGTCGGTGAGCAGCTCGCCCATCCGCTTCTCGAGGGTCACCTTCAGCGACGCCAGCGTCTTGCGCAGCGGGCCGAGCGCATCGCTCGCGTGATCGACGAGCCGACCATCGGCGTCGAACGCATCGAGGATCGGATGGAACACGTGGCCCAGATCGGCGAGGGCCTCGCCGCGCACCGCCAGCTTCGGAGCGACGGTCGCGTGCGTCTTCAGGTGCGAGCGGAGCTTCGCGAAGGCGCGCCCCGTCGTGGCGACGGCCACCAGCTCCGGGGCATCGAGAGCAGCGGACTTGCGCACGCGCTCGATCGCCCCCGCGATGTCACTGATCCCGCGCAGGGGCAACGCCATGTCGCGCGCGGCCAGGGCGCGGGCCTCCGTGACCTCGGCCGTCCGCGTGCGGGCTTCGTCGAGCGTCGCGAAGGGCTGGCACGCGCGCACGTGCGCCTCTCCGCGCCGCGTCGCGCAGCGTTTGGCCCAGTGCTCGACGAGCGTCGGCCACCCGAGGTCGTCCACCGACTTGTTCACGCGTTGCTGGGTAGCAGATCCGCGAGACTCGGCACTACTCGATTACGCCCGCCTCGCTTCGCCGCATACAGATTCTCGTCGGCGCGCTTGATGAGGGTCCCCGGGTCGACGTCCTTCTCGCGGTGCATCGTCGTGACGCCGAGGCTGACCGTGAACGGGATGACCTGGTTGTCGAAGGCCGTCGGCCGCTCCTCGATGATCGTGCGGAGATGCTCGGCGAACACGATGCCGCCAGGCAGCGCCGTCGAGGGCAACACGCATGCGAACTCTTCGCCGCCATACCGGGCGAAGAGATCCTCGCGGCGAATGCGCGGCTTGATGCGCGCCGTCAGGTCCTTCAGCACCGCGTCGCCGGCGAGGTGGCCGGCCGAGTCATTGATCTTCTTGAAGTGATCGACGTCGAACATCACGAGCGTCAGCGGATGCCCGTGGCGCGAGGCGACGGCGATCTCGCGCTCGAGGAACTCCATGAAGTAGCGCTTGTTGTGGATCCCCGTCATGCCATCCTGGATGGCCATGTTGTGAATCGCTTCGTGGTAGGCGCTCTCGATGTTCGTGCCCGACAGGAACTTGTAGATCGCGTCGCCGAAGCGGACCTGATCCGAGTCGTCCATGCGCACCGCGCGATTCAGGCGCTGCTCGTTCACGAACGTGCCGTTGGTCGAGTTCAGGTCCTCGACCCACCAGACGCCGTCTTCGTCGGTCCAGAGCCGCGCATGCTGGCGCGAGACGCTGCTGCGGGACACCACGAACCCGGCCTCGCTATCGCGACCCACGATGTACTGCGCGTTCACGAGCGGGATGCGCCGGCCGATCTCTGGTCCCGGCGGGTGCAAGTTGACCAGACACGCCTCACCGGACGGTGGCTTCTTTTCCACCGGCCCCAAGGGTCGCTGCAATATGAGCGTCCCGCCTTCGCGGTAGTCTTCAGTCAAGGCTGCGTCACGAAGTGTATCCTGGCTTTTCGCCGGTGTTCAAACTCCCGGGCGGTTGCCTGCAACCACCTCATACCGGCGCCCCTCCCGGGACACGGTCGGGCGGATCACCCCGATGAGGGCACCGGCCAGGACATGACGGGCACTATCCCGGTCGTCACCGGTGAGGTGGGACAGCACGCGGTCGAGGGCGGCATTGGCGGCCGGCGCATTCACCGTCGCCAGCACGAGATGGCCAGCCGCGACGGCCGAGGCCATCGCCCGGGCCGTGTGCGCATCCGTCACCGCACCGACGGCAATGGCATCCGCCCCCTCGGCCACCCCGGCCGCGATCCCCGCCGCGACCGAGGCCACGTGGTGACCGACCTCGCGCTGACTGATCGACTCCCCGGCCTGCACCAGCTCGATCGGATCCTCGATGGCCACGACCCGCCGCTTCCGATCCCCCAGCGTCTTCACCAGCGCCGCGAGGACCACGGTTTTTCCGACCCCACTTGGCCCCGCCACCAGGATCAGGCCGGCCCCATCGAGCCAGGGCGCCGTCTGCGCGAGGTTCAGCCGGTCCAGCATGGGCGGCTCGTCGGGCAGGAGGCGCAGCGCCGCCGTCGGCCCGCGCCGGTCGCGCCCAAGCGTCACCCGTACCCGGCCCACCCCATCGCCGTACGCGAACACGGCGTGTCCATTCCCCTCGGTCCACGCCGCCCGTGCCTCCGGTGGTGCGATCAGGCCCAGCTCGCGCGAGATCCACTCGGCATCCATCGGCGCTCCGAGCTGCGCCAGCTCGCCGGCCACCCGCTGCTGGGCCGGCAAGCCCGCCGTGAAGAAGATGTCGTTCGCGCGGGCTCCGCGTGCGCTGCGCGTGAGCTGGTCCAGCACGGCGCTGCCACTCGCCGGAGCCGCCCCGATGACCCCGATCGCCGGCGCCTCGTACTGGCCCCGCTCGATTGCCATATCGGGTTCGACGCCGTCATCGACCCTCCCGCGTCGCCCGTCGGCGCCGCTGCCGGCGGCTGGCCCGCCGTCGATCGCCGGCACGCCTCCGGTCTCGATCGTCACCTGCCACGCGCCCGGCCGCCCCGCGACACTCACCGAGTACCGCTCGAGCTCGAACCGCGCCGGCCGGTTCGCGTCGATCAGGGCGAGCGCCGCCGCCGGCGCCACCTCGCGGATCATCGCGACTAGCTGTTCGTGCGGGGTCACCTGGGTAGCGGCCCGGTCCCCCGCGGGAAACTTCAGCACGATTGCCTGTCCCGACGACAGGATGGCCCCCGTCGCGGAAAACTTCTCGATGCTACGCAGGTACTGCTCGAGCTTGGCCATCCTGGGTCATCGTACCTTGCTACGCTTTCCAAGATGACGAGCGCGTCTCGGATCCTCGGTGTCACCACCGCGCTTGGCGTCGTGGCGTCGGTCTACTTGTTCGTCGCCAACCGCGACCTGCGGGCGCAGCTCGCCACCCGCCCCGCCGCCGTCGCGACCACGACCGCGGCGACGCCCTCGGAGACGAGCGACCCGTGGGCCAATACCAGCCCGGGCAGCGGCCGCCGCCGCGATGCCCGCATCGACCTGCCCATGATCCCGCCCTCGCTCCCCGATCCCGACGACGCCAAGCCATCGCGCCTCGAGCGCCGCGCCCAGCGGACGAAGGAGATGCGGGAGATGCTCGGTCGCCAACCCGGCGAGACCGACGAGGAGTACCGCGCGCGCATCGGCTCGATGATCAAGCTCGGCCTCGCCCTCCCGCGCGACCGCATGGCCGACGCCCGCAAGGAGGCCGAGGCCAAGGCCAACGTCACGCCCGAGCAGTCCGCGCAGCTCGACCAGGCCTTCACCAAGACCTACGACGATGTCCTCGCCTACACCAACAAGGCGATCGCCGACGGCCAGCTCTCTCCCTACGAGCGCAACGTCGCCGGCTGGCTCGAGTTCGCCGGCGGCCTCGGCACCATCCTCGGCGACAGCGAGGCGTCCATCGGCAAGATCCTCACGCCCGATCAGGTGAAGCAGCTCGAGGACTCCGGCTTCGAATGGGGCGAATACCTCGGTGCGAACGCCCCGTGGGAATCGATCGATCCGCCGCCGCCCCCGCCGAATCCGTAGCGCGCCTACTGCGCCTTCACCTTCTTGGGCGGCTGCGGCGGCACGCTCGCCTGTGGCTTGACCGGCGGCGGTGGCGGCAGCGATGGCGGCTGCGAGGGCCGCTGCTCCGGCTCGGCGTCCTCGATCAGCTCGGAGGCGTCGAGCGACATCGTGCCCGATGCGTCGAGCGAGTGCGCATCGTTGTCCCAGTCCTCCATCGTGTCCTCGCCCATGCCGGACGGCGCCGCGTTCATGATCACGGTCTCCTCGACGATGGCGCTGCCGCCCGGAGGCGTGGCCGCACTCATCAGCACCGAGGGCTCGCTCGGGAGCTTCGTGATGTTCGGCGGCAACGGCGCGACGGCGCGGGGCACGCTCGGCAGCGGCGACGCGACGACCGGCTTCGACGGCGGCGCCTTCGTGGGCGCGGATGATGTGGGGGCAGCGGGCAGCGAGACCGCAGGCGCCGAGCCGATCGACCCCGTCGCGACGGTACCGATTCCCACCGACGACGGCGTCACCGGCTTCGATGCGGGCCGGGGCTTGGCAGCCGCGGGCGAAGTCCCGGTCGGCGACGGTGACGAAGCGGGCGCGGGTTGTGCTGCCATCGGCGCGGTCTGCTTCGGCGGGCTCGCCGCGGCTTGCGCCGCCATCGGCGCGGTCTGCTTCGTCACGGGCGCGACCGGAGACGGGACAACCGGCGTCGGCGTGGGCGGCGTGGCCGTCGCCGGGTTCACCGCCATGCCGGGGTTGGTGCCGGGGTTCAGCGTCGGTACGGCGATGCCGGGGTTCGTGGTGGGCCCCATCGGGATGACGCCGGACCACGATTCGAACGACTGGTCCTTGTCGGTCGCGGGGAGCGCGAACATCGACGACTCCATCGGGATACCGATGGCCGCCGACGACACCTGCGCGGGCATGACCTGATGCGGCGCCTTCGCTTCATCGCTCCGGCGAGCGTGCTCGAGGAGCAGCGCCGTGACGGGGATGTTGACCTCGTCCTTGCCCGTGACGGCGGTGGGCGCGAACTCGAACTGGCCGTCGCGCCAGTCGAGGAGCTTCATGATGCGCGACTTGGCCGAGCCCGCATCCGTGGTCTCGAGCTTGAGGATGCGGCCGTCGGCGAGGAAGAGGCGCGAGACCTCGCCCTTGCGCTGGAGCGAGAGGACACCGGACTTGCGCTCGAACTCGAAGAGCGACAGCAGGGTGCCGAGGGCGATGTCGTGCAGCGAGCCGCGTAGGCCCGGGGCAGCGCTGGTGGCGGGCGCGACCACCCGGTGGACGCGGATCAGCAGTTCCTCGTCGAGGAACGGCCGGGGGACGTAGTCGCGGACGCCGGCCCGGTAGGCCTCGAGGCGGTGGAGGTCGCTCTCGCCGCCGGTCAGGACGAGCGGGACCTCGGCGAGCGTCGGGTGATCGCTCATCGCGTACATGAGGTCGACGCCCGTCATGCCATCCATCTCGGCGGCGGCGACGATCGCGTCCGGGCGCCACACCGTGCAGGCGGAGAGGGCTTCCATCGCGCTCGCGACGGCGGTGACCTTGAAGCCGGCCGCCTCGAGGGTGCGGGCCATGCGCGTGCGCAGCGGCGGCGATGGCTCGACGACGATCACCTGGGTCGTCGTCGTGAGGCCCTGGTTCGTGACCTCGGCCTTGAGGTTGTCGAGGAAGGCGCGGAGCTGGATGCGCGCCGGGGTGTCGGGGCCGAGGAGCTCGAAGCCGATGCCGGGGTGGCGGCCGAGGGCGTGCGCGGCGGCGGGAGTCAGGACGTGCGCGACGCGGGCATACAGGGCAATGGTCTGCTCGGTCGGGAGCGTGACGTAAAGATCCGTCTCTTCGCCGACCGCCATGAGCGCATCGGTGCGAACGTAGATGCCCCGAGCGGATAGATCCTCGGTTTCGGCCACGACGGTGCCCGCCAGTCGATCGAACTCGACGTGACAACGGCTGACGAGCCGCAGATCGCGACCGCGTCGCGCAGTGGGCACCAAGAAAATTGTATCGGCTCCTGCGTGACGTGTCCTGTTTGCTGCAAAGCGTCGTATTTTTGATGACTTGACATTGGTTCAGCCCCGATCCAGAAATGTTTCAAGAATCTTTGAACGGACCCGGCGAATCCAAAGGACTGCCATGAACCAGCTCGTACTCGACCGCCTGGCCACCGTGAGCCGAACGCGGGGTGCTCCCTCGCTCGCTGACCGACTCGCGAGCCTCGATCGCTGGGTGAAGGCGGACCTCGCCGACTTCGGGGCCGAGCTCGATCGGTTCCCGAAAGGGGCACGCCTCGTCCAGCAGGCGGCGCAGCATCTGCTGGACCTCAAAGGCAAGCACCTTCGTCCCCTGTGCGTCGCCCTCGCGAGCAAGCTCGGCACGGGCTTCTCGCCGCAAGCGCGCAGCCTCGCGGTGGCGGTCGAGCTCGTGCACGGCGCGACGCTCCTGCACGACGATGTCGTCGATCTCGCGGAGCGTCGGCGCGGTCAGCCGACGGCAGCGGTGGTGTACGGCAACGCCGCATCGATCTTCGCGGGCGACTGGCTGCTGGTGGCGGCGCTGCGCAAGATCGCGGGCACGGGCGTCGACGGGATGCTCGACAAGATGCTGTCGATCATCGACGAGATGATCATCGCCGAGTCGGTGCAGCTCGAGCGCCGCGGCAAGCTCACCGGCGCCCGCGAGGACTACTTCGCGATCGTCGAAGGCAAGACGGCAGCGCTGTTCCGGTGGGCGATGGTCGCGGGCGCTCGGGCGGGTGGCCTGCCGGCCGCCGCCGAAGCGGCCCTCGAGCGCTACGGGCTGCACCTCGGCGTGGCGTTCCAGGCCGTCGACGACGAGATCGACTACGCGTCGACGGGCGAGACGGGCAAGGACCCGCTCGCCGACCTGCGCGAAGGCAAGGTCACGTTCCCGCTGGTGGTCGCGCTCGAGCGCGATCCAGCTCTCGCCCCGCGCCTCGAGGCCGCGCTCTCCGCCGAACCGGCGCGCGACGAGCTCGTGAGTATCGCGAACGCGGTCCGCGCCACCGGGGCCCTCACCGCCACGCGCGCGCTGGCCGAGGAGCACGTCAACCGGGCGCTCGCCGTCCTCGAGGAGCTGCCCGCCGGTAGCGGCCGCGATGCCCTCCAGACGGTCGCCCTCGCCTCCCTGGAGCGTACGTCGTGACCGCCCCCAACCAGCCGACGGGCGGCGCGGAGCCATCGACCGAGCTCAGGCTCGGCAGCGGCGCGATGTTCGATCGCATCGCGAAGCGCTACGACTTCGTCAACCGCGTCCTCTCGCTCGGGATGGACAAGGGCTGGCGGCGCCGCACCGTGCGCGCCCTCGAGCTCGGCGAGACCCCGCGCGTCCTCGACGTCGCCACCGGGACCGGTGACCTCGCCATCGACATCGCGCGGGCGCGACCCGGTGCGGTCGTGATCGGCCTCGACCCCTCGCACCAGATGCTCGCCATCGCCGGCGAGAAGCTCGAGAAGCGGAAGCTCGACGATCGCGTCACCCTCGTCGTCGGCGATGCCCAGGCCCTGCCCTTCAAGGACCACGAGATGGACGCGGCGACGATCGCGTTCGGCATCCGCAACGTCCCGGACCGCGCCGCCGGCCTCCGCGAGCTCGCCCGGGTCGTGCGCCCCGGCGGCCGCATCGCGGTCCTCGAGCTCGGTGAGCCGAAGGGCGGGATCATGTCGCGCGCGGCGCGCTTTCACACCCGCCACGTCGTCCCCAAGCTCGGGGCCCTCCTCTCGGGCGCGCGCGAGTACAAGTACCTCCAGCGCTCCATCGCCGCCTTCCCGCCGGCCGCCGAGTTCGCCGAGATGATGCGCACCTGCGGGCTCGACGTCCTCGAGGTCGTCCCGCTCACCTTCGGCGCGTGCACGCTGTACGTGGCCACCCCGTCGGAGGTCGTATGACCGCCGCCCCGTCGACGATGTCCAGGTCGACGGTCGCCGCCCGTCCCGACGTCGATGCGCTCACGCTCGTGGCGTATCCGATGCCGAGCGTGCCCGCGCCGCAGCTCGTCGCCGCCTTCGGTGCCGAGACCATCTTCGCGTGGTCCGCGCCGTCGGGTCAGGTCCGCGTGCTCGTCGGCGTCGGCGTCGCACGCGAGTTCCGCGGTGCTGGCGACACCCGCTGGCAGCAGGTCGTGGCCGCCACGTCGCGGTTGCGCGTGACGGTCTCCGAGGAGCGCGGAGATGCGGATGCCGGGAGCGACATCGACGGCCCCCGCGGCGCGTGGCCCCTCCTCCGGGCGCGGCTCGTCGGTGGCGCCGCGTTCGCACCGGGCGCCGCGGACAAGGCGCCGTGGACGGGCTTCGGCGACGCGTGGTTCGCGCTCCCGCGCTGGACGTACGTGTCCAACGACCACGGCGCGTACCTCCTGCTCGCGCTCGATGCCTCCGACGACGCGAGCCGCCACGCCGGCGATCTCGCTCGCTGGCGCGCCGCCGTACGTGCGGAGGCTCCTTCGACGCAGCAGCCCACCATCGTCGAGCACCTCCCCGGTGCGACCGCCGAGTGGCGCAGCCGCATCGAGGCGATCACCGCGGCCATCGCGCGCGGTGAGCTCAGCAAGGTCGTCGCCGCTCGTCCCCACGGCCTCGCGCTCGCCGGGGCCGCGCGCCCCGAGGCCCTGCTCGCGGCCCTCGATGCCCGTCACGCCGAGTGCACGCGGGTCCTCGTGCGTCCCCCCGGCGCCGGCGCGCTGGTCGCGGCCACGCCCGAGCAACTCGTGCGGCGCGACGGGAGCCTGGTCACGTGCGACGCGCTCGCCGGGACCTCGCGGGTCGCCGACGCGGCGGCCGCCGACGCCCTGCTCGCGAGCGCCAAGGATCGCTGGGAGCACGATCTCGTCGTCACCGCGATCCGCGATGCGCTCTCCGCCGTCGGCGCGCGCGTCGATGCGCCGACGGTCCCCCGGATCCGCGCCCTGCGCCACGTCCTGCACCTCCACACGCCGTTCCGCGCCGAGCTCGCCACGCCGACGCACGTGCTCGAGCTCGCTGCCCGGCTCCACCCCACGCCCGCCGTCGGTGGCACGCCCACCACGTCGGCGGTGACCTGGATCCGCGAGCACGAAGCCGCCCGTGGCTGGTACGCCTCGCCCGTCGGCTGGTGCGACCTCGAGGGCAACGGCGAGCTCGCCGTCGCCATTCGCTCGGGCGTCCTCGCCGGCTCGAAGGTCCACCTCTGGGCGGGGGCCGGCATCGTGGCGGGATCCGACCCCGAGCGCGAGCTCGTCGAGACCGAGCTGAAGCTACGTGCCATGCTCGGAGCCCTCGGCGGAGCCGACCCGACGTAGATGTCGGCCGCCGTGCAGACGATCTGGTGCGAGCTGCTGGTGCGCACCCTCGCCGATGCCGGCGTCGCGCTGTGCGTGGTGAGCCCGGGGTCGCGTTCGACGCCCCTCGTCGCGGCCCTCGCCCGCGAGGACCGGCTCGCCAAGGTCACGCTCGTCGACGAGCGCGCGGCCGCCTTCTACGCCCTCGGCGCGGCGCGCGCGACGAACCGGCTTGTCGCCCTCGTCTGCACCAGCGGCACGGCCGCGGCGCACTACCTGCCGGCCCTCGTCGAGGCGAGCATGGCGGGCATCCCGCTCGTCGCCATCACTGCCGACCGGCCGCCCGAGCTCCAGCACTGCGGCGCGTCGCAGACGATCTCCCAGCAGAACCTCTACGGCACGTTTGTTCGGGCGTCGTACGAAGCCGGCTCCCCCGTCGGAACGGAGCTCGCCGTGCGCGCCTTGCGCCGCACGCTCGTACAGGCGCTCACCACCGCCCTCGGTCCGCAGCCCGGACCGGTGCATCTCAACGTCGGGCTGCGCAAGCCGCTCGAGCCCGCGCTGCCGGGTACCGATGCCGAGCGCGCGCTCGCGACCTATGCGGCAGCGCTCGCCGGTCCCATCGTCCTCGCCCCGCCCCGCCTCGCGCCGGATCTGACCGCCATCGACCGGGCGGCGGCGCGGATCGTCCGTGAACCGGACGGTCTCATCGTCGCCGGCGCCCTCCCCGCCAGCCTCGAGCGCGAGGTGCTGTTCGCGCTCGCCGAGCAGTCGGGCTACCCGATCGTGGCCGAAGCTGGCAGCCAGCTGCGCTTCGGCCCGCGCCCGACCGAGGTCACCTTCGTCGACGACTTCGACCTGCGCGCGACCCATCACGTGCCGCGCATCCTCGTCGAGGTCGGCGCCGATCCGGTCGCGACGGCGTGGCCCGGCTTCCTCGCGCGCTGCACGGCCGCCGGCACCGAGCGCATCATCATCTCGGGCGCCATGTGGCGCGATCCGGACTCGTCGGCCGCGACGGTGCTCCTCGGCGGGGTCTCGGACACGGCCGCGGATCTCGCCGCCGCCATCTCCGCCGAGACCGACGGCTCGAACCGTATGCCGGCGGCAGGCTGGACGTCGGCGTCGAACTTCGAGGCGGCGCTCGCCATGCACCCGACGAGCGAGACGGCCGCCTTCGCCGCCGCACTCGCCGCCATGCCCGACGGGGCTGCTCTCCAGATCGGCAACAGCTTGCCGATTCGCACCGTGGATCACATCCCCGCGCTCGCGGGCACGCACCCCGTGTACACGCAACGCGGGGCCGCCGGCATCGATGGCCTCATCGCGTCGGCGGCCGGGGCCACCCGCGCCGGCGCACCGGTGCTGCTCGTGCTCGGCGACGTGAGCTTCGCGCACGACCTCGGCGGCCTCCTCGCGGCCCGCGCGCATCAGGCCCCCCTCGCGATCCTCGTCCTCGACAACGGCGGCGGTCAGATCTTCGCGGGCCTCCCCGTCGCGAAGGCCGACCTCGGCGCCGCGTTCGCCGACCACTGGCTCACGCCGCCCGCGATCGATCCCGCCGCGATCGCGACGACGCTCGGCGCTCACGGAGTGACCGCGCGCAACCCCGCCGAGGTCCGCGCCGCGGTCAGCGAGGCCCTCGCCCACCGGCGCGTCACCGTCATCCACGCCCCGGTCTCGGCGACGGGCGCGCGCGATGTCCGCCGCGCCGCCATGGGTGGCGACCCATGAGCGTGTGGATCGCTGCCATGCGGCCGAAGACGCTCCCGGCGGCGGTGGTGCCCATCGTCGTCGGAACAGCGGTCGCGCGGGCGAGCGGTGGGGTCGCGTGGGGTCCGGCCCTGGCCGCGCTCGCTGGCGCGATCGCGATCCAGATCGGGACGAACTTCGCGAACGACGTGTTCGACGCGGAGAAGGGCGCCGACGGACCGGACCGGCTCGGACCGACGCGGGCGGTGAGCGCCGGACTCATCTCCGCGGGCGCGATGAAGCGCGCGATGGCCCTGGCGTTCGGCGTCGCGTGCGTCTTCGGGGTGTACCTCGTGACCGTGGCCGGCTGGCCCATCGCGGCGGTGGGCATCGCGTCGGTCCTCGCGGGCATCGCGTACACGGGCGGCCCCTACCCGCTCGGCTACAACGGCCTCGGCGACGTGTTCGTGATGATCTTCTTTGGCTTCGTGGCCGTGGGCGGGACGGCCTTCGTGCAGCTCGGACACGTGCCCTGCCTCGCGTGGTGGGCGGCGGTGCCGGTGGGGGCGCTCGCGACCGCGATCATCGTGGTGAACAACCTGCGCGATCGCGTCGGTGACGAGCGCGTGGGCAAGCGAACGCTCGCCGTCCGCTTCGGACGCGAGGGTGCGCTCGTCGAGTACGCGGCCCTGCTGCTCGTCGCGTACATCGTGCCAGCGGGACTCGCGCTGACGGGCCGGCCGCTCGCGGCGTTGCCCCTCCTGACCGTGCCGCTCGCGATCTCGCGCGTGAAGCGCCTGGTGGGCGCGGTCACCGGCGACGAGTTCAATGGCCTGCTCGCCGCGACGGGCGCGTTGCTCGCGCTCCACGGGCTGCTCTTCGCCGTCGGTCTCGCGCTCTAGGAGCCAGCGTGGTCGTCACGTTCACCGAGCTGCACGCGAGCGTGACCACGTGGACGATGGCATCCGTGGGCGCCGCGCGCGGACGCACCGAGCGGAGCGCGCTGATCGTCGAGCTGGTCACGGCGACCGGCGAGCGCTTCCGCGGCGAGGCGGCTCCGCTGCCCGGCGTGTCGCGCGATTCACTGGAGGATGCGCGCCGCGTGGTGCGGGCGTTCGCGCAGTTCTTGCCGTTCGGGGTCGAGGCGAGCATGCAGGGGCTCGTCGAGCTCGTCGGCGCCGTGCCCGCGCAGTCGCCGAGCGCGCGGTTCGCGCTGGAGACGGCGGTGATGCGCGCGCTCGGGATCTCGGCGCCGGCGCCCACACGAGTCGCCCACGTGGTGGACACGCCCGACGAAGCGCGCGCCGCGATCGCGGCCGGGGCGGCGGCGTTGAAGATCAAGGTCGGCGAGCCGTTCGACATCGGGGCCGTCCGGTCGATCGCCGCCGCCGCGCCGGGGGTGCCGCTGCGGCTCGACGCGAACCAGGCGTGGCCGCGCGAGCGCGTGGACGAGTACCTCGACCTCCTCGCGGAGCTTCCCATCGAGCTCGTCGAGGAGCCATGCGTCGACACCGTCGAGCTCCTCGGGACGAAGCGCGCCGTGCCGCTCGCTCTCGACGAGAGCCTCGTGGCGCTGAGCCAGCGGCGCGATGTCGACGTGCTCGCGCTGCCGGGGCTCGGGGCGCTCGTGCTGAAGCCGACCCTTTTCGGCGGCGCCCTCGCGTGCCTCGGGCTGGCGCAGCGCGCGCGCGCGCGGGGCATCGGCGTGGTCATCACGCATGCGCTCGAAGGGCCGATCGGCACGGAGGCCGTCCGGCTCGTCGCGAGCCTGGTCGACAGTCCGCTCGCCGCGGGGGTGGCCGACCATCCCGCCCTCGCGGGCTACCGCGGCGTGCGTGCGCGCGTGGTGGTCGCGGAGCGGACCCCCGAGACGCTCGATGCGATCCGCGCCGCGCTCGATGCCGAGACGCCGATCGCGCTCGTCGCCGCGCCGCTCGACGAGCCCCCCGAGGTTCCGCCGGGGACCGCGGCCGTGCTGTTCACGTCGGGGTCGACGGGCGAACCGCGCGGCGTGGTCCTCTCCCGGCGCGCGATCGACTCGGCGATCGATGCCAGCGCCGCGCACCTGGGCTGGCAGGATGGTGATCGCTGGCTCCTCGCCCTGTCGACGGCCCACGCCGGTGGCCTCGCCGTCGTCGCGCGGTGTCATGCGGCGAAGGTGCCGGTCGAGCTCGTGCGCGAGGGCGACTCGCTCGCCGCGGCCCTCGCCCGCTGCACGCTCGCGTCACTCGTCCCGACGCAGCTCGCCGCGCTCCTCGAAGATCCGACGTGGCGCCCGCCACCGAAGCTGCGGGCAATCCTCCTCGGCGGCGCCGCGGCCAGCCCGGCCCTGCTCGCGCGCGCGGCCGCGCGGGGCGTCCCGTTCCTCCGCACCTACGGCATGACGGAGACCTTCGGGCAGATCGCCACCGCGACGCCTGACCGCGCGGGCGATCCGACCGCACCGCTGGTGCCGCTGCGCGGCGTCACGCTCACCGCCGGGACGGAGGCCGAGCCGGCGCCGATCCAGATCACCGCCCCGATGCTCGCCACCGGCTACCTCGGCGGTCCGCGCTTTCCATCGCCGTTCACGACGAACGACCTGGGCTACTTCGACGATCAGGGCTCGCTGGTCGTGGTCGGTCGCGTCGATGACATCATCATCACCGGCGGCGAGAACGTGCATCCCCTCGCGGTCGAGGCGGTGCTGACGAAGCTCCCCGGCATCACGGCGGCCCTCGTGTTCGGCGTCTCCGACGAGCGCTGGGGGCAGCTCGTCGCAGCCGCCCTCGTCGTGACCCCCGACTTCGACCTCGCCCGGGCCACGGCGAGCTGGCGCGCCGCCCTGCCGTCATCATCGCGCCCGCGTGAGGTCGCGCTCGTGACGTCGCTACCGCTGAACGCGAACGGCAAGCCCGACCGCCGTGCCGCCGCCACCCTCGCGCGTGTTACCGTTCCGGCAGGGTGAGCGCGAAGTTCCTCGATGAACCGGCTCGCGTCGCATTCGGGCGCGCGGTCGAGGCGATCGAAGCCACCTCCGCCGTCGAGGTCGTCATCTCCTTCCGCCAGCGTTCGTCGCGCTACCTGCACGCCAACGTCATCGTGGGCGCCCTCGCCGCCTTCGCGGGCCTCGCGACGATGCTCTTCTCGAACGCCGCCTTCGGTCTCGTCGCCATCCTGTTCGACCCGTTCATCCTCGGCATCCTCGTCGGGGTCGCCATCGAGCTCGCGCCCGGCATCAAGCGCCTCCTCACGCCCCACAGGCTCCGGCACTTCCACGTGACACGGGGCGCCCGCTCCGCCTTCGTCGAGCGTGGCGTCCACAACACCACGGGCCGCAGTGGCCTCCTCGTCTACCTGTCGTGGCTCGAGCAGGACGTCGCGCTCGTCCCCGACGGGGGCCTCGCGGCCTCCCTCGACGCGACCGAGCTCACTTCGATGGAGGATCAGCTCACCGCGGCCATGGGCGCCGGGGGGGAGGCCGTCGCGAAGGTCCTCGCCGGTCTCGCGACGCGCTTCCACCAGGCGATGCCGCGCGCCGAGGGCGACGTCAACGAGCTTCCCGATGCCATCGACGAGGCGAGCTCGTGAAGCGTCGCCTCGCGCTCATCGCGCTCCTCGTCCTGTTCGCGATCGGCGTCGCCGAGGCGCGCCCCGGCGGCGGCGAGTCCTACTCCGGTGGTGGCGGGCACGGTGGCGGTGGCGGTGGCGGCGGCGGCGGCGGCGGTGGCGAGGGCCTCGGCGCGATCCTCGAGCTGATCTTTCACCTCGTTCGCCTCTGCATCTACTACCCGAAGATCGGCCTGCCGATCCTCGCGCTCATCATCGGGTACTTCATCTACAGCTCCTGGAAGCAGCACAAGAACAAGGACTGGGACTCCGGCCCACCCGTCGAGCTCCAGCGCACCATCAGGCTCGATCCGCTCCGTCGCATCGACCCCGACTTCTCGCAGCCCACCTTCGAGGACTTCCTCTACCGTCTCTTCTCGACGGCCCACCGCTCGCGTCACTCGCCCAACGAGCTCGCGAAGATCGCCCCCTACGTCAACGCCAGCGCGCGCGGCGCCCTCGCCACCCGCCCGCCGCCCGGGGTCCCGGTCGCCTCGGTCGTCATCGGTGCCATGCGCATCGTCGGCCTCCAGCTCGCCGAGACGCCCGAGCAAGTCACCTGGCTCGGGGTCGAGTTCGAAGCCAACACCACCACGCAGCACGCGACCTTCTTCACCGTCGAGCGCTGGACCCTCATGCGCTTGGGCGCTGCGCGCACCAAGCCGCCCGATCCGGGCCGTCGCTTCGTCTGCCCGAACTGCGGCGCACCGTGGGAGTCCACGAACACCAACTCCCAGCAGTGCACGTCGTGCAACGAGATCGTCGACAACGGTCGCTTCGACTGGCAGGTCTCCGAGATCTCGCTGCGCTCGATGGACGAGCGCCCGCCCACGCTCACCAACGAGGTCGAGGAACGTGGCACCGACCTCCCGACGTATCGGGCGCCCGGCGTCGACGGGACGTGGACCGAGCTCGAGAAGTCCGACCCCGCCATCACCGGCGACTCGTTTCACGCCCGCCTCTACTTCATCTACGACCAGCTCAACAAGGGCTACGCCCAGAACGACCTGTCCGGCATCCGCGGCCTCGTCTCCGACGGCATGTACGACTACCTCGCATACTGGACCTCGGCGTACGACAAGCAGGGCCTCCGCAACGTGCTCGAGAAGATGCGCATCACCCGCACCGAGCTCGCCAAGATCACGCGCGACCGTTACTACGACGCCATCACCGTCCGCATCTTCGCGACCGGCCTCGACTACGTGGTGAAGAAGGCATCGAACGACGTGGTCAAGGGCAGCAAGCGCACCGAGCGCCCGTACTCCGAGTACTGGACCCTCGTGCGGTCATCCATCCGCAAGGGTCCCGCGATCTCGACGCCCAACTGCAGCAACTGCGGCGCGCCGCTCAAGGTCGATCAGGGCGGCAAGTGCGAGTTCTGCAATGCGCACGTCTCGAGCGGCGAGTTCGACTGGGTCCTCTCGAAGATCGAGCAGGACGACAGCTACCGCGGCTAGCGGTGGTGTTGCTCCTTGGCGGTCTCGCGCGCTTTCTTTTCACAGAGATTTGAACGCCAAGACGCCATAGACGCCAAGGATGGTTTCGGGTCAGAGGCGGGACGCGCGAGGTTCAGCCGGGGACGACAGCTACCGCGCTCTGATTCCCGGCTCCGTACGTGTTCCAGAGTCTCAACGCCAAGACGCCATAGACGCCAAGGATGGTTTCGGGTCAGAGGCGGGACGCGCGAGGTTCAGCCGGGGACGACAGCTACCGCGCTCTGATTCCCGGCTCCGTACGTGTTCCAGAGTC
>JALHPV010000099.1 GCA_022842285.1 Kofleriaceae bacterium
CGGCGGCGGCGTGGTGCCCGTGGCCACGCGAGGCGCGGGCTCGGTGGCGGGCATCCCGCCGTCGATGAGCTCGGCGCCGTCGAGGGTGGGCTCGAGGGCGGACGCGACGACGTGCGCGAGGCGGCGGGCACGGACGACGAGCTCGACGGACGTGAAGGGGCGCGCGACGAAGTCCATCGCGCCCTGGTGGAAGGCGTCGACGAGGTCGCCCGGA
Source organism: Kofleriaceae bacterium (assembly GCA_022842285.1). Taxonomy (GTDB): domain Bacteria; phylum Myxococcota_A; class Polyangia; order Haliangiales; family Haliangiaceae; genus JABFXX01. The sequence goes on from JALHPV010000099.1 coordinate 215, forward strand.
TCGTCCGACGTCAGGATGACGGGCACGCTCGCGAGGCGCGGGTGGCGCCGGAGCTCGCCGAGAGCGCGGTAGCCGTCGACGATGGGCATGTCGCGCGCGAGGACGACGACATCGGGCGCGCGGCGCATGCAGGCCGAGAGGGCCTCCATGCCGTTGGTGGCGGTCGAGACGATGAAGCCGGCCTCGCCCAGGACCGACGAGAGGTGCTCGAGGAGCCGGGTGTCGGGCTCGGCCACGACGATGCGACGATCGGCGGCCGACATGCGCTGCGCACACCGATCGACGATGCGGGCGACCGTCTCGTTGAACTGATGATCGGCGGGGCGCATCGGGGCGCAGAGCTGCACGCCGACGCCAGCCAGGCGGCCGACCTGCTTCGCCTCGTGCTCGTCGAGAGCGTGGGTCACGCGGGCCGCGGCGACGACGCGCTTGCCGCTGGCCGCGAGGGCGATGTGGACGATGTTGCCGACCCGCAGCGACGGCGCATCGGGCCCCGTCGTGCGCAGGAACATGCCGGTGCGCGAGAGGTCGTGGAGCGTGACCGCGTGCTTCTTGCCGTCGACGAAGACGTCGGCCGCCAGGTTCATCGCGTAACGCTCTGCTCTGCGACGCATGATTTTCCCTCAGTACGTCATGTAGGCGTGTGTATCCAAGTTTTTTCGAGTGCTGGTCACCCACCGTTACCCCGCCGATCACCCAGCGTTCTCGTGATATTGGGCGGTCATGGCGGTGCTGGAGCTCGCGGACGTCAGCGTCGCCCTGGGCGGCCGCGCCGTGGTCCAGGGGGTCACGGCGAAGGTGGAGGCCGGTCAGCTGATCGTGATCGTGGGGCCCAACGGCGCGGGCAAGTCCACCCTGCTCCGGACCCTGGCCGGTCTGCTCGCACCCCAGGCCGGCCGCGTGACGGTGCGGGGGCGCGATCCGGCCCGCGTCGCCCGGCGGTTGATCGCCCGCGACCTCGCGTATCTCCCGCAGCAGTACGAGCTCGCGTTCCCCTTCGCCGTGGAAGAGGTCGTGCTGCTCGGGCGCTATGCCGGCCAGACGGGCCTCGGCCTCGCGAGTGCCGATGATCTGGCGGCGGCGACGGCGGCGATGATCGCGTGCGACGTGCAAGGCCTGGCCGCGCGACGCTTCGACGAGCTCTCGGGCGGCGAGGCGCGCCGCGTGATCCTCGCGCAGGCCATCTGCCAGGGCGCGACGTGCCTGCTCCTCGACGAGCCGACCGCCGGCCTCGACCCCGCCCACGCGCGCGCCGTCTTCGCGATGCTCCGCACGCAGTGCGAGGCTGGTGCCTCCGCCGTCGTCGTCACGCATGATCTGGACCTCGCGCTACGCTACGCGAACGCGATCTGGCTCGTCGCCAACGGCACGCTCGCCGCGACCGGCGCCCCGGCGGAGGTCCTGGCGAGCGCCGCGACCACGGCCGCCTTCGGCCTGGCGATCCACGTCGGGGCCCTGCCCTCGGGCGACGCGTTCGCGGTGCCCGTCTAGCGCCCAGTCGCTCGACGAAGTTCGTCGCAGAGACCGGCGCTTCGCATGATACAAGGCGCCATGCGTGGCCAGTTTGTAGCGTCGGCCTGTGCCCTGGTGTTCCTCGCGTGCGGCGGTTCAACGGAAGACCGCCCCGACGCACCGGCGAGTGTCGATGCATCGCGCGTCGATGCGGCGCGGCCAGACGCGAGTCCCGGGGATGACGCTTCGATCGCCGATGCCTCCGTCGACGGAGAGATGATCGACGCATCGGTCGACGCATCGGTCGACGCGCCGGTCGACGCATCGGTCGACGCATCGGTCGACGCACCGGTCGATGGGCCACCGCCGCTCACGCAGGTGTTGCGGATCAACGAGGTGAACGCGAACGCCACCAACTGCGACCTCGTCGAGCTGCGCGCGCCCGCCGGCGGCGACCTCACCGGGCTTCGCCTCGTGGAGCGCAAGGACATCGTGTTCACGTTCCCCGCGATGACGGTCCCCGCGGACTCGATCATCGTCGTGCACTTCGGCGCCGCCGTGGGTGGGCCGTGCAGTAGCGGCATCAGCGCGAACGAGACCACCAGCCCGACCGAGTTCCCGCGGGCGACGTTCCCGGGCAACTACGACGGCGCCTACGACCTGTTCTCGGTGGACGCCGGCCTCACCGCCACCAACAACGTGATCAGCGTCATGCGCACGACCACGGTGATCGATGCGGTGCTCCTGGCGTCCGGACCGACGGGGATCACGGCGACGGATTCGGAGGAGCAAGCGGCGATCGTCGCCGCGCAGAACCAGTGGCAGATGGTCGGCGGCGGAATCCCCGCGGGTGGCTTCGTCGACGACAACTTCAGCGCGCACGCGGCGCTCGACCTCGACGCGGGGGGCGCGACGCCGGCCGGGAGCTCGATCCAGCGCCTCGACAACACCGACGACAACGACAAGGCCGACTGGAACGCGGGGGCCACCACCGTGCAGCCCTCGACGTGGGGCGCCCTGAACGTCGGCCAGTCGCCGTTGTAGAGGTCGCGTTAGCTCTCGAAGGACTGGATCACCTCGATCAGTCCGACGATGTTCGCGTTGAACGCCGGTAGCTCCTCGGCAGGGATCCAGTACTCGGTGTGCAGGCGCGCCCCGACCTGCTGGATGGGATACCGCGCGATGAAGTCCTCGCGAACCTCGAACTTCGTCACGTAGCCGGCGCCGCTCTCCGTCACGTTCCACCGCTCGGCGATGTGGCGCGCGTACTCCTCGTTCGTCACCGGATAGAAGATCGGCTGCTCGGGCAGGCGCGGCGGGAACGCGCGGTAGCCCGCCGCCGCGATGAGCGCGAGCTCCTGCGGGCCGACGGGGCGGTACAGCGTGCGGGTGGTCATGACGGGCTCGCGTCTCAGTGTGTATCACATACACTGAGAGATGAGCACGGGAATCGAGTACCGTCGGGCGATGGCAGGCGACCGTGGGCGCATCACGTTTCCGGGGAATCCGTGGCCGAAGGGGCATGCGATCGCGGAGGCCGCGCTGACCGGCGAGCTGACGCCAGAGGGGTTGCGGTTCCACCTGCACGTCGTGAGCGCGAACTACGACGCGGAGGATCGCAACACCGACGAGGACGACGAAGAGCTCGACAGCGACTGGAAGTCGAAGGCCGTCTGGGGGAACTACCACCGCTGTTCTCTGTCATCGACGAAGTGGGGCAACGCGGGCTTCCTCGTCGCGACGCCGGGCAAGCCGATCGACATCGAGAAGCTCGCGGGCGTGACGTTCAGGGTCGATCCGATCAAGCGGGCGTCGATCCCGGAGGACGTGGAGCTCGACGAACTGGCGTTCAACATCTACCTGCTCGGCCACGACTCGGTGATGGACCACACGATCGCCTTCACCCGGCGGCGCGGCCCGTCGACATACGACGTGAGCTGGAAGGCGCGCATCGCGTTGACCTACACGGGGAACATGAAGCTCAAGCACTCGCTCGTCGCGACGTTGCCGAAGCTGACGCTGGGCAAGATCGCGATCGCGAGCGAGGTCGATGTGAAGCGGTCCCGGGAGCTCCTCGCGAGCGTCCTCGTCGGCGCCGAGCGCTACGCGCGCCGGGGCCGCGTGTTCAGCGCGCCGTGACCGTGCCCCCATCGAGCACGAGGGAGTACGGGAGGGTTCCGTCGGGATTGCGCGCGGGCGAGGCGTCGCGCGGCGACAGCACGAGGGTCGCGCCACTGAAATCGGGGGCGTTGACGATGCGCGCCACGAGGCTGATCGACGGGCGCTCGAGCAAGGCCAGGAGGCGCAGGGCGGCTTCGCGCTCCGTCTTGTCGTTCGCGCACTCGACGTCGCCGCCGGAGAGAGCGCGTACGCACGCATCGAGGGCCGGAGCCGCGGCCGCGACCTGCGCGGCGACGAGGGCGTCGAGGTCGATGCCCACCGCGGCGAGCGCCTTGACCTCGGCGCGCGAGAGATAGGGGCCTTCGCCGAGGGAGTACAGGACCTGGATGTTGCCGTAGGGCTCCGCGGCCTTGACCGTGATCTCGCGCTGCGTGGCGCCGCTGTAGAGGCCCGGGAACTCGGCGGCGATGGAGGCATAGGTCAAGACGACGGAGAGGCGCTCGGTGGTCGCGAGGGTGGGCGACCGCGAGGGCTTGGCCAGCTCGGTCTTCCAGCGGTCGAGCTCGGTCGGCGTGAAGGCGGCGCCTCCGAGCGGCATACCGACGGCGACGGCCAGCGAGCCCTGGTACAGGAGCGCTCGGGTCGGCGAGCTGGTGGCGACGGCAAAGCCCGTAGCCTTCGCGAGCTCGGCGGCGTGACTCCGATGCGGGCCGCTGTCGTCGGGGACCGTCTTGCCGGCGTCGAGGGCAATGATGTCGTCGTACATGACGGAGCCCGGGAGGATGGCCAGCTCCTTCGGTGTGAGACGCGTTCCGCACCGCACCTGCCGTGCCGGGGCTTGCACGCGAAGGGGCGCCGCCTCGGTCTGCAGCTCGCCCTCCTGCGTCGCGAAGCACTGGCGCTTCGACACCGGGACCACGTAGGACTCACCGGGCCGCGCGGGGATCGTCCAGGTGATGGTCTCCCCGTTGGCGGTGATCTCGATCGGCGTGCCCACGGTGCCGCGCATGGCGTACCGAGACTTCGCGGGCACGGTGAAGGCCTGCGCCCCGTACTGGACCGTGGCCGGCTCGCGACCGGTCTGGAGCTCGAGAGTGAAGCGGTTGTCCGACTTGCACGCGACGAGGGCGAGCATGAACAGGAGCAAGCCCCGCCGCAGAGGGGCATGGCGAGCCGGGCGGCGGGTGCGCATACCTGGATAATCCGCAAACCTGGGCGAGGTCGCACGAAAGAGGCCGCCCGGCCGCATACGAATTCTGGATCGAACCGGCGTCGCGCTTGGGGCAGGCGGATAGGTTCGCGCTGTGAGCGGGTTCCTCAGCGGCCGTGCACGACGGCTGACGGCGAGCCGGTACGTCGCGACGCTCGCCACCTGCCTGGCGGTGACGGGGCTCGTCGTCCTCATGGCGCCGATGATCGGCGTCGGGCTGGCCGGAACCGACCGGCACTTCGAATGGCTCGGCGTCGGGGCCTTCGCGTCCGACCATCCGCTGCACGGCATCCTGTGGATCCGGATTCCGCGCGTGCTGGCCTCGGCCCTCGTCGGCGGGGCCCTGGCGGGGGCCGGCTGCGCGCTGCAAGCATTGCTGCGCAATCCCCTCGCGGAGCCCTTCACCCTCGGCATCTCGTCGGGGAGCTCGCTCGCGGCCGTGATCGCGATCCGCCTCGGGATCGAGGGCGTGTTCGGCGTGGCGGGCGTCGGGGGAGCGGCCCTGGTCGGCGCCGTCGTCACGCTGGTGCTGGTGTGGCGCCTGGCGGTGGTCGGCAGTCATCTGCCGCCGGCGACCCTGGTCCTCGCGGGCGTGACCCTCTCGATGTTCTGCTCGGCAACCAGCGTCCTCATCCAGTACACGAGCGACTTCTCCGAGGTGAGCCGCATGCTGCGCTGGATGATGGGCGGCTTCGACTCCATCCGCCTCTCCGTGGTCGGCTACGCGGCGCTGCCGATCCTGGGCGGCCTCGGCGTGCTGGTCATCTACGCGCGCGAGCTCAACGCGCTGGCGGCCGGGCCCGAGGTCGCGGCGTCCCTCGGCGTGAACGTCGGCCGGACCCAGATCGCCGTCTTCGCGGTCGCCTCCGCCCTCGTGGGTGCAGCCATCGCGGTCGCCGGCCCGATCGGCTTCATCGGCCTGATCGTGCCCCACGCCCTGCGGGCCATCATCGGCCCCGACCATCGGCTCCTGATCCCAGCCAGCGTCCTCGGCGGCGCCGTCCTCCTCACGCTCTGCGACACCCTCGCCCGGACGATCACCTTTCCCGGACAGCTCCCCACGGGTGCCCTGACCGCCGCCCTGGGCGGCCCGTTCTTCGTGCTGATCCTGGTCGGCAACAAGCGCCGCGCCGCGCTGTGGGGCCGGGGCTAGTGCGGCCCGCGATGGGGCCTGGCCCTTTTCCCGCGATGGGGCCTGGCCCTTTTCCGACCTGGGGGCCTGGCCCTTTTCCGACCTGGGGGCCTGGCCCTTTTCCGACCTGGGGGCCTGGCCCTTTTCCGACCTGGGGGCCTGGCCCTTTTCCGACCTGGGGGCCTGGCCCTTTTCCGCGATGACCGTGCTCGGACACATCGTGGCGTCGATCGGGCCGGCGTCCGCGGCCCATGCGGAGGGCGCGCGGCTGAACGTGGCCGCGGCGGGGGCACCGTTGCTCGAGCGGCTCGCGATGCGGCTCGGGGGGGCGCTGCACTCGGCGCGGCCGAAAGTGTCCGGCCGGACAGTTGTGGTCGTGGCCGGGGATCATGGGGTGGGGGATCCCGGCGTGGCAATGGGCGCGGACCATCCGACCATCGTGGCGGCGATGGCGATCGCGGAGGGGACGGCGGCGCTGGTGCGGGTGGCGCGGCCGACACCGGTGTTGCTGGTGGACGCGGGAGCGGCGGAGCCGGCGCACATGCCGGTGGGAGCGATCGCACTGGGGCGCGGGGCGAGCGGGGACTTGATGCGTGGGCCGGCGATGACCGTGGTCGATGCGGTGCTGGGGCTCGAGGCGGGGATCGCGCTGGCGGTGTCGCTGGCCGAGGAGGAGAAGACGGTGGTGGCGGTGGGGGCGATCGGGGTGGGCGTCGAGGTGGCCGCGGCGGCGCTGCTCGGGGCGGCGGGCGGGCTGATGGGGAGCGGACTCGAGGATGAGGGCGCGGAGGCGGGGTTCGTGCGGGGGATGCGGCACACGAGCGACGGCGGGCTGGAGCGGCTGGCAGCGCTGGGCGGTCCGGAGACGGCGGTGCTCGCGGGGCTGATGCTCGGGGCCGCGTCGATGAACATGGCGGTGGTGCTCGATGGGCACGCGACGGGAGCGGCGGCGCTGGTGGCGGCGGCCCTGGCGCCGGCGGTGACGGGGTACCTGATCGCGGCGCATGCGGGTTCACCGCTGCACGCGCGGATCCTCGCGCAGCTCGGGCTCGAGCCGCTGTTCGCGGCGGGGCTCGGCAACGGCGAGGGGACGGGAGCAGCGATGGTGTTGCCGCTCGCCGATCAGGTGGCCGCGCTAGTATCGAAGGCGTGACGCGCAAGTCGAGGACGGGGAGCTTCGAGGTCGAGCGCACGACGGGGACGCACGAGGTGCTGGACCGGCTGTTCGTGTACGGGACGATGCGGCAGGGGCAGACGGCGCGGTCGCTGCTCGCCAACAACATCGTGCGGTCGGTGCCGGCGTGGACGAGCGGGCGGATCTACGCGTTCCCGATGGGCTACCCCGGGTTCTCCGACGCGGAGCTGGCGGGCGAGAGCCGCATCCTGGGCGAGGTCGTGTGGCTGTCAGACCTGGCGGCCACGTTCGGGCTGCTGGACGCCTACGAGGGCGAGGACTTCGCGCGCGTGCTCAAGGAGGTCACCACCGCCGATGGGCACACCCTCTGGACGTGGATCTACGCGCTCTCGAATCCGGGAGCCGTGCGCCACGGCACACTCATCGAGGACGGGGACTGGGTCCGCTACTGGACCGAGCACGCCTGACCGGCCGACGGACTAGATGAAGAAGTGACCCAGCACCGCCATCGACAGGGCGGCGAGCGCGGCGGCCATGGTGCCGAGGGACACCCGGCAAGGCGATGCGCTGAGGGGGCTAACACGTTGCGGCACGAGGCTGACTTTCCCTCTTTCCGGGGCCGAGTCAAGTTCCCGGCCGGAGCGATCCGGCACCGTAACTTGCTTCACGATTTCAGCGGGTTGCCTCATGATTTCGGGTCCGCCAAGCACTTGACGAACGGCCCGGTTTGCCCAGGGCTCCGTGGGGTATTACGAGCCACGCGCGACGCGGATCAGTCGCAGATAAGCGGTCTGGGCGTGGGTCGCGAGCTCGGTGAGCTCGGTCACGACCTGCGAGGGCGGCGGACCGCCGAGCGTGTGGGCGTACACGAGATTCACCGCGCGCTGCTTCACGAGGATGGGGACGACCACGACCTCGACCGGCTCGGGGGTCACGCCGAGCGCCTGCCAGAGCTTGACCTCGACGGGGCGGGCCGTGGACGGAGGCGCTCCGACGAACGGAGCCCCTGCATCGTGGGCGGACTGAAAGGACGACGCGCCTCCCAGCGGGAGTGAGAGCTCGTCGATCTCGGTCAGGCCAGGCTTGGTGGTCGAGCTCGGGGCCACGTAGCCCCGCCAGCCGAAGGCGTTGCCGTCGCGGATGAGCAGCACGACCAGGGCGTCGCAGCGTCCGCGGGCGTAGTCGATGAGGGCGTCGGCGATCTCCTCGCGGTGCTGGGCGGTGTCGATGCGATCGCAGGCGTCCTGGAAGGAGCTGGCGACGGGGACCTCCTCGCCAAGGGGCGCCTGCGACGGGCGGCGGCGGCGGGGCGCGAGGGTGAAGGCGGGCGGCATGACCATGCCCTGCGCGGGTTGCTCGCGGCGGCGGTTGCCAACGTCGGCCGGGGGCTCGGCGGGGGTGATCGACGCCACGGGGTCGGTCCCCGGGCGCCCACTGCGGATGAAGCGAGCCCGGCGCGGGAGGCCGTAGTGCTTCTCGAGATAGTAGAGGGCCCGCAGCTCGGGCACGACGTACGGCTTGATGGCGACGCCGAGCTTGGCGCGGAGCTCGTCGATGACCGCGGCGTCGACCGTCTCGACCACGGCGACCGCGGCCGTATCGCGACCGTCGCCCAGGTAGGCGAGCGGGATGGCGCGCAGGCGGTGTGCGTCGTCGGCGGTGAGCTTGTGGAGGAGGTCGTGCTCGACGTCGTCGAGGAGGCTCGGCGTGGCGATCGGGAAGCCGCTCATCTCCGAGAGGTACGAGGACAGGAGCTCGAGGTCGATGAAGCCGAGCTCGACGAGGTTCGTGCCCAGCCGCCCGCCATAGAGCACCTGGTTGCGGAGCGCGGCCTCGAGCTGCGACAGGCCGATCGCGGCGTTGCGCAGGAGGAGGGTGCCGAGCTTCACGCGGCGAGCATATACGACCGTCAGGCGTAGCGCGTCGGGTCGGTGATCCCGGCCTCGGCGAAGCCCTTGCGCCGCAGCGCGCATGCGTCGCAGCGGCCGCACGCCGCCTCGCCAACGGGGTCGTAGCAGGAGTGCGTGATCGCGTAGTCGACGCCGAGCGACCGACCGAGCTGGATGATCTGCGCCTTGGTCAGCTCGATGAGCGGCGCGTGGACCCGGAAGCCGCCGCCGCGGGTCGCGACCTGCGCGAGGGCCTCGAAGGCGCGCACGAACTCGGGGCGGCAGTCCGGGTACCCGCTCGCATCGAGGACGTTCACGCCGACGAACAGGTCGCGCGCCCCGAGCGTCTCGGCCCAGGCGAGGGCGAGCGAGAGGAGGACGGTATTGCGCGCGGGGACATAGGTCGACGGGACGTCGCCGGGGGCGCCGATCTCGTCCAGCGAGCGATCCTTGGGGACGGCCATGCCGCTCGTGGTCAGCGCGGAATGGGCGAGCGGCGAGAGATCGACCGTGACGACGCGGTGCTCGCGCGCCCCGATCGCCGTGGCCACGCGGGCGGCGGCATCGAGCTCCACCTGATGCAGCTGGCCGTAGCGAACGGTCAGCGCGTGACAGTCGAAGCCCTGCGAGCGGGCAACGGCGAGCGCGGTGGACGAATCGAGACCACCCGAGAGCAGGACAACAGCGGCGGGCACGCGCGCACGCTAGCAAGGAACGGGCGCTCAGGTCGTCATTCAGAAACGCGTCCGCGGACGCCGCCCCCGGGATCTCGTGCGACGCTCGCGCCGTGACGAGCGACGCGGACTCACGATCGCGATTCGAAGCGGTCGCGAGCGGCTGGGTCGGCGCCGTGGGCGTGACCGTCGCGCTGGCTGCGCTCGTCGCGTGGTCGGTGCAGGCGCGGATGGACGTGCTCATGGCGTCGCCGTTTCCGCTCGGGGTCGACGGCTACTTCTATCCGATCCAGCTCCGGTCGCTTGTCGAGGGGAACGGCCTGGCGATTCCCGCCTCGCCGCTCTCGTTCTACTTGATGTTGCCGTTCGCGGCGGCCACCGATCCGATCACGGGCGCCAAGCTCGGGGCGGCGGTGCTCGGGGCGCTCGTCGCGCTTCCGATGTACGGCGTCGGCGTGCAGCTCGGGGGGCGACGGGCGACGGGCCTCGTGGCGGCGGCGCTGGCGACGGTGAGCGCCGGGTCGATGTACCTGACGATCGAGTTCGTGAAGAACGGGATCGGGATCACGGTGGGCGTGGCGGCGCTCTGGTGCGTGATCCGCGCGCTCGAGAAGCCGACCCGGGGCTGGGTCGGGGTCGCGGTGGCCGCGACGGTGGCCGCGGCGTTGACGCACAAGATGGCGGCGGGGATGGTCATCGCCGTCGCGGTGCCGGCCGCGATCACCGAGGCGGCCGGGCGCGGCGTGCTGCGCGGGCGGCGGCTCATCTACCTGCTGGCGACGCTCGGGGGCGTGGCGATCGTGGCGCTGATCGCGGGCCTCGTCGCGCCGAAGCGGTTCCTGTCGCCGAGCGATCTGGGGCTGGTCGTGCGCGCACTCGGCGGCCCCATCGAATGGGATCTGCCGGCGCTGGTGACGCGGAACCTGCGCATCACCCTCGGGCACGAGGCCCTGATCGCGGCCGGCGTGGTGGTGTTCGCGGCCATCGCGCTGCTGGCGGAGCGCGAGCACACGGTGGGACGTGGGCTCCAGGCGATGCTGCGCGTGCGGCGCGAGCGGCGCAGTCCCCTGACCCCGGGGATGCACACGGCGGCGTGGATGATCGTGCTGCTCGGCGTCGTGATCGCCCTGCCCGTCCTCGATGTCCACGATCCGCAGGGCCTCGGCTTCCGGCTGCGCATCGCCGCCTTCGTCCCCATGGCGCTGGGGGCGGCGATCGCGTTGCGCCTCGTGCTCGCGGTCCTGCCGACGAGCGCGGCCAACGGGCTGCTCCTCGTCGTCGCGATCGGGCTCGCGCTCCGCACGCCGGGCCGGCGCACCGAGGGCGCGGTGATGGTGCATCCGGCGCTCGTGACGAGCGCGTATGGCCTCACGTCCAAGCTCCAGCCGGGTCAGGTCGTGATCATGCCGGAGCGGCACCTCGCGTTTCTGATCGGCTGGTACACGCGGGCGCCAGTGCGCATCCGGCCCGAGGGCGTGCCGAAGGAGCGGCGCGTGCGCGTGCTGCCGCTCGGCGTGTTCATCGGCGTCGGATCACCACTCGACAAGCAGCTCATGCGGGCGCGGACAGCCCCCGGCGTGGCGCCCCCGATCGGCGTGCATCCGCGGCATCCGAACGGGATGGTCCTCGTGCCGGAGGCGACGTGGGACTGGATGATCGAGCGGCTGCCACCGAAGGCGCGGGACCACTGGGCGCCGTGGCCGACGATCTAGTTGTGCAACTTGTGCAACTTGTGTCTGACCCCGTCCGGCCCCGTCCGGACCCCGTCCGGCGCGGGGCGCGGGGCGGCTAGTCTTTGTCGACGACCTTCGCCTGGGGCAGCGGGTCGGGCTCGGCCTTCTCGCTCTTCTCGACCGGCGCGGCCGCAGGATCGGAGCCCATCATCCGCTTGATGCGCGGATTGATGATGAAGAGGATCGCGCTCACGACGAGGGCGGAGAACACGAGGAGCCAGAAGAGGAAGCCGTAGCCCGAGGAGGCGGTGACACCCGCGGCGCGGCCCGCGAGGTAGTTGCCGTTCGCGGTGGCGAGGAACCAGGTGCCCATCACCATGCCGGCCATGCGGGTGGGCGCGAGGCGCGACATGGAGGAGAGGCCGACGGGGGAGATGCAGAGCTCGGCGAAGGTCGCCATCAGGTAGTAGACGATCAGGTACATGGCGCTGATGCGCTCGCTGGACACGGCCGCCATGACCTCCTCGGGCTGTCCGACGACGTTGCCGTAGAAGAGGTACGGGGTCATCTCGACGACGGCGTTGACGGACGGGATGAGGACGGCGAACGACAGGGCCGTGAAGACCATGCCGATGGCGAACTTGGCCGTGCTGGCCGGCTCCTTCTTCTTGCGGGCGAGGTTGAGCCAGAGCATCGCGGCGATCGGGGCGATCGCGATGACGAAGACGGAGTTCGCGGACTGCCAGTAGACGGGCAGGATCGTCAGGGGGCCGAACTCGCGCTTGACGAAGCGATCCGTGTAGAGGGAGAGGGTCGAGGAGGCCTGCTCGAAGGCGGCGAAGAAGGCCATGCCGCCGAGGAAGAGCGGGATCATCGCGACGATCTGGTTCCGCTCCTGCTTGTCGCGCGCGCCCTTGAGGAGTGCGTAGAAGAGGTAGACGGAGCCGATCACGAGACCGATGCCGAAGAGGTTGCCGACGAGGTCGGGGCTGATGGCGACGCCGGCGAGGTTGAGCGCGACGAACACCGCCGCGAGCGCGGCGATGGCCGCACCGATGATGTAGAGGCGCGTGACGTCCTGCTTCGCGACCTTCGGATCGTCGGGGATCGTGGGGTGGAGGCCGGCGTCGCCGAGGCGCTTGTAGGTGACGATGTACTGCACCACGCCGAGGGCCATGACGATCGCGGAGGCGCCGAAGGCGAAGCGCCACGAGTGCGCCGGATTGATGCCGTTGCCGGCGAGGAAGCTCTTGAAGGTGTCCGACTGGGCGAGGAAGCCCGTGGCGAAGGGCGCGAGGAGGGCGCCGATGTTGATGCCGATGTAATAGATGGTGAAGCCGGCGTCGCGTCGCGGATCTTCCTGGCTGTAGAGCTGACCGACCATCGTCGAGATGTTGGGCTTCAGGAAGCCGGTCCCGATCGCGATCATGATGAGGCCGGGGAAGAACATCGTCTCCGAGGGGATCGCGAGCAGCGCGTTACCGATGGAGATGCCGATGCCGCCCCAGATGACCGACTTGCGCTGACCGAGGAAGCGGTCGGCGATCCAGCCCCCGGGCAGGGAGAGGAGGTAAACGCCCGACAGGAAGAGACCAACGATCACGCCGGCCGTCGAGTCCGTCATGCCAAGGCCGCCGTCCTTCACGGCGTACGTCATGAAGAGAGCGAGCAGCGGCCGCATGCCGTAGTAGGAGAAGCGCTCCCACATTTCGGTGAAGAACAGCGTTGATAGGCCGATGGGGTGGCCGAAGAACGCGCGGTCGGGGTCGCGAGCCATGGGGGCGGACACTTGCCCAGATCGGCCGGTTAGCGCAATGGCCATTCAGGCACTGCGACAGGCCTCGTCGCACCCCCAGCCGCACCGCGAGACGTGGGGGCATCTCTGGTCAGCGCAGAGCGATTGGAAAGAAGTCGGGGTTGTGGAAGGTTCCCGGCCATGGACAGGAAATCCGCTCGGGGGAGCGCCGTGGCGCTGCTCGCGTTGATGGTGCTGGAGACCGCGTGCAGCTCCAGCGCGCCGAAGTTTTCGCTAACCCATGCAGAGCGGCGCGGCCGCCTGCAGAGCAACGGCCTTCGCTTCGTGATCATGCCCGACGCGAGCACGCAGCTCGTCGAGGTCGATGTTCGCTACGAGGTCGGACAGAAGGAGGATCCGCCGGGCAAGGCGGGCCTCGCGCACCTCGTCGAGCACATCATGTTCCAGCTCCGGCCGGATGGTCCGAATACGACCCCGCTGATGAAGAGCATCAACGACCTGACGACGCGCTTCAACGCGTACACGTCCTGGGACACGACCCACTACCAGAACACCGCGCGCGCCGAGCAGGTCTCGGACCTCCTGAAGATCGAAGCGATGCGCCTCTACTTCGGATGCCAGACGGTGTCCGAGGAGGAGTTCCTCCGCGAGCGCGAGGTCGTGCGCAACGAGATCCGGCAGCGCGGCGGCACGGCCGAGGGCCAGATTCCACAGCTCGTGCTGTCGGCGGTGTACCCGAAGGGCCACGCGTACGAGCGCATGATCGGTGGCGACGACTCGCAGCTCACCTCGATCACCCTCGAGGACACCTGCAAGTTCATCAAGGACTACTACGTGCCCGAGCGCGCCACGGTGATCGTCGCCGGTGGCGTCAACGTCGATGACACCATCGCGCTGATCCAGAAGTGGTTCGGCAAGCTCGAGAAGCGCCCCGGCGCACCGCCGAAGGCCGTCGACGTCGTGACCCCGACGGCGAGCCGCACCGAGTACGAGGTCGCCGTCGATCGGCCGCTCCTCAACATCGCCTTCGCGCTGCCGTCGTCGAACACCCCCGAGGGAGAGGCCGCGGCCTACGGCATCAACAGCGCCTTCGGTCGCATTGCCGGTGCCGACTCCGAGTGGGAGTTCGCGACCAACGTCAGTGGTGGCCAGCTCGGCGGCCAGCTCGCGCCGATGTTCATGATCACGATCGAGCTGAAGAGCATGGACAAGCTGAACGAGGCGCTCCAGTTCGCCGAGAGCGCCGTGAAGCAGGCGTATCGCGGGTGGGACGAGGGCTCGTACGATCAGATCGAGGAGCTGAAGAATCGCCGCAAGGCCGACTTCATCCAGAGCCTCGAGCCTCTCCTCGCGCGCACGAACGTCATCGGTGACCTCGTGCAGTTCGACACGAACTTCGACTTCGACTCCGACAAGCTCTACATGTTCCACGAGCTCGACAAGATCGACGACTTCAACGGCGCCAGCATCGCGGCGGCGGTGAAGAAGTACATCACGATGGACAAGGCGAAGATCGTCGTGATCAAGCCGAGCGAATCGGGCATCCGTGGTGATCGCCGCATGAACGTCGCGTTCAACGCGAAGTCGCACGACGAGAAGGAGATCGAGGACGTCGATCCGACCGAGGCGCGCCGGCCGTTCAAGGTCTCCGGCGAGCTGAAGGCGTTCGCGGCCACCGAGACGAGGACGCTCGGTAACGGCATGACGCTCGTGATGCTCCCGGTGAAGTCCATGCCGCTCGTGGCAGCGCGCATGGTGTTCAAGAACGTCGGGTCGGCGATGACGCCGGATAACCCGATGCTTCCGGTCGCTGCGGCCGAGTTCCTCTCGCTCCCGATGGACGCGGAGGCCTTCGCTCGCACGGGCGTGCGGGTGGGGTGCCAGGCGACGGACGACGCCACCTACTGCCAGTCGGGCGGCATCAACATCTATCTCGACGTCATGATGAAGGGCATCGACCGCCTCGTGAAGGCGGGCACGTACAGCCAGGGGCAGGTCGAGAGCTACCAGAAGAGCCTGCGTGACCAGCTCGCCACCAAGACGATGCAGTCGGCGGTGGAGTACGAGCGTCAGTGGGCCACGGCGCTCTATGGCGCCGAGCACCCGTACACGGCGACGGCCGTCGAGAGCGTCGAGGCGGCGAACAAGCTGTCGAAGGATTCGCTCGAGAAGTTCCGTGATGCGAACTACACGGCGAGCAACGCGACGCTCATCATCGTCGGTGACTTCGATCCGGCGCGCGCCGAGTCACTCGCGAACGAGGTGTTCGGTGGCTGGGATCGGGGCACGCCCGCGAAGCCGATCGAGCCGTCGACGAAGCTGAACCCCGGCCCGCAGTACATCGGGGTCGTCACGGCGCGCGAGCTGCCGCAGGTGGAAGTGCGCGTCGGCTACCCCGCGCCCGCCGGCATCGATGGTCAGGAGGCCGCCCGCCGCCTGCTCGCGCAGATGATGCAGTACCGGGTCGACGACGTGCGCTTCAAGCTCGGCTCCACGTACGGCGTGTATGCGGGCCGTCAGCCGCACAAGGGGCCGACGATGTATCAGATCCGCGGCCCCATCGACGGACTGCGCGCCGGCGAGTCCCTCAAGGCCATCCGCGCTGGGCTCGACGATCTGCGCAGCGGTACGACGTTCGATGCCGACTTCGTACGCGCGCGACGCAAGCTGGTCTCGACCATGTTCGGCGAGTCGACGGTGACGGGTGAGCTCGCGGGCCGCCTCGCGATCATGGCGCTCTACGATCTCGACAAGAAGTACTACAACATGCAGCTGCAGCAGACGGCCGCGGCTTCGCCGGCGCAGCTCCGCGCGCTCCTCAAGGCAGAGCTGGATCCGAACCGTGAGGTCATCGTGATTCACGGTTCGCGCGCGCAGATCGAGAAGGCGTTCGCGGACGCCGGCATCTCCGACGTCAAGATCATCGAGCCCGCGTATAAGTAGCGGGTGCTCGTACGACTCGCGACCGTCGCCGACAGGGACGAGGTCGTGGCGCTCGTCCGGGAGATGATCCCCGGCGTCGACGCGGAGGCGCGCTGGCGCTGGATGTACGAGCACGGGCCCGCCCTCACGTGGCTGGCCGTCGAGGGGAACGCGGTCGCGGGCTGTACGTCCTTCTTCCCCTGGCGCCTCTGGCTCGATGGAGAAGAGGTCCGCGGCGCGCTCGGCGGCGACGGGTACGTCCGACCGGCCTTCCGGCGGCGGGGCATCGGCGGGCTCCTCCACGAGGCCTCGCGCGCGGCCATGACCGCGCACGACATCGCGTGCATGTACGGCGCGCCCGGGGAGATGAACCTGACGCCGTTGAAGCACGGTGGGTCCCGCGAGCTCGGGCACGTCGCGCGCTGGGCGCGGCCGCTGAGACCTCGCGGGCTGGCGCCTCGCTTCACGGCCCGGCTCGAGCCGATGCGGCGACACGACTCGCGCGTCGACGCCATCTGGGCCGAAGCAAAGGCGGATCTGCGCCTGGGCGCGGTGCGTGACGCGGCGTTCTACACGTGGCGCTTCCTCGACGCACCGGGCCGACACCAGCGGCCGTATGTCGTGATCGAGAAGGGGCGACCGATCGCGGCGTGCGCGCTCGAGTCGACGCAGGACGGTCGCGTGATGCGTATCGTCGACGTGGTCGCGGTGCCCTCGCAGTTCCGTCCGGCGCTGCGCGCGATCACGCGTCACGTCTGCGAGGCCACGGAGTGCGAGACGATCGAGCTGAAGCTGATGGCGCTCGACGGCCGCAAGCGTCAGCTCTGGCGCGTGGGCTTCCTCGAGCGGCAGACCAAGCCGTTCCTCTGCATGATCCCCCCGGGCGGTGACCGCCGCTTCCTCGATCCGGATCGGTGGTTCTACGGCGGAGCGGATGCCGACCTGCACTCGGTGAACGTCTGATGCTGCCCGCGGTCCGCGAGGCGGCGCGGCTTCGCGCGCTACCGGCGCGAGCTGTGGGTGGAGCCGGTGTCGATGCGCGTGAACCGCACGTCCCAGCCTTCCGTCGACAGCGTCGGATGAACTTCGACCCGCACGCGATCGCCGACGTCTAGCTCGATCACCTCGGCGGCCGGCACGTAGAGCTGGCCCCAGTTGGTCGGCGGCTCGAACGGGCTCGTGGAGATGACGCGCCCGCTACCGAGATCGATCTCCATCGCCGCCAGCACCCCCGTCGCCACCCCCTCGCGCGTGGCCACCGATTCGAATCCGATGCTCGCCGGGACCACCGTATCCGTGCCGAGGCGCGCCACGTAGACCGTCTCGAGATCGGCGAGCGCCAGCGTCGGGTCGGTGTGCGAGAACGTCATCGCGCGCCGGGTCGCGTGCCACTGCGCGAGCTCGGCAGCGTACAGGTGCCCGAAGTCGAGGCCACACACATCGGGCCAGCCGCCACGGTACGGACGATCGGCGATGTACCAGGGCGCCATCTGCACGCGCACCTCGTGCGGAATCACGCGCCCGCCTGGCTTCAAGAAGCGGCTCGCCGCGATGTGGACGAGCTCGATCATGTCCTCCTCCCAGACGAGCCCGCCGACGAGCTCGTGGGTGATGACATCGAACTCGCGTGGCAGATCGAGCTCGCGAATGTCGGCGCGAACCACCTCGACGATGTGTCCTAGTCCCGCGCGCGCCACGGTCTCGCGGCAATGCTCGACGAGGTCGGAGAACTCGACGGCGACGACCCGCGCCGCCCCCGCACGCGCCGCGACACACGCCCAGATCCCGGTCCCCGACCCGAGATCGAGGACGTGCGAGCCAGGCTTCACCGCATCGGTGATGGCCGCCGCGTAGAGGTCGTTGCGGATCGTGTCGCCGAGGAAGCTGCGGTGCAGCTCGTACCGACCGTTCCAGACGCCGACGCCACTCATTCTTGGTACAGCACGTCGGTCAAGGCGCAGACCTTACACCATGAGCTCGGTCGCGGAACCCAGCGGAGCGGTTGTACCTAGCGGCGCCCGCGGTGACGAGGATCCAGGCGGTCGCGCAGACCGTCGCCGAGGAGATTCGCGCCTAACACGACCCAGATGATCGCGATGCCGGGCACGAGGACGTAGATCCGGAACCACTCCGTGTTCCACATCGCGGTCCGTGCCTGATCGAGCATCGAGCCCCACGTGTAGTCCGTCTGCGGGCCGAGGCCGAGGAACGACAGGGCCGCCTCGACGAGGATCACGCCGCCAAAGCCAAACGTGATCTGCACGAGCGCGGGGCCCATGATGTTCGGGACGAGGTGCTTGAACATCACGCGCCGGTTCGACGCCCCGAGCGCGACCGCCGCGAGCACGAAGTCGCGCTCGCGCAGGGCGAGCACCTGACCGCGCGCCACCCGGGCGTAGCCGACCCAGCCGTTGGCGCACAGCGCGAGGATCACGACGCCATCACCCGGCCGCGCGACCACGGCGACGATGGCGATGTTCAGGAGGATGCCGGGGAACGACATCAGGATGTCGACGAAGCGCATGAGCACCTCGTCGACAGCGCCGCGGAACCAGCCCGCGATGGTCCCCACGGCCAGTCCGATCACCGACGAGATCGCGACGACGATGACGCCGAGCTTCAGCGCCGAGCGGGCGCCCCACAGCAGCTGGGACAAGGTATCGCGGCCGTTCGTGTCCGTGCCGAGCCAGTGGGCCGACGAGGCGCCCTCGTAGGCGCTCTTCGTCTCGTCGCGCAGGACGGACAGGTCGTAGGGCGCGAGCCACGGCCCGAACAGGCCCATGATCACGAAGACGAGCAGCATCACCGCGCCGACCCACGCGCTCGGGGACAGCTTCCAGCTCTTCATGCGCCCGAGCAGCGTGGCGGAGCCACGGGGCTCAGCGCCGCCGGATGGCGGTGCGGGTGGATCGAGGATGGTCATCCGCGCCGGATCCTCGGGTCGGCGAGACCGTAGGCGAGATCGACGAGGATGTTCACGACCACGTAGATGAACGCGATCACGAGCACCGTCCCCTGCACCACGGGGTAGTTGCGCTCGAGGATCGCCTTCAGGAGCGTGTCGCCCAGCCCCGGCCGCGCGAACACGTTCTCGATGATGATCGCGCCCGAAAGCAGCGAGCCGAACTGCAGGCCGGCGATCGTGATGACGGGCAAGAGTGCGTTGCGCAGCGCGTGCACGCCGATCACGCGGGACTCGGGCAGGCCCTTCGCGCGCGCGGTGCGGATGAAGTCCTCGCCGAGGACCTCCACCATCGACGAGCGCGTCATGCGGGCGAGCATCGCCATCAGGTGCGTGCCGACCGCGAGGGCGGGCAGGATCAGCGCCGCCGGCCCCGTCTCCGTCGGTCCGGGCAGCCAGCGGAGCTGCACGAAGCCGATGTAGAGGAGGAGGGGCGCGAACATCATCTGGGGGATCGCGATGCCCGACAGCGCCGTCGTCGTCGCGAGCGTGTCGACCCACGTACCGCGCTTGATCGCCGCGATGATGCCGAGCGGCAGCGCGAGCACGATCGCCACCAGCATGCCGGCGACCGCGAGCGCGAGCGTGTGCGGAAACGCCTCCGCGATGCGGGCGGCCACCGTGGGCTTGTTCTTCGGATCGGGGCACTGATGCCCGAGCGTCCCGTCGACGATGTTGCCGAGGAAGTCGATGAACTGCGCGGGCATCGACTGATCGAGCCCCATGCACTGCTCGATCTTCTTGCGCTGCTCGGTCGTCGCCTCGCCGCCGGCGAGATGATCGACCGGATCGCCCGGCACGATGTGGAGGAACAGGAAGACGAGGATGGAGACGCCGAGGATCGCGAGGGCACCGCTACCGAGGCGGCGCAGCAGGAACGATCCGATCGACAATCAACTTCCCGCGACGGCGCAGAACTTCGGTGAGGTGCTGTTGACGACCGCGCCATCGGCGAGGACAGGCTCGCCGCCATGGTCGATCATGAGCTCGAGGTCGCGGCACTCGTAGCCTTCGCGGCAATCAGCGGCGTCTTCGCAGCGAAGCATGCAGTAGCGAATCTCGGAGGAGCGCGGCGCACATTCACCAGCGACGGTGCAGAGCTCGTCGAAGCCGCAGTCGTCCGTCAGCCCGTTCTCCGTCTCCGGGTTGCACGAGCGATTCGCGAACGTGCCGGTGAAGAAGCGCACGCACACGCTCTCCTCGGGGCACCCACCGACATCGCAGCCGAGGATCGTGCAGTAGCCGCCCGCGCCGGGGTCGATGCAGGTGCGGTCTCCGTTCGGACTGCAGTCCGAGCTGACGATGCACTCGTCGCCGATCTCGTTGCCACAGGCAGCGAGCGCGAGCGCGCCGAACAGAATCAGGGACTTCATGCCGCGGCCCAACATAGGTCACGGTCCGACCAGGCACAAGTCGGCGGGGTTGCCTGCTACAAACCGCCCCATGCGAGCGGTCGTGCAGCGCGTCACACGCGCGAAGGTCACCGTCGGGGACCGCGTCACGGGCTCCATCGACCAGGGGCTGCTCGTCCTCCTCGGCGCGGGCGCCGGCGACACCGACGCGGACCTCACGTATATCGTCGACAAGACCGTGAACCTCCGGATCTTCGCGGACGATGCGGGGAAGATGAATCGCTCGGTCCTCGATGTCGGCGGCGGGGTCCTCGTCGTGTCGCAGTTCACGCTCTACGGCGATGCGCGCCAGGGGCGCCGCCCGGCGTTCACGAGTGCCCTCGAACCCACCGCTGCGAAGGCCCTCTACGAGGCATCGCTGGTGCGCCTCAAGGCAGCCGGCATCACGCGCGTCGAGGCCGGCGAATTCGCGGCCGACATGGCGGTAGAGCTCGTCAACGACGGCCCCGTGACCATCCTCCTGGAGTCGCGAAAAGCCTTTTGAGTCCGGCAGTAACCCCGACAATGGGGTACGTTCTGCTCGGCGCGCCTGGGCACGCACCATGAGGGTCAAGTTCTGGGGAGTCCGAGGCTCGATCCCGGTACCGGGGCGAGCGACGAGCCGGTACGGCGGTAACACGTCGTGCGTGGAAGTGCGCCCCAAGGGGGCGGCCCCGATCATCATCGACGCCGGCACGGGCCTCCGTCGCCTGGGCAAGTCGCTCATGGAGGAGGCCTTTGGCGACGGGCGCGGCGAGACGTCGATCCTCATCAGCCACACGCACTGGGACCACGTCCAGGGCCTGCCGTTCTTCTCGCCGGCCTACCGCGCGGGGAACAAGATCCAGATCTACGCGCGCCAGCGCGACATGCACCTCGAGGCGGTCTTCTCGCAGCAGAACAACTCGCCCTACTTCCCCGTGCCGCTCTCCTCGCTCGAGGCGACGATGTCCTTCCACGAGCTCGTCGAGGGCACGAAGTTCCACATCGGCCGCGCAAAGGTCTCGTGCACGCGCCTGAACCACCCGTGGATCGCGATGGCCTATCGCATCGAGGTCGATGGCGCCGTCGTCGTCTACTGCGCCGACACCGCCCCCTTCACCGACATCCTGTTCGGCCGCGAGTTCATCGTGAAGGCGCCGTCCCTCGACGAGCCGCTGCCCGCCGATGTCGTCGAGGAGCTCGCACGCATGCGGGCCGGAGTCGTCGAGCTCGCGCGTGGCGCCGACCTCCTGATCTACGACACGCAGTTCACGAAGACCGAATACCTGCAGCGTCCCCACTGGGGCCACTCCCACCCCGACGACGCCATCCAGATCGCCCGCGACGCCGGCGCCAAGCAGCTCTGCCTCTTCCACCACGCGCCGATGCGCACCGATGACGAGAACGACCAGATCCTCGCGGCCTACCGCACCGTCGCGGCCCACGGCGACCAACCGCTCGCACTCGTGAGCGCCTACGAGGGTCTCGAGATCCCGCTGGGGGACGAATGAAGATTCGCTTCTGGGGCGTCCGCGGTTCGATTCCCGCGCCGGGCCCCGACACGATCGCGTACGGCGGCAACACCTCCTGCGTCTCCATCCACACCGCTTCCGGCAAGCTCGTCATCGTCGACATGGGCACCGGCCTCATGCACCTCGGCAACCACCTGATGGCCGGCGCCTTCGGCAAGGGCCAGGGTCGCGCCGCGATCCTCCTCAGCCACACCCACTGGGACCACATCCAGGGCCTCGGCTTCTTCGCCCCCGTCTTCATCCCCGGCAACCACTTCACCGTGTTCGGCCCCGGCGGCTCACCCAACGTCCTCGAGGAGATCCTCGAGGGCCAGATGGATCCCAACTTCTCCCCGCTGCAGACCCTCAAGAACTTCGCCGCCATCTTCGACGTGAAGGCCGCGACGACCGCCTTCGAAGCCGAGGACCTGCGCGTCTCCGCCTACGAGCACGTCCACGGCACGACGACCGCCCTCGCCTTCCGCATCGAGGAAGCGGGCAAGGTCTTCGTCTACGCCTCCGACGTCGGTCAGCCCGTGGCCGATGCGCCCCCAGATCCGGGCCTCGTCGCGCTCGCGCGCGGCGCTGACGTGCTGCTCCACGACACGACCTATCGCCCGTCCGATCAGGCCACACGTCGCAACCGCGGCTTCTCGACCTACGAGGACGCCGCCGCCATGGCCGTCGCGGCGCAGGCCAGGCGCCTCGTCATGTTCCACTACGATCAGGACTACTCGGACGCCGACGTCGACTCGCTCCGCGATGCGTGCCGCGCGTCCCTCGATACCCTCGGCGGCCAGGACATCGGCCTCGAAGCTGCCCGCGAAGGCGACGAGCTGGAGATCTAGAAGATCTAGAAGGCCGCGCTGACGACGAGGCCGACCTGCGTCGCATCGGCGGCCGGGCTGACGAGCACGTCCGCATCCGAGAGGAGGTACCAGAGGGCGCCGCCGACGACGGTGGTGACACCGACGAGGAGCACCGCATTCGCGAGGTTGCGCTTCTCGTCGTACGGCTCCTTCAGGGCGTCGTAGTCGGGATCCGAAGGGCTGATGCCGAGCTCGCGGAAGTCGTCGTCGATCTTCATGCCGTAGGCGAGGCCGCCGATGGCGATGGCGGCGCCGACGCCGGTGACGACGAGGGGGACGCGCGAGCGCCGCATGTCGGGTTGCGGCGGGGGCGGCGGCGGCGGGAGCTCGGCGAGCATGGGGACGCTGACCTCGACGAGATCGCCGCCGGTGGCGTTGCGTACCTGGCGGAAGGGGACGTGACCGGCGGCGCTCGCCTCGACGAGGATCTCGCCGGGGTTCACGATCAGGTCGTCCTTCTGGGTGAGATCGATCGTGGTGCCAGCGACCTGGATGGCGAGCCCCGGGGTCGGGGTGATGGAGAGACGGACGCGGACGA
>JALHPV010000100.1 GCA_022842285.1 Kofleriaceae bacterium
GGGCGAGGCAGTGCTCGGCGATGTTCGGGAAGCGGTTCCGCACGAACGCGGGGTCGAGGTGCGTCATGTCGAGGAAGACGCAGTCGGCGCCGCTCTTCTTGATCTCGTTGTCGATCGCCCGCGCCACGATGTCGCGCGACGCGAGCGACTTCATGGGGTGGTAGTTCTCCATGAACGTCTCGCCCGTCGCGAGGCGCAGCACGCCGCCCTCGCCGCGCATGGCCTCGGAGAGGAGGAAGTTCCGCGCGTGCGGGTGGTAGAGGACCGTCGGGTGGAACTGGACGAACTCGAGGTCGCAGACCGCGGCGCCGAGGCGGTAGGCCATGGCCACGCCATCGCCCGTCGCGACGTCGGGGTTGGACGTGTAGACGTAGACCTTGCCGGTGCCGCCGGTCGCGAGGACGGTGGCGCGGGCGCAGATCGTCTTCACCTCGCCCGAGCGGCAGTCGAGGACGTACGCGCCGAAGCACGCGGGGTCGCCGCCGTACTTCGCCATCGAGAGCAAGTCGACGGCGATGTGCTCGTCGAGCATCGTGATGTTCGGGTGGTTCGCGACGGCGGCGAGGAGGGCACGCTGGATCTCGCGGCCGGTGACGTCCTCCCAGTGCACGACGCGGTGCCGCGAGTGGGCGCCCTCCATGCCGAGGTCGAGCTGGCCGCCGTCCTTGCGGTCGAGGCGCACGCCGATGTCGAGGAGGCGCTGCACCTGGGCGGGGCCATCCTGCACGCACAGCTCGACGACGCCCTTGTCGCAGAGGCCGTCGCCTGCCTTGAGGGTGTCCTCGACGTGGCGCTCGAAGCTGTCGTCGTCGGCGAGAACGGCGGCCACGCCGCCCTGGGCCCAGTTCGTGTTGGTGTCGACCGGGCGCTTCTTGGTGAGCACCAGCACGCGCCCGTGCTCGGCGGCCAGGAGCGCGAAGTTGAGCCCGGCGATGCCCGAGCCGAGGACGAGATAGTCGGTCTCCAGGACGTCGCTCAAGGCGCTGTGACCATACACGAGGTTCGATCATTTGCCGCCACGCGAGACCCCGCGCTACGCTTCTCGACGATGCGGGTCCCGGCACTCATGCTCGTCGTCGCCCTGGGGGCGGTCGTGCACGATTCGCCTGCCCGCGCGGACATTTACGCCTGGACCGACGAAGAGGGCGTCCAGCACTTCACCAACATCAAGCCCAAGGGCGGGAAGTGGAAAAAGGTCCTGCAGTCGGAGCCCGACAAGGGCAGCAAGGCCTCCGCGCAGCGCGGGAGCTGCGAGCGCTGCGACAAGGTGCCATCGCGTGATCGGTCGCCGGAGCGCTTCACCCGGTACGACGCGTACATCCGCGAGGCCTCGCAGCTCTATCGCATCCCCGAGCCGCTCATTCGCGCGGTGATCAAGGTCGAGAGCGACTACGACCCACAGGTGGTGTCGGCGATGGACTGCAAGGGGCTCATGCAGGTCCACCCGGCAGTCGAGAAGGACATGGGCGTCGTGGGCGACGTCTTCGATCCGCGCACGAACATCATGGCGGGCACGCGTCTGTTGCGCTGGCTCGCGAACCGCCTCGACGGCGACCTCACGCTCACCATCGCGGGGTACCACGCCGGCCTCGGCTCGCTGTCGAAGTGGGGCTACACCGTCCCACCGTACAAGTACACGCGCATGTATCTGAAGATGGTCCTGGACCGCTACGAGCAGTACAAAGCCGCTGCGGATGCTTCGGTTCGAGGTCGGTGAGCTCGGCAAGGCGCCGCTGCCGGCGCTCGATCTCTCGCTGCCCGTGATCATCGTCGGCAGCGGAGCGAGTGCGCAGGTGAGGCTACCGGCCCACGTGGCGCGTGAGGTTCACGTGCGCCTCGAGGGCGGGCGCTGGGTCGCGATCGGTGATGTGATCGTCGATGGCGTGCGCAAGAGCGCCGGCGAGGGCGGCGCATTGGGAGCGGCCGTGGTGTTCGAGCTCGGCACCTACCGCGTGCGCGTGGCCCCGTCGCCGGCGGGCTCGATCGGATCGACGCCGGCTCGCACGGAGAGCCTCGCGCGCGAGCTGGTGCGCGGGCTCCTGGGGAGTGATGCCGCCCCCGCCCTCGAGGTCCTGGCCACGGGCAGTCGCCGCACCTTGCCGCCGCCCGAGGCGCGCATCGTCGTCGGCCGTGGCGATGACGCGGACTGGGTCATCCTCGACGAAGAGCTCTCGCGGGCGCACGCCGAGGTCCGTCGCGCGTGGGACGGCACCACGATCCGCGACCTCGGTTCGAAGAACGGCACGCGCGTCGACGGCGAGGCCATCGGGGATCGCGAGGTCGACCTGCACGATGGCGCGAAGATCGAGCTCGGCGATGTCGTGCTGCACTTCCGTGATCCGGCGGAGCGTCACCTGAATGGCGAGGCCTCCGTGGCTCCGACCGCGCCGGCGCCGATGATCACGACCGAGCCCGCCGCCGTCACGCGCGTGAACGTCGAGCGGCCGCACACCCAGGTGCCATTCTACCTGGCACTCGCGGTGGCGGCCGTCGCGATCATCGCGGCGATGTGGATCGTCGCGAGCTAGAACGCGTTCGACGCGCCCGAGACCTGACGGCTGATTCCCGAGAGGGTACCGCTGGTGATCGCCGAGGTCGGACGCGGCTGCGGGAAGCACGTCTGGCTCACCTGGGTCAGCGGGCCCGTGATGGAGCCCTGACCCTTCGAGCGCACCGCGTCGGTGATGGCGCCGCCACCGACCTGCGAGAGGTCATCCGACGAGAGGGGAAGGAGCGTTTCGCGAACGAGGGACAGCTTGTTCTTCGCCATGGTCATCGATCCCTTAGAGGGCCTTCGACAGGCCAGAGGCCGGGCCGGGACGGTGGATCGTGAGGCCGAGGTCGGACAGGTTCGACGGCGACGGGAACGGATTCGGGCGGCTCAGGCGCGAGAGCGGGGGCGTCACGCACCCCGAGGCGGCGACGCCACCAGCGACGGCATCGAGCTCGGTCGCGGAGAGGGGGAGGAGGGTTTCGCGAGTCAACGACAGCTTGCGATTCGGCTTGGACATGTTCGGCTCCTAATCAAGGGTTAAGCGGTTACGCTCATCCTCTGGAGCACGTGCCGGGCCAGCGCTAACTGCCCGATATCGCATGCGGGATCTCGCCGATATCGCATCCCGGCGACGACAGCCATGCTGCCTTGCCGTTACTGACTCTTTATTTTACTGCGCGCGATCAGGCCTTCGTAATGGCGCTTCAGCAGGTCGTAGATCACGAATTCATGCTGGCGCTGGTGCGAGCGCATCATGCGGTTCACGTGCATGTGCACGAGGCTGTCGGCGAGCTCGGCCCGCGAGCTGGCCAGCGTACCCGCGGCCGCGAGCGCGTCGAGCTGGGCGACGAGCGGCTTCATGGCCTGGGAGCGCTCCGCGATCAGCGTGAGCGCGGGCGCGAAGTCGTGTTCGGGGGACGCGTCGGGAAGGGCGAGAAGGGCGATCAGCTCCTTGCTGTACCGGCGGTATTTGTCGCCGAGCGCCTTCTGCGTCGCCGTGCTCGCGGCCATCTCGCGGCCGAAGCCCTCGCGCGCATGCGTCGCCAGCTCGAGCTTCTCGGGCAGGGTGAAGCCGAGGTCATCGAGCAAGCGGTCGACACTGCGGAGGCAGATGCGCCAGGCGGCATCGGCACCGGCATCGCCGGCGAGGTGCTGTACGAGGCCCAGGACGAGATCGCTGTCGGCGCGGAAGATGGACTCGCAGATGCGGATCGCGTGCGGCCCGCCGTAGCGCTCGATCTCGCGCTCGTACGTGTCGAGCGTGATGCGATAGGCGAGCCCGGCGTCGACGGCTGGCTGGAGCGCCTGGTGGAGCGCGGGCAGGAGCTGACCGGTGAGTCGGTCCGGAGCGCCGGTGAAGCGCACGCGGAGGTGAAGATCCGGATCGCCGTAGCGGATGAAGAACCAGTCCTCGGCGATGCCCGCGGCGAGCGCGCCGCGGATGATCGGTGCGAGGTGGTCGCGCAGGATCTGATCGGCGCTCGACGTGCCCGAGTAGATCTTGAGATAGAGCCACTCGGAGCCGGGCAGGAAGCGACGGATCGCCTCGCTCGAGGTGGCCTTCGCGCGTGACGGACGCGGGGCGGGCGGGCGCGCCGCCATCAGCACGATCTCGTGCGCGAACGTGCCCTCGCTACCCTGCGACGGAAAGTTCTCGGGGAGGGGATACAGCTCGTAGAGCGTCGCCGACGGACGGCCCTTCAGCATGTGCGCGGCGCTATCGACCATCAGCTCGTTGTCGAGATCGACGGGGAGCTCGTTGTCGGCATCCGCGATCACGACCCAGCGGGGGAGCGAGAGGCGCGCCCGGAGCGCGGCGACGGCGGCGGCGACCTTCGCGCGCACGCCCGTGACTTGCTCCGGGGTCTTGGCCGTCGCGAGCCCGGCGAAGGCCTTCTCGAGCGGACCGAGATCCGTCGCGCTCAGCGTCCACCGCGCGCGGGCGATGACGTACTTGCCGTACCTCACGCGCGGCAGGAAGGGCAGGCTGTCCGCGATGCCCCACGGCCAGTACGCGTAGCCGCGCCCCTGTTCGGCGTGCATGCAGAGGAACTTGTACGGCGGCAGCGCGCCGTGCTGATAGTTGTGCGCCGTCGTGAGCCGGGGCATGACCTCCTGGTTCAGCCGCTTGCTGCGCAGGACGACGCGATCGCCTGCCACCGACACGAGCAGATCGTCGAGGGTGATCTGCTTGTCGGCCGGTGCGCCGCTCGTGCCGAGGTAGGGAATCTCGTACTCGCGCAGCACGGGACGCAGGAGGATGTTGCCGAGGCGGCCTTCGGGGAGGTGCACGATCTCGGCGAACACCGCGTCGGGGTGGTTCGCCTCCTCCGCGCGCAGGCACGCCTCGGCGAGCCGCAGTGCATCGGCGGAGCCGTGGGCGAAGCGCCCGAGGAGCTGCGCGCTCGAGCCGACGCCGATCACGCGAACGGTGTAGTCGCCGGCATCGACCGCGTCCTGCGATGGCGCACAGAGGACGGCACTGATCCCGATGGTGTCGGGGAGCGGCGTCGGTGCGCGCTCGGAGAGCTTCTCGAGGTCCGCGTCGCCGAGCACGATCTCGGTCGCGCCCTCGCGGATCGCCGTGACCACGAGCTGCAGCTTGTAGAAGTCGCCGGCGTCGACGCTGGTCGAGCGCGGACCGCCGCGTCCTCCCATGGGGATGCCCGCGAGGAGCGGCGCGGCGCGGCCCTCACCTCCGCCGAACCCGATGCCGTTCTCGTCGTCGAGCGCCTCGAGCAGTGGCACCTCGCGCGTCTCGTAGCGAGCCGCGAACCGCTCGCGGAAGCGGCCCCACTCGCCGTCGGACGTCGGGGGCGCGAGTCGGTGGAGGATCTGCGCGACCGCCACGAGCTCGTCCGCGAGCTGCGTCGAGATCGTCGTGTCGGCGGCGGGCTTGAAGAGGTCCACCTGGAACAGGCGGTTCGCCTCGATCTTGATCGGGACGTGCGCCGCGAGGTCCGCCTCGATCGCGCGGTACTGCGCGCTGCTCACGCCGGGGCGGGCGGCGTCGATCGCGGTGATCGCGTCCCGGGTGCGCTGGAGCGTGGCGGCATGGTCCTCGAGGCCGTAGCCGCGGAGGAGCTCGATGAGACCCTCGGTCGGCTCGGGCCCTGTCACGTGCGGGCCGATGAGCGGGACCAGGATCTGGGTGTCGATGACCTCGTCGAGGAACGCGCTCGCATCCTCCTCGGAGATCTCGGGATCCGCGGTGAGGACGGAGATGAGCTCGGCGCGCGTGGCGCCGCCCTCGGCCTTCGCGAGGAGCGCCTGGAGGTAGTCCGATGGGGAGACGGCGACGAGGTGGTAGCTGCGCGATGCGCCCGCGAGCCGCGCCTCGGCGTACCGCAGCCGCGCGGCCGCCGAGTACAGGCTCGTGTTGGGGCGGTAACGCAGGCGCTGCTTCGCCGTGGTATCACGCGCGAGCTCGCTCGTCAGCGCGAACAGCACGTCGTTGTCGAGGCGCGTGTGCCGCCACGCCTGATCGCGCGGAGGGATGGTCAGCCGGGTGCGCTCGGCGAGGTCGCCGATCGCGACGCTCGCGAAGAGCCCGAACGGCGTCGAGCGCGATGCCATGCGCGAGACGTATCGGACGAGGGCGCGCTCCACGCCCGCGTTCGCGGCGGTATCGGGCTCCTGCTGCCAGGCCGCGATCTGGGCGTCGAGCTCGGGCGACGCCACGAACAGCGCCTCGCGCACGACCGGATCGTCGACGAGCTGCCGCAGCAGCGCGCGGCGCTCGCCGATGCCCGACATCGCGCCCCACCGCGCGAGCACGTCGATCGGGAGCGTCGGCGTGCGGAGCACGAACTGCGACAGCGACTTGTGGGGTGGCGGCGGGGTGCTCGTCATGGCTTCAGCTTCGCGGTGCCCTTCGAGAGGTCGGCGAGGTCGATGAGGTACTGCTGGTCGTCCTCGTCGAGTGGACCCTTCGCCATGGCGTCGACAAGCTCCTGCACGGCCTCGGGGGCAGGCAGCGACAGGAGGATCCCGTCGAGTTGCGGCGCCGAGATGGCCCAGCGGTAGTAGTCGGTGATGTGCGGACGCCAGTAGTCCTCGCCGATGCCGAGCTGCTGGTACGTGCCTTCGTCGGCGATGTGACCGAGGGTGCTCTTGAAGTTGAAGAGCAGCGTCTTGCGCTCGGGTCCGCGGGGCTTGATGTGCGGGAAGATGTCTTCGCGCGCGCCCGGATGGATCGGGTTGTAGCGGATGTAGGCGATGTCGAGCGAGTTGTCGTCGAGGACCTTCCGGGCCGCCTTGCGATCGTGGAACGTCGCGCCGATCGCTTTCTGCTGTACGTGTTGCTCGGCCATGCCGCGGTTGCGCTCGAACACCTTGATGCGGTCGTCGACCTCGTGGCCGTACGCGCCGCCGGCGATGCAGAGATCGATGCGCTGCAGTCCCGCGAGCTCGTCGACGACCTCGGAGAACGGCGCCCAGCAGAACTCGGGCTGGGTCACGTAGGCGACGACACCGATGACGACGTTGTCGCGCGCCGACGGCGTGCCTGCGAAGAGCATCTGGAGCCCCTTGCGGAGCGCGTCGTAGAGCGGCCAGTGCATGTCGGCCGTGAGGAAGAAGAAGTTGATCCCGGCCTCGTACACGGCCGGGACCACCTTCGGATCCATGGTCATCCCGTGACAGAACGGGCTGACCTCGAGCCCGCTACTGCCGAGGGGGAGCCGATCAGTCAGCGACGGCATCGCGGCGCGAATCCCGGTCATCGTCATCTACGCTAACAGGGGTCGCGCTCGCGGTGTCGCCGGCTCCAGATTTACTCAGCGCGGTGGACGGCTGTTGCCGAGCGACAGGCACGACGGCCGGTCCGGATCTTGCGGCAGCGACAGCGGCGACGGCGGCGTGCCCGGACGCGTCGGGCGCGGGGGGATGCAGTCCGACCTGACGCCACCCATGACGGCGCTCAGCTCGGTCGAAGCGAGGGGAAGAATCGTCTCGCGCACCAGGTTCAGCTTCTTGTTCGACATCGTATAATCCTTAGTAAAAATGTTAATCAGAGTGATAGTTATGAAAAATAAGCGAGTCTATTCCCAGTCGAAGCGGTGTTAGGTCGCTTCGGGAGAGCACCGTGCGGGCCGCGAAAACGCGAAGACGCCGAGGAGCTCGGTGGAGTCCACCGGCTGCTCAGCGTCTGCGGCGTTGGCTAAACTCGTCGAGGTTCGCTCAAGCCGGCTGATCAGCCGATGCTGGAGCTACGCCATCGAGACGAGCAGCAAGCGCGAGTTACGTTCGAGGTCATCATCGGGGACGCTCTCCGCTTAAGCAGCCCGCGTACCAACGCTAACCGCGCGAAAGTGCTTCATCGGTGCACATCGCTTCGCAACCCACCGGTCTCAAGCGCTGCTCCTTTCGCGACTCACCAGAGCGAGAGCTGCGCGGTCTTCGGCGGGGGACGCTTGAAGGTCGTGGGCTCGGCATCCTCGTTCGTCTCCATCGTGCGCCGGCCGAGCTTCAGCCGATCGCATGTCGCATCGAAGATCGCGGCGATGGTCTCCGCGTACGGCCCCTCGCCGCGACCGCGGGTGCCGAACTCGCTCTGGTAGAGCTTCTCGCCGCCGCGCGTCGAGCGAATGCGATGCAGCACCTTGTCGGCGGCGAGCGGCATCGCTGCCTGCAGCCGCTCGGGGAATACCTGGGCGACGGCGCCGGGCAGCCGCAAGAGCACCCAGCCGGCGTGCGTGGCGCCGGCATCGGCTGCCCGCTCGAGCAGCCCGACGAGCTGCGAGTCGTTGAGGCCGGGGATGATCGGGGCGGCGACGATCGACACCGGCACACCGGCCTTGGCCAGCGTCTCGATCGTCTTCAGCCGCCGCTCCGGCGAGGGCGCCCACGGCTCCATCGCGCGGGCCATGTCCGCATCGGTCCACGCGAGTGACACCGCGATGTGGAAGCGTGCCTGCTTCGCGAGCTCGACGAACAGCTCGATGTCGCGTTCCACGAGCGCGCTCTTCGAGATGACGGAGACCGGATTTTTGTACTCGAGGCAGACCTCGAGACACTTCCGCGTGAGCTCGAGGTCACGCTCGATCGCCTGGTAGCAGTCGGTGACGCCCGAGAACATGACCGTCTCGCCGCGCCAGCTCGGCTTCTCGAAGTGCGCGCGGAGCAGCGCGGGCGCCTCGCGCTTGACCACGATCTTCGTGTCGAAGTCGGTACCGGCACCGAGATCGAGGTACTCGTGCGTCGGCCGGGCATAGCAGTAAGCGCACGCGTGGAGACAGCCACGGTACGGGTTCGCGGACCAGCGGAAGCCGAGGTCGGGCGAGTCGTTGGACGAGAGGATCGTCTTCGAACGATCGTCGATGAGGGAGACAGTTGCGGGCGGCGGCCCCTCGCCGTCGTCGTAGGCCACGGTCTGCTTCGCGAAGCGGTTGTCGGGGTTCGACGTCGAGCGGGCCTTCACGCCCCCGACTGTGGGGTGAACGGATGTTCAGGTCAAGATTTCGATCGCCGCATCCATCAACGAGGGCGGGAGGGGGCCGCGCGCGGCGGCGAGGAGAGCGGGCTGGACGTGCTCGCGGCGATGGAGGCGCGGCAACGGCCAGGCGCCCCGGGACAGGAGGTAGCGAAGGGCGAGCTCGGCCAGCGACTCGACCGGCTCGACGCCCACGGGACGGCGGCGCGGCTGCTCCATGTGGCCACGCGCACCCGCAGACGAGCGCGCGGCGAGGGGCTCGGCGCGCACGAGCGGCGCGAGGCGGGCGACGGCGATCGCGACGCGCTCGAGCTGCGCGGCATCGAGCTCGCGATCGTCGCGCAGGGTGCGCTTCATCCCGGGCCCGATGGTGCCGGCGAGGGTGGCGCCGGCGAGCGGGCGGCGGGCGAGCACGATGGGCAACGTCGAGATGTCGACGGGCGCGGACGCCTCGACCGGTGGTGCCGGCGGGGCGAGGGACGGATCGGTGGCGAGGGCGACGAGGAGCTCGAGGGGCAGGTTCGGATCGAAGGACGGGAGGATCAGGCCCGAGGCGGTGACGACATCCGCGGGCTTCGGCGGCGGTGGCGGTGGCGGCGCGGTGAACAGCTCCTCGGCGGCGCGCTCGCAGAGATTGAAGGGCAGGGCGAAGGCCACGAGCCAGGGCTCGGCCAACAGCGCGCGGGCTGTCGCGACGTCGTCGACCTCTGCGCCCCAGGAGAGCACCTTGCCGTCATGGACGAGCCGCGCGGTCGTGCCGACGAGCTCGGGCCACATCGACGAGGTTCGCCACTCGGCGCGCAGGGGCAGGAGAGCGAGCGGGATGGCGTCGAGCTTGCTGGCGCGCAGCGAGGCCTCGACCCGCTCGACGACGTAGCCCGGCGCCAGCGAGCCGACGCGCGGGGGCACGCGCATCGCGACGACGACCTTGTCGCGCAGGCGCATCGCGCGCACGGCCCCTCCGACGAGCGCCTCGCTGTCTGACTCCGGCGCGACATCGACGAGCGATACCCCCAGCGACAGCGCGAGCGAGAGCGCCCCTTCGACCTCGCGCGAATCGATGCCGCGTGAGGCGGCCGTCGCGAGGCTGACATCACCGGCTCCGAGCGGGCCGACGGGCATGTCGGCGATTCGTCGGGCGAGCACACGACACTGTAGCCCGGTGCAGCTCTCGAAATCGGCCCTGGGGACGTGGTTAGATGCCAAGCGATGGATCGTCCTTCGGTCGTGCCGCCTGTCGGGGCGTCGGTGCCTCGTGTGGATGGGGTGGCCAAGGTCACCGGCCGCGCGCGCTACCTCGACGACCTCGATGCCCCCGGCGCCTGGCATGGCGTGACGGTGCGCTCCCGGGTCGCCCACGGGACGTTCGACGCCCTCGAGCGCGATCCGGCGTTCGACTGGTCACAGGTGGTGGTGGCCACGGCGGCTGACGTGCCGGGCCGCAACGTGATCCTGCTCATCGAGGAAGACCAGATCGCGCTCGTGCCGATCGGCGGCCGGGTCATGCATCACGACGAGGCGCTCGCGCTCGTGGCTGCCCCGACGCGTGCGCTCGCATATGCGGCCGCGGCGGCGCTGAAGCCGAAGGTCACACCGCGGCCCGCGGTCTTCGACATGGACGAAGCCCTCACCGCGCAGGTGAAGCTCTACGGCGACGACAACGTCTTCAAGAAGTTCCTGATCCGGAAGGGCCACACCACCGACGACGAGATCGAGCAGGTGTTCGCGACGGCTCACCGGGTCGTCGAGGGGACCTACGCCACGTCGCCGCAGGAGCAGATGTACATCGAGCCCCAGGCCATGATGGCCGAGTGGGACGGCGATCGCTGCTTCATCGTCGGCTCGATGCAGTGCCCGTACTACGTCCACAAGGCGATGAAGGTCTTCCTCGGCGTCGGGCCCGATGGCGTCGTCATCACGCAGTCGGTCACGGGCGGCGGGTTCGGCGGCAAGGAAGAGTATCCGTCGATGCTCGCGGCCCACGTCGCGACGCTCGCGAAGAAGGCCGGCCGCGCGGTGAAGATGGTCTACGAGCGCGACGAGGACATCGCCGCGACGACCAAGCGGCACCCGGCGCGCACCACCTACCGGACGGCGCTGGACGCGCAGGGGAACATCCTCGCGATCGACGTCGACGTGCTCATGGATGGCGGCGCGTACCTGACGCTGTCGCCGGTCGTGCTGTCACGCGGCGTGCTGCACGCGGCGGGACCATACAAGTGTCCGGTGACGCGGGTGCGAGGGCGCTGCGTGGCGACGAATCATCCGCCGCACGGTGCGTTCCGAGGCTTCGGGGCGCCGCAGACGACGTTCGCGTACGAGCGGCAGATGGACAAGATCGCTCGTACGCTCGGCGAGGATCCTCTCGCGTGTCGCAAGCGGCTCGCCCTGCGCTCCGGCGACACCACGTCGACGGGCCAGCTGCTCGGCTTCTCCGTCGGCACCGACGAGTGCATCGCCGCGATCGAGCAGGTGGCGGGCCCACCGCCGGTGCGGGACGGCGTGGGGCCAACGGGGGCGCCGGTGAAGCGCGGTCGCGGCGTCTGCTTCTACTTCCACGGCGCCGGCTTCACGGGCTCCGGCGAGCAGCGCCTCGCGGGGCGCGCCACGGTCGCGGTCACCGTCGACGGTGGGTTCGAGGTGCGCTCCAGCTCGACCGACATCGGGCAGGGCGCGATCACGATGTTCATCCAGATCGCGGCCGCGTCCCTCGGCGTCGACCCGGCGCTCGTGACCGTGATCGATCCGTCGACGGCGCTCGTGCCCGACAGTGGCCCCACGGTCGCGAGCCGCACGTGCATGGTGGTCGGTGGGCTCGTGCAGCAAGCGTCGACGGCGCTGCGCGACGAGCTCGTCGCGTGGGGCGCGCAGACCGGGCACGGCGGCACCCTCGATCCAACCGCACCGCCATCCGGCGGCGCTTCGCCCCGCGCGCGCGCGACGCTCGCCGAGCTGGCGCATGCCCACGCGAAGACGGCGGGCGAGCGCGCGGTGACGAAGCAGTACGAGCCCCCCCCTGGCATCCACTTCGACGATGCGACCTACACGGGCGCGGCCTATCCCTGCTACGGCTGGGCGGCGTGCCTCGTCGATGTCTCCGTCGACGTCGACACGTACGAGGTGACCATCGATCGCTGCGTGCAGGCGATCGATGTCGGCAAGGCCATCAACCCCGTCATCGTGAAGGGCCAGATCGAAGGCGGCACGCTCCAGGCGCTCGGCTGGGCCGTCCTCGAGAACATCATCTACAAGGATGGCCGCGTCGCGAACGCGAACATGACCAACTGCATCGTCCCCACCTTCGCCGACGCGCCAGACCTGGAGACCATCCTGATCGAGGTGCCGTACCCGTTCGGCCCGTCGGGGGCGAAGGGGGTTGGTGAGATTCCGATGGATGGCCCGGCCGCCGCCGTGGCGAATGCCGTCGAGGACGCGCTCGGGGTCCCCTTCGATGCCCTCCCGATCTCGCCGGAGGCGGTCGCCGCGACCCGCTCGCAGTGGAGGCACTCGTGAAGGTCGCGTTCGAGCTCAATGGTCAGCCGGTCACCGTCGAGGCCTCGCCGTGGAAGCGCTTGCTCGACGTGCTGCGCGAGGACCTGCGTGCCACCGGCACCAAGGAGGGGTGCGGCGAAGGGGAGTGCGGGGCATGTACGGTGATGATGGACGGCGAGGCAGTGAACTCCTGTCTCGTCGCCGTCGGTCAGTGTGATGGCCGCACCCTCGTCACCGTCGAGGGGCTCGCCACCGGCGACGTGCTGCATGCGGTACAGCGCGAGCTCGTCGCCTGCGGTGGAGCGCAGTGCGGCATCTGTACCCCGGGCATCGCCGTCTGCGCCGCCCACGTGATCGATCGTGGCCTCGTCGCTGGCGTCGATGACGCGACGGCGCGCGTGCGGGTGCGCGAGTTGCTCGCCGGCAACATCTGTCGCTGCACGGGGTACCAGCTCATCGTCGACGCGGTCATCGCCGCGGCGCGCTCGGTGCAGCCGTGACGGGCTACGTCCGCCCTCGCGACCTCGACGAGGCGCTGGCCACGCGGGCCGCTCACGCCGACTGGATGGTCCTCTCCGGTGGCACGGACCTCATGGTCAACGCGAACCACAAGCCAATCCCCACGGGGATCCTGGATCTGTGGCGGCTCGGCGAGCTCTGCTTCGTGAAGGTGGAACCGGCGTCCATCGCGATCGGCGCCGGCACCACGTGGACCGAGGTGCAGGGGCATCCGGTGATCGCGGATCGCCTGTCGCCCCTGGCGCTCGCCGCGCGCGAGATCGGGGCGCTGCAGATCCAGGCGCGTGGCACCCTCGGCGGCAACGTCGGGAACTCCTCGCCCGTCGGTGACAGCTTGCCGGCCTTGCTGGCTCTCGGAGCCGAGCTCGAGCTCGCGTCGGTACGCGGTCGCCGTCGCATCCCGTACAGCGACTTCTGCACCGGCTATCGCAAGACGGCCCTCGCCGCCGACGAGCTCATCGTCGCCGCGCACATCCCCGTGCCGGCCGCCGGAACGAAGCTCGCGTGGCGCAAGGTCGGCACGCGGCGCGCGCAGTCGATCAGCAAGGTGATGGGAGCGGCGGTGATCACGCTCGATGGGGACCGCGTGGTCTCGGCGCGCATCGGCCTCGGCGCGGTGGCGGATCGCCCGATTCGCGCGGCGGCCGTGGAAGCCGCCGTGGCGGGCCAGAAGCTCTCCGAGGCCGGCGACGCGGCGCGCGCGGCGATGCGCTCATCGATCAAGCCCATCGACGACATCCGCTCGACGGCGACCTACCGCCGCGAAGTCGCCGAGAACCTCGTCGCCCGCTTCTTCGCCGTGTAAAGTCCGCCGTGGCCTCGAAGCGCAAGAAGGGCGGCGCCAGGACGCCAGCCCCCATCAAGGTGGAGGCCACCCCGCCGCGCGACGAGGACACGAGCGTCGGACCGCCCCCGCGCGCCGGGACCGATCCAGGCATCACCGCGGCTGCGCGCGAGGACACGAACGTGGGGCCCGCGCCGATCGCCCCGATCGCCGACGAGGCGGCCGCACAGGTCGCGATTCCCCTCTCCGATATCGACGACGCCCCCTCGCGCGGCGTGCCGGTCGCGGCCCCCGGCGCGAAGACGCTCGTCGGGATGGCGCCCGCAGGGAGCAGCGGGTCGATCGACGTGCAGCTCTCGGAGCCCCGGTTGCCGAAGGTCTCCGACGACGCGGCGCCGGTGGCGGTGGGGAACCTCGACTCGCAGCCCGTCTCGAGCGGCAAGGTGGTGGCGGTCGCGCCCGATGCCGACAGTGCGCCGACGGCCGGGGCCTCGCGCAAGCTGTCGGCGGTCGCGAAGGAGGTCGTCGGGGGTGGCGTCTCGGTCCTCGGCGGCATGACGAAGCAGCTCGGCGGCGGCGTCAGCAAAATGGGCGAGCTGACGAGCAAGGTGCCGCTCGTCGGATCGGGCGTCTCCGCGGTGGGAG
Source organism: Kofleriaceae bacterium (assembly GCA_022842285.1). Lineage (GTDB taxonomy): Bacteria > Myxococcota_A > Polyangia > Haliangiales > Haliangiaceae > JABFXX01. The sequence goes on from JALHPV010000100.1 coordinate 14,368, forward strand.
AGACGATCAGTCACCTCGGTGAGTCGCTCACCGAGCTGCCGCGCGTGGCGCGCACCCGTCGGGGCCGGCTGCTCGTGCGCAGCATGTTCGTGGCGTTCGCGCTCGTGACGTCGTGGATCGTCGTCATCGTCGCGCTGCAGCTGCGTGGTGACGAGACGCCGGACCTGCGGCCGCAGGCGGATGCGCTCCTGCTGGAGCTCGACGCGGGCCCCGACGCGATTCGTCGCGTGTACGAGAGCGCGTCGCCCCAGTTCCAGGAGATCACGCAGGAGGACACGTTCGTCGAGAACATGACCGACCTGCATCTGACGGTCGGCGCATACAAGGAGATCGCGGCGGTCAACGACACCCTGGTCACCACGGGACCGGCAGGGCGCATCGCGCGCGTGTCCCTGATCGTCGCCTACGAGAAGGGCAAGTGCCGCGTGTCCGTCAGTCTCCACTGGCACGAGCGACGCTGGAAGCTGCTCGGGATCGGCGTGCTGCTGCCCGCAGAGATCGAGATCACGCAGGCGCAGCGCGAGGCGCGGCTCAAGGCGTGCGATGACCCGATGGATGCGGTGCGCTGCGATCTAAACGTCGCCGCGAACACCATCCTCGAGCAGCTGCGTGACGGCCGCGCGGCCGACGTCTGGGACAACGCGAGCGAGCTGCTCCAGAAGCAGCAGGAGAAGGCGCGGTTCGTGGCCCTCCAGGAGCAGAACCGCGAGACGCTCGGCGACTACCGGCGCATTCTCGCCGTACCGGAAGCGAAGATTTACGGCGGCAGCTCGGCGAGCTTCGATGCCGTGCTGGAGTTCACGAAGTCGCAAGGCGTGCGCGCCGTGTTTGGCTTTTATCGGGCGACGCGCTCGGACCCGTGGCGGCTGAAGAGCTTCAAGCTCGTGCAGCCCATGCCGCGCGGCGAGCGGGCTCCCGATGATGTCGGCTCCGCAGCCATGCCCGAACCGGTGGCGACCCCAGACGCCACCCCCACCTCAGACGCGCCGTAGCAGCGTTCTATGGGGTGTTGAATAGCTGACACCGGCAACAGGTGGCACGCAGCGGGAACGTGACGTCCGGAACTCCGCTCCGCCATGGACCTCTTGGTACGGTGACGCTTGCATCGCACCGGGGTTCCATCCAGGATGCGGCGCCAGAAAGAGCCTACGGACGTATGTCGAGCAATCTCGGTAGCGGATTCCGCGAGCGCGCCCCCTCTCTGCAGGGATTCGCGAATACCCGCCCGCTCAAGGCCACCGGTGGTGCTGCCCTCAAGCGCGCCCCCGCTGCCAGGCCAACGCTCGCGACGCCGCGTGCGGTCCTGTTCGATCTGGACGGCACGCTGATCGACACGATGCAGGTGTTCGCCGATGTCGCCGCAGACGTGATGGTGAAGCATCACGCGGACGACTTCGCCCGGGCCCGCGCCGCCTACCTGACGACGAGCGGCATCCCGTTCTTCCAGCAGCTCGAGGTGATTCACCCCGGCGATGCTCGCAACGCCGCCGCCGCCGCCGAGTTCGAGGATCGCAAGATCGCGGCTACCGACGACGTCGGTGCGTCGGACCTGACGATCGCGGCGCTCGTCCAGCTGCGCCGCCTCGGCATCGCCACCGCGGTGTCGTCGAACAACTTCCAGGACCAGGTCGACAAGTTCATCGCGCGCTGCCCGGTGGAGCTCGACCTCGCGCTCGGCTTCGGCAACGGGCTCGCGAAGGGCGACGGCCACTTCACGCGCGCGTGCGAGGTCTTCAACTGCACCCGCAACGACCTCGTGTTCGTCGGCGACTCGATCGCCGATGCCGAGCTCGCGCGGCGCGGCAACGTTCGCTTCGTCGCCCGCCTCGGCACCTTCGATGCGCGCGCGTTCGCCGATGTGGTGCCCGAGGCGCCCGCGGTGGACGAGCTGTCCGAGCTCGTGCGACTCTTCGTCGGATGACGTACGCGCCCAGCGCGGTCGTGCTCCTCGCGGCCGGGATGGGCACGCGACTGGGCGAGCTCGGTGGCGGGTTGCCCAAGGCGCTCTTCGACGCCGGCGGCCGCAAGCTGATCGACCGCGCCCTCGAGTTCGCCGAGCAGCTCGGCTCGAACCGGATCGTGGTTGGGGGGTGCCGTCACGACCTTCTCGCCACCCACCTAGTGGGCCGGGACCTGACGCTCGTCGAGAACACGAACTACCGCATCGGGAACCTCATGACCCTCGAGACGGCGCTGCCGCTCGTCACGGGGGCGTTCCACCTCATGAACATCGACCACGTGTATCCGCGCGCCGTCGCGGAGCGCGTGAGGGCGCAGCCGGGCGACGAGATCACGGCGTTCGTCGACTTCGACCGGCCGCTCGGCGAGGACGACATGAAGGTGGCGTTGAGTCCGCAGCGCACCATCACGCGCATCTCCAAGAAGCTCATCGAGTGGGACTGCGGTTATGTCGGCATGACCTACGTGCCCGCGTCGCGCCTCGCCCGGTACCGCCAGGCGGTCGCGGAGGTCCGTGCCACGGTTGGTGATCCAGCCAACGTCGAGCAGGTCCTGCAGCACCTGGCCGATGCGGGAGAGGCCGTCGTCGTCGGTGACATCAGCGGCATCGGGTGGCACGAGCTCGACACTCCCGAGGACGTCGCGAAGGCGCTACCGGCCCTCGAAAAACTTCGCTAGCACCGGCAAAGGTGTCGAGAACCCAACACTTGCGGGATCCCGCGGGGCCGGGGTACGAACCGGTCCGGTGCCCGATCTCGACGCGATCGTCCTGACCTCCACGTCTCGCGTGAAGGTCGGCGGACTCCGGTGCTCCGAGCGTGGACGGCGGGTGGCGATCAAGGGCGGGGCGGATCGCGTGCTGCTGGTGGACGAGACGACGCCGGTGGAGGCGATCGCCGCATGGGCGAAGGAACATCCGGCCCGCGAGCTCGTGGTTGTCGACGCCATCGATCACGTGGTTCACACGCCACTCGTGAACGCGCTGAAGGGCACGTCCTCGCGCATCGCCGTCAACGACGCGGGTGCGTTCGCGGGCGCGGTGAAGGCCGACGTGGCGCATCGCGAGGAGCTGGTCGCGGCCCTCGTCGCCGCCAGCCCCACCGCGCGCGGAGAAGCGCTCGCCACCCAGGCGGCTGCGTGGCGTGCCGTCGGGGTCGAGACCGCGGTTCACGGCGACATCGCCCGCCATCCGGCCCGCACGCCTGCCGAGCGCAAAGCGGCGACCTACTTCCTCTTTGGCCTCGTCCGCAAGGCCCAGGACACCTGGCTCGTCCGCACGATCAATCGCAAGGTCAGCTACCCGTTCACGCGGTTGATGCTGCCCACGCCGATCACGCCGAACATGATCTCGATCGGGGTGTTCATCATCGGTGTCATCGGCTGCATCGTCCTCACGCAGCCCGGCTACTGGCCGCCCGTGTACGGCACCCTCTTGCTGCTCTTCGCCGGCTACCTCGACGGCTGTGATGGCGAGATCGCCCGCATCCGGCTCGAGTCCTCTCCGCTCGGCGCCTGGATCGACACCATGGCCGACGAGGCGACGACCGTCGTCTTCTCCGTCTGCCTGGGCCTGCACGTCTACAACTCGCACGGCGGCAACGACGACTTCCTGATCGCGGCCATCGTGGCAGGGGCGCTGATGGCGAGCTTCGCCGTCTACTGCGTGTACTACTGGCTGCTCTCCGCGGGCACATCGGGTAACTCGCAGGACTATCCGACCAACGGTGGGCTTCTCGACTTCCTCCGCCTCTTCGTGCGCCGCGAGATGATCAACCTCGGGTCCACGATCATGGCGCTCGCCGGCCAGGCCACCATCCTCTACGCGCTGTTCCTCGTCGGCGGCGTCGTCACCTCCGCCGTCCTCGGCGCGCAGCACATCAAGCTCCGCCGCGAGAACCGCGCGAAGCGCGCCTCTGTCGCGCCGTCGACGACCTAGGAAATCCTAGGAAATCCTAGCGCGGCGGCAGGTGGTTGCCGACGAGGACGAGGATCACGAGCGCGCTCAGCACGAGCCACGTGGCGCGCATCATCCAGCGCACGAGCCGGGCCGAGGGTTCGGACGAGACCAGGCGTGCCGGTGGTAGCTCCGTCATGGCGTCAGCGTACGGAACTTCCCGGCCAGAAACCGCAACGACTCGCCCGCCAGGGCGGTCAGCGCTGCTTTGTCGCACGTGTGGTGTGCGCCTGCTCGAGCAGCGCCGCGACCTGCTTCCACGGGGGCTTGTGGTCGAGGCGCATGCCGATCCAGCCCATGTGCCCGACGTACGGGGGGATGAAGTAGAGGTCGGGATCGCTGTCGACGAGCATGGCCTGGACCCCGGGCGGGGCGCACGTGACGAGGGCCAGGCGACCGTCGTGGTGATGGTTGTCGGTGAACGTGGCGAAGGACGCCTTGGTCTTGATGAACCAGGTGGGCGCGCCGTGGGAGATGCGCTCCGTGACATCGGGGAGTGACAGGCAGAACTTGGCGATCTTCGCGAGCGTCTTCTCGGCGAACGCGGGGGTGTAGCCGAGCTTGGGCGTCGCGGGCACGAACCAAGGCTACCGCACTGCGGTTATCGGATACCGTAGGCACATGCTGGCATCGCGTGTCCTTCGCGCCTCCCTTGTCTCGGCCCTGGTGGCGGGCGGGGGCTGCGACTGCAACGGCGGACCCGAGATGGAAGGCCCCGATGCGGACGTCGGGCAAGCGTGCACCCCGCCCTGCACGGACCCCGCGGTGTGTCGATACCTGCAGTGCGTGCCAGCGCCGACGGCGTGCACGAGCGACGCCGAGTGTCTCGGCGATCAGTACTGCGACGAGACGACGAGTGAGTGCTTGCCGTGGGGCGTGGGGCCGGGCGGCGTCTCGAACGAGGAGTGCAAGCGCGAGCCCGTCCCGGGCGTGTTTTTCCCGCAGGCGCAGTGCGAGTGGACGGCGCCGCCGGCGGGCGACTTCGACCTGCACACCAACGTGCTCTCGACGCCGATGGTGGCGTCGTTCTACCGCAACGGCGAGTTCTCGAATCCCTCCGTGGTCTTCGTCTCGTACAACTACACCGACGGTGGCGGCGAGTCGTGTATCGGCACGCTGCCGACCGACTACTACGGCGTCATTCGCATCATCGATGGCAGCAGCTGCATGCAGCAGGCGACCATCAGCAGCCCCACCGTGATTCCCTCGGCCTCGGTCGCGATCGCCGACCTCGGGGGCGACGATGAGACCCCGGAGATCGTGGCGGCGCGCACCGTCGGGGGGCTCGTCGCGTTCACCCTGCGCTCCACGGGATGGGAGGTCCTGTGGGAGACCACGTCGCAGATCGCGGACACGCTGTGCAACTGGGCGGGGCCGTCGATCCACGACCTCGACGACGACGGGGAGCCCGAGATCATCTTCTACGGTGCCGTGTTCGACGCGGCCGGCACCCTGATCGACGAGTCACTGGTGACGACGCTCGCCACGAATACGTACAACACCGGGACGATCCCGATCGTCGTCGACGTGAACAGTGATGGCACGCCGGACCTCGTGACCGGTAACCAGATCTACGCCTGGAATGCGACCCTGCAGACATGGACGCCGACGACGGCGCTCACCGGTGGTGACGGGCATGTCGCGGTGGCCGACTTCGGGACCTATCCCGCCGCCGGCGCCGATGACCGCGGGACCCTCGACGGGATCGCCGAGATCGTGGTCGTCAACCGGGGCGCGGTACGCATCTTCACGCAGCAGGGGCGCGAGGTGTTCAGCTCGGCGCTCGTCGGTCTCGGGATGCGGCCGGATATCGGCAAGGGGGGCCCGCCCACGATCGCGGACTTCGACGGCGACGGTCGCATCGAGTTTGCCTCCGCGGGGGCGAGCGCGTACCACGTGTTCGATCCGGACTGCACGGGGACGCCCTCCGCGCCCAGTTGTCCGTCGCTCCGCACGGATGGCATCGCCTGGGTGCAGCAATCGCAGGACTACTCCTCGAACACGACAGGCTCCTCGGTGTTCGACTTCGATGGCGACGAGCGCGCCGAGGTCGTCTATGGCGACGAGTGCTTCACGCGCGTCTACGATGGCATCACGGGGTTCGTCGTGTACTCGCGCTATCGCACGTCGTGCACCTGGTACGAGAACCCGCTCGTCGTCGACACGGACTCCGACTTCAACGCCGAGATCGTGAGCACGTCGAACACCAACTGCGCCACGGTGTGCCCCGAGGTCGATCCGATCTTCGACGGCACGCAGTGTCTCGACGACTCGGACTGTCCGCGCGCCACTCGCTGTGGGCGCGAGCAGCCGGGGGACGCCCTGGGCCGGTGCCGCTGCACCATCGACGACGACTGTGGCGGCGACGGCTTTGTCTGCCTCGATCCGATCGCGGGCCCCTCGGCCGCCGGCAAGGTATGTCGGGCATCGCACCCTGCCACCGCCGCCGCGACCGGCGTTCGCATCCTCGCCGACAGCGTCGACCGCTGGGTGAATACGCGCTCGATCTGGAACCAGCATGCCTACAGCGTCACGAACATCAACGACGCGGGCAAAGTCCCGCGCACCAGCGAATGGCTCCGCAACTGGGAGCAGCCCGGCCTCAACAACTACCGGCAGAACACGCGCGGCGAGAACGCCATCCCCGGCGCCATTGCCGATCTGACCATCCGGCAGGTCAAGGTCGACTGCGAGGCCGGCGGTGCGGTCGTGACGGCCGAGGTCTGCAACCGCGGCACCGAGCCCGCGGCGCGCGGCGTCCCCGTCGCCGTCTACGATGCGGCGGACACGGTGCGCTGCACCGGGCTGACGACCGACAACCTCTTTCCCGGCCAGTGCTCGGCCGTGAGCTGCCAGTGGATGGGGGCGGGCGGCGAGGGCGAAGTGGTCGTCGACGATCGCGGGGATTCCACCGGCACGAACCTCGAGTGCCGCGAGGACAACAACCGCGCCGCCGTGACCGTGGACTGCCCCTGACCGACGTGGATACGCGGCGGCTGGCGCTGGTGCTGTGGCTCGGCACCACGGTCGCCATGGTGGCGATGCTCGTCACGAGCTTCGTGACGGGGGCGACGCAGGAGGTCCACGAGTGGTACCGGCGGCCCGATACCTATGCGCAGCAGCTGCTCGCGGAGGGCCGCGGCGTCCGGGTGCTGATGGGCTTCGATACGGCCTTCATCGTGCTCTACACCGCATTCTTCGCCCTGCTGGCGCGGCAGCTCCGCGCACTCGGGCGGCCGCTCGTGCAGCTCGCCGTCGGGTGCATCATCGCGACCGGCATCCTCGACTTCGTCGAGGACCACTACATCCTGTCGTCGCTCGCGATGGTCGAGAACGGTCGCGCGCTCACCGACGACCGCCTCGCGACGCAGCAGCTCATCTCCTCGGTGAAGTTCTCCATCAGCTACCTGGGGCTCGTCTGCTACGGGCTCGCGATCCCGCGCACGACGCGTACGGGCTGGGCCTTCTCGCTGTTCCTGTCTGCGGGCATCCTCGTCATCGCGATCGCGGACTACGCGCTGCCGATCGAGCTCCGCGCCACGGTCGCGCTCGGACGCTGGCTCGGCTATTTGCTCGGGCTCGGGCTCGCGGTGGTGTGGTTGCGAGAGCAGCGCGCTAGTGTCGCCACATGACGACGCTGGCCGGATTCATCGGCACGAAGCATGGGGAGACGCAGGTGGCCCTGGTCCTCGACGGGGACCGCGCCGAGCTCGCCGTCACGGCCGACTGGATGGGACAGGACGACGTGCATGTCGTGTTCGTGTGTCGGCACGACGCGGTGAGCGACTATTCAGGAGTGCTGATCCTCGAGAGCGCGCGCGACGAAGGCGGAGCGCAGCTGAAGCTGCCGCAGAGCGACGGGTCGATCGTGGTCGAGTACCTCCGGCTGCCGGCCCAGCCCGCCAAGTACGCCGGGTGCAACGAGATGGCGACCGAAGGACGATGGACCGATCCGTTCTCGCTCGTCCTATGGCTCCACCGGGAGACGGCGCTGGCGTCTGCCGACGAGGATCCCGGCGTGCCCCCGGCGGTGCACGTGGCCCTCGACTGGATCCATCACCCCTTCAAGCTTTCTTGAGGGCTGCGCGGACCGCCTGGATCTCGCGCTCGGTATAGCGACGCAGCGGATCCGCGGTCACGCTCGCGGCGCGGGTCGGGAACATGCGGCGGAGCGTGAAGAGGGCGTAGTCGCCGATGCGGAGCGCCTGGTCATCGGGGACGACCTGGCGATGCGACCCGCCTTGTGGCCCGCGGCGCGTGCTGTCGAGGTGGGCCGCGATGGCGCGTCCGATGGTCAGGTTCTGCGTGTACTCGAGCTCGCGGAACTGCGCGACGAGGTCGGAGTCCTTCACCGTCAGGTAGCGCACGAGCCGCTTGGTGGCCTTCGCATCGCCGAGCCTCGCGAGGGCGAGGTCGAACGGATACGTCTCGGCAAAGGTCGGGCGCTCGGCGTCCACGCGCTGATCGCGGGCGGCCCGTCCCGTCCGGAGCGCGGACACCGCGGCCTTGTCGCCGGTGGTCCCGAGGGCCCGGGCGAGAGCGCCGGCCACCAGGGGATCCGTCTCGGCCGCGAGGAGCGGCGCCAGGAGGGACACCTCGCCGATGCCGTCGAGCTCGCGGGCGATCTCGCCGCGCAGCTGGGACCTCGTCACCGTGCCCAGCAGCTTCCCGAGCAGAGCGCCCGCGGCCGACGTGTGGACGTTGCCGATGCCGCGGATCGCCATCGACGCGATGACATAGTCGGCGTTGCCCGCGAGCGGCTCGAGCGACGGCAGGATCGCGTCGTCGCCTGTCTTCACGTGCTCGTCGGGGGCCCCATCCTTCGCCGTGATCGCCGCGATGATGTCGGCGTGCTCGAGCGTGCGCAGGATCATCGGGGCGCTACTGGATGCGAGGGGGCCCCGCACGACGTCTTGCTTGCCGGCGACGGCCTCGGCCGTGGCGTCGAGCGAATACGTGAAGCGGTACTCGGTCGACGGCGGTAGATCCGCGATGTGGTGCGCCGCTCCGACGAGAAAGTCGCGGGGCGTTGCCCCCGGGCGCACGGGGATGGTCATGACATCGCGCGTGGCCCTGGGATCCACGATGAGGAAGTCGACG
>JALHPV010000101.1 GCA_022842285.1 Kofleriaceae bacterium
CCGCGGCCGCCGCCGCGATCACCGCGAGCTGACTCGCGTCCGCCTCGAGGGGCGCGAGCAGGTCCGCCCCGAGCGCACCCGGTCGAGCCGTCACCGCCGCGGCGGCTGCGGCCGACGGCTGCAAGAACGCGGTGGGGCTCTCGCTGGTGAGATGGGTGACAACGGGATGGCGACCAGTCTCGACCTCTTCCACGCGACGAATCTAATCGAAGCGATCGAACTGCATGCCCTGCCCGCCCGGGTATCTCCGACGGAGATCACTCCCGCACGGGCGCCCATGCCTCGCGATCGATCGGGGGCCGACGTGGTTCGTCGACGGTCGCGTCCGCGCTCCCGCCGTCTGGCTAGAGCTTCTTGTTGCGGCGCTGGAACGAATACGGACGATGCGATGACTTCTTGTCGTCATCGTCGTCGCCGCCGCCGACCGGCGTGCCCGCCATCGGCTCCTCGGCCCCCGGCCGAAACTTGATCGAAGACAGCGGTGACTCGCCGACGAGCACCTGCTGCTGGCGACCGAGGAGGGACTCCATGCCCTCGAGCTTGTCGATGTCGTCGAGGATGTCGTCGACGGTGGCGTAGCGCTCGCTGCGCGAGTCGCGCGTCATCTTGTCGAAGATGTCGTCGATCCCCTTGGGCAGCGTGCCGTTGAGCTGGGACGGCATCGGCGAGCGGCGGCCCGGCAGCTTCCGGGTGAGGAGCTCGTAGAAGATGATCCCGAGCGCGTAGATGTCGCCCTGGGGGCCGGAGATGAGCGGGTCCGAGTAGAGCTCGGGCGCCATGTACGCGACGTTGCCCATACCGACATAGATCTGACGGATGACGGCGTGATCGCGCTCGACGATCTTCGTGAAGCCGAAGTCAGAGACCTTCACGTTGCCGTAGTTGTCGATGAGGATCTGCTCGGGCTTGAGGCCGCGATGGAAGACCTTCTGCTGGTGCGCGGCCCGCAGGGCATGGAGCGTCTGGAGCAGGTACTTGAAGACCAGCTCGACGGGAATCTCCTCGGCGTCGTTGATCAAACGGCGCGTGGAGCCGTAGGGGGCGAGCTCGGTGACGAGGTTCGGGAACTCGGTGTAGAGGCTGACGTCGTGGATCGGGAGGATGTTCGGGTGGGCCAGGTTGCCCCAGGCCCGCACGACCTCGGTGAAGCGGCGCACGATCTCGTTGCGCTGGTCCTCGCTGAAGAAGCCGAACAGCTCGCGGACTTCCTTGAGGGCGACCTCGCGATTGAGCGCGACCTGGCGCGCCCGGTAGACCGTGCCCATGCCGCCGGACCCGATCTGCGCCAGCTTCTCGTACCGGGTCTCCTCGCTGTATTCGCTCCGCGGCGCCGGGGCCGCGGCCGGGGCGGGCTTCTTCGTGGGCGACCGCGTGTCCACGCCCGGCAGCGGGTTCGCCCCCGAGACCTCGCGCGTGGGGATGCCGCCCGCCGCCACGGCGCTCGACTGCGAGCCCATCGGGATGCCGGCGGGCGAGACGGCCTGCATGGCCCGCGACTGACGGAGCTTCTTGAAGTGCGAGACCGCGCGCTCGGTGAACTCGGTGAGGTTGCCGCCGTTCACGACGGTCTCGCCATCGGGCGACACCTCGAGCGACTCGTTGGGCCGGTCGTGCTTCAGGTACCCCGACTTCTCGAGGAAGCCGATGTACTCCTGGAACGGGATCGAGACCGCCCCCTCGCAGACGCGCCGGATGTCGTCGTATCGGTTCTGGCGGCCGTACCGCGCCTCGGCCATCACATTGGCGAGGATGAAGCGAGCCTCTTCGCAGAGGACTTCCTTCGTGACCTTGGCACGGCCTTCCATGTCAGCGAATTGTAGGCATCGCGACGGATCGGAATCAATCCGAGGGGGCGCCCTCAGCAGCGAGACGCTCGACGAGCGGACGGTCGGCAGGGAGGATGTCCCACCGCCCGGGGAAGTCGTGCGGGGCCACCCATGCGAGATCCGCCACCTCGACCGCGCTCGGTGCGGCCGAGCCCGGTGCGAGTCGACACGCATACACGAGCATCACGAGATCGAACTCGGGATACGGGTGGAACAGCACGTCCCAGATGCGCCCCACTCGCACCGTTGCGCCTAGCTCTTCGGTCAGCTCGCGGGCGAGTGCATCGACCGGTGCCTCGCCGGGCTCGACCTTGCCTCCGGGAAACTCCCACTGCAGCGGGAGCGCCTGGTCGGCACGACGTTGCGAGATCAGGACTCGGCCGTCCTCCCCGACGAGGAGACCGGCGACCACGAGCTTCCGCGGACGGGTGCTTTTCTCGCTAGACAAGGGCTCCGAACCTTGCATGTCGGGGGTGTGGACCCTAGAGTGCGCGGATAATGCGTCTGTATCCAGGCAAGGTCGACACCATTGCCGCCGAGATCATCACCTCGCTCGTTCAGGCCGGTGACATCGAGGTGAGCGATGGCAACGAAGCGCAGCTCGATGCAGCCGCTGTTCTGAAGGAATACATCCGCGTCGACAAGGAGCTGACGGAGCGCGCCAAGGACATCCTGGAGATCCGCGGCCTGCCCTACTCGCACCTCGGCCGGACGAAGCGCCAGCTCGCCGACCAGAAGGAGTTCGGGCTCGGCGAGGAAGGCACCTCCTGGATTGCCAATCAGATGCTCGAGGCGTTCATGTCCTCGAAGCACATCGACGAGGTCTTCGCCGAGGACGCCATCCTCCGCAAGAAGATCAAGGAGGTGTGCAAGAAGCACATGTCCGTCGACGAGGCGATCGATCAGGAAGTTCGCGATCGCATCAAGAATCTCGAAGAAGGCACCGCGGCGTGGGACGTCGAGTACGGCAAGGTCCTCGAGCAGATCAAGTCGAAGCACGGCGTCAAAGAGTAGTTCTCTCCCCCTAGCGAGCATTCGCGCGCGGGCTCGCTACCCCCGAGCACGAGTACGGGTACGAGCACGAGTACGATTCGCCGTCGCGAAATAGGCGACATTGGCCCTAGTACCAGCTGCGAAAGCCGAGGGTGCGCAGCGCGCCCGCGAGCTCGAATTCGAGGCCGAGCGAGATGCTCCAATCGCTGCGGTCGGCGATGGCGCGCGTGCCGGTGGCGACGAGGCGTGCCCCGACCATGTAGCGGGTCGCGCGCGCGGGCCGCGACAGACGGTTCCCGCTATTCGAAGCGCGCGTGATTGATCACGTTCCCGAGCGTCGACATCAGGTGGAGGTCGCCAGCGGCGTCGAGACCGATCCAGCACGAGTCACCCGCCCCCACCGGCGTGGACGTGACGTCGCCAGTGGTTGCGATGGCCACGTGCACGATGTTGCCGGCATCGACCTGGCACAAGTGCGCGGTGCCGAGCGCGTCGAGGGTGGCGTCCATCCCGTGGACCGTGTCGCGGTTGTTGAACTTCCGGCCACCGACGAGCTGGGACCCTTGCTGGCGGAAGACCAGCGTCTCCTCGATCGTGGTGGGAGGCACGACCGCGACTGTCGCGCTCGGTCCGCCGGTCGTCGCGATGCTCATGAGGTGCTCGAACTGGCCGGAGTCGCGGGTCTGCCAGCCGGCCGCGGTACGCCGTCCGTTGCGGATGGTACCGGCCGCCCAGGCAACGGACGGGAAGCCATCGCTGTCCACATTGAGATGCACGTCATGCTGCGTGGCGTCCCAGAGTGCCTCCTCCGTCGAACCGGTTGCGGTCAACGTCGCGAGGAGCAGCGAGTATGCGTTCGAGCCCGCGTAGAGCCCACGAAGCGCGTACACCTTGCCACCCGGACTCTGATCGACTTGATAGTCGCCCCGCGGCAGGGCTGCGCGCTCGGTCCACGTGCCGTTGCGGTACGTGAGGTGCCCCGTCTCATCGAAGCTCTGGGCGAAGAGGATGTGAACCACGCCGGCGTCGTCGATCGCCACCTGTGGCGAGCCGCTCGAGTCGACGAGGTACTCGCGCTCCGGCAAGTCGACCACGGAACCCGACGGCAATCGCAACTGATACTTCGTGCCGGTGTAGAACACGGCGACCGGCTTGCCGTCGGGCGAGACGGTGAGGTCCGCGTCCGATCCATTCGCGACCGTCGACGAGTGCCACTCGCGAAACGGCACATCACCGACGAGATCCGCCTCGTGGACATACGCCATCAACTTACCGAACGCGACGGGACCGACATACGGCACGGCATCGAGCTCGGCGAGCGAACCGAATGGATGATCATCGGCTGTGCCGGCAGCGCCGTCATCACCGGTGCGCACCGCCACGATCGCATCGGCGGCGTTCGCGGCGAGCCTCACCTCCGACACCAGGCGAGCGCGCGTCTCGGTGTTGACCACGTGCAGGATGGCCGCGGCCTCGGCCGGTGTCGCGCTCACGCCATCGAGCTTGCCGTCCGTCGTGAACGGATCGTCGAGCGCATCCGCGTCCTCCGGTTGGCCGTCGGTTGCGCAACCTGCGAAGGCGAGTGCACTGAGAAGTCCAAGGGTCGCTAAGCGGTGCATGGTGCCCGCGCGGATGTGCAACGGCCTTGCCACCGGCATCAAGTGCAAGATCACGGAGCTACCCGCGCGGCGCAGGTAACTTGGGTTGCCGCCCTGCGCGAGTCTGGCCACCAGCGTGGCCGACGGGCGAGCTAGACCGGCAGGCCGATCGACTCGCGGACTTCGCCCACGATCATGTCGGCGAGCCGGCCGATGAGGGCCTCGCCCTCCTCTACCGTGGCGGCCGCGGGGTCGCCCGCGTACGCGAGCTCCATGCCCATGGCCGAGAAGGTGTTCACGCCCGCCGATAGCTTCTCGGAGAGCGAGATCGGGACCGGCTTCAGCACGGTACGGATCGACTCGTCGACGAACTCCGGCGCGGCCGCCATGACGATCGACGTCTCGTAGCGGCCGGCGTGGCAGGCGCCGGACTTGAACTCCGCCGACAACGTGCGGGCCCACTTGCGCGTGAGCGGACACGCGACGCTGATCTGCTTCTCGCGCACACAGGCCCGGATCGCGGCGTCGTGCGCGGGCTCGAGGTGGTTGTTGACGAGGCAGACGTGCTTGATGCCGCTCGCGAGGAGGCCGTCGCAGATCGCCTGGACGTACGCGGTGAGCACGGGCGCGGGAATCGAGACGGCGCCGGTGAAGCCATCCGCGCAGTCCGTGACGCCGTAGCTCACGGCCGGCGCGACGACGGCCACGAGGGGGCCGCGCTTGTCGAACGTCTCGCACGCCCGGACGCAGGCGGCGGCGGAGATGACGACGTCGGTGCCGAGACCGAGGTGGGGGCCGTGCGGCTCGGTCGACCCGATGGGCACGAGGGCGACGACCGCGCGCTTGTCGCCGATGAGCTGCTGGAGGCTCGCGGTGGTGTGGCGGGCGAGGAATTTTTCTCTCATCGGGGGCTCAGAGCGTCTCGGCGAGGCGCTTCTTGTCGACCTTGCCACGGTCGTTCTTCGGAAGCTCGTCGACGAACACGACCCAGCGCGGATACTTGTGCTTCGACAGCTTGCCCTGGACGTGGGCCTTGAGCTCGGCCTCGAGGGCCTGCTTGGCGTCCTCGCTCGGGATGCCGACGTCGGGACGCAGCTCGACGAAGGCCTTGGGCTTCGTGAGGCCCTGGTCGTCCCCAGCGATGACCGCGCACGCCGACACCGCCGGGTGCTCCATCAAGCAGTCTTCCACCTCGCGCGGCGCGACGAAGATGCCGCCGACCTTGAAGAGATCGTCGGAGCGGCCGCTGAACCACAGGTAGCCGCGCTCGTCGATGCGGAACAGATCGCCGGTGCGGCACCAGTGGCCATGGAACGTCTTCCAGCTCTTGTCGCGATCCTGGAAGTAGCCATGCGCGACGCTGTCACCCTTCACCCAGAGGACCCCGATCTCGCCGACAGGCACGGGCTCGGCGCCCGCTCCGGTCGCGTCCTCCGGCAGTACGCGCAGCTCGTAGCCCTCGACCACCCGGCCGAGCGAGCCGGGCATGACATCGCCCGGGCGGTTGCTGCAGTAGATGTGGAACATCTCCGCGCTGCCGATGCCATCGTAGACCTCGGCGCCGAACCGCTCCGTGAAGCGGCGCATGAGGGGCTCGGGCAGCGCCTCGCCGGCCGAGAGGTGGAAGCGCACGCACGAGAGATCGAGCCCAGCCTCGCCATTGGCTCGCTTCTCGTCGTCGAGATCGAGGAGCTTGCCGAGCATCGTCGGCACGTTCGTCACGATCGTCGGCCGGTACCGCGCGATCGCCGCCGACACGCTGTCGGCCGTCGGACGCTCGGAGAAGAGACCGACACTCGCGCCGACGGCAAACGGGAACCAGAGGTTGGTCCCGGTGGCGTAGCCGAAGAACAGACGGGGGACGCTCACGCAGACGTCACCCTCCTGGTAGCCGACGGTGCGCTTCGCGAAGACCTCGGTATTGAACGCGAAGTCGCGCTGGCTGTGCATCGCGGCCTTGCTCTTCCCGGTCGACCCCGACGTGAAGAGCCAGACCGCTGGATCGTCGCGGTGGATCACGGGGAGCTCGGTCGCGAGCTGGCGACCACGCGCGATCGCATCGACGAGCGACCCGCTCGCCTCCACGTCATCGCCCGTCGGCGCGTCGGGCGACTCGAGGAGATGACGGAACGGCATCCCCTCACGCTCGGCGAGCTGCGCGGCCACGGCGGGTGTCGTGATCACGACCGCTGCCTTGATGTAGCGAATCGTGTACGCGAGATCATCGATGGGGGCGTGGGGGTTGCCCATCGCGAGCACGCCGCCCGCGGCCAGGACCCCGAAGATGCTCCACGCGAAGGCGGGGGTATCGGGCAGCGCGATGTAGACGCGTTCGCCGGGCGCGAGGCCCGCCCCGCCCTGCCACTGCGCCGGCCGCGGCGGCTGGGCTGGTCGTGCCCAGGCCGGCTCCACCAACCACTTCGCCAGCGCCCGGGCGCGCTCGGCGACGTCGTCGTAGTCGTACCCGCGGTCGCCGAACCGCACCGCCGTTCTCCCGCCCTTGCCCTCGCGGAGCCGGTCGAACAGGAAGTAGTCGGCGAGCGAGAACTGATCGGGGAACGTCGTCATGTCGACTCCTGGGTCAACGCGCGGCCGATGATGGTGCGCTGGATCTCGCTGGTGCCCTCGTAGATGCGGAGGGGACGGATCGCGCGGTACAGGTGCTCGACGATGGCGCCGGCCATCACCCCGCGTCCGCCGAAGAGCTGGACGGCCGAGTCGATCACGCGCTGGGCCGCTTCCGTCGCGCCGAGCTTGGCGATCGAGACCTCGGTGGTCACGCGCTCGCCGGTGGTGTCCTTCTTGTGGGCCGCGCGGAGCACGAGCAGACGAGCGGCATCGAGGTCGACGACCATGTCGGCGAGGAGGGCCTGGACGAGCGGCTGATCGGCGAGGCGCTTGCCGAACTGCTTGCGCTCCACGACGAAGTCGATGGCTTCGTCGAGGGCCCGGCGCGCCATGCCGACGGCGGCCGCCCCGACTGACACGCGAAATGCGTCGAGGGTCCCGAGCGCGAGGCGCATCCCCTGCCCGACCTCGCCGATGCGCGCGCTGACCGGGACCCGGACGTTCACGAGTGACAGCGCCCCGATCGGATGCGGCGCGATCGCGGTCAGGGGCCTCACCGTGACCCCGGGCGCGTCGAGCGGCACCCAGAACGCCGTCAGCGGCTTGTCGGCCCCCTCGACGCGCGCGATCACGGTGGCGTGGTCGGCGATGCCGAGGTTCGAGATGAACAGCTTCTCGCCGGTGAGCCGATAGCCGTGGCCGTCGAGCACGGCGGTGGTCGCGATGGCCGCGACATCGGAGCCGGCCTCCGGCTCGGTCAACGCGAAGGCCGCGATGCGCTCGCCGCGTCGATACGCGGGCAACACGCTGCGCTGGTCGGAGCTGCCCGCCGCGCCGAGGGCGTGCGTGCCGAGCCCCTGCACGGCGAAGATCGAATCCGCGGCGGCGTTCGTGTAGCCGAGCATCTCCCGGGCGAGACAGATGCCGCGGGTATCGAAGGCCCCCTCGGGCACCACCAGATCAAAGAGCCCGGACCCCGCGAGCGCCTCCGCGGCCCCCTCCTCACCTTCGAGCGCGAGGAAGCGCGGCGCGGCGGCGCGCAACCGGGCGGCGAGCAGGCGGTGCCGCTCGTCGAAGAACATCGGCAGGTCGTCGACGGAGAGCTGCATCTACTTGAACACCGGCGGCCGCTTCTCCTTGAACGCGGCGTGCGCCTCGGCGAAGTCGGAGTGCTGCATGCAGAGCGCTTGCGCCTGAGCCTCGGCCTCGATGGCTTCGGAGAGCGCCATCGTGTGCTCGCTCTCGATCATCTGCTTGGTCATGGAGTGCGCGAACGCCGGCCCCTTGGCGAGGCGCTCGGCCCACTCCGTCGCCAGCGCGAGCGCCGCCGGCCCGTCCGCGACGACGCGGTTGACGAGGCCGATCGCGAGCGCCCGGTCGGCGAGGATAATATCGCCGAAGAACAACAGCTCCGACGCATGCCCCAGGCCGATGATGCGCGGCAGCAAGTACGTGATGCCCATGTCGGCACCGCACAGGCCGACCTGCGGAAAGATGAAGCCGAACTTCGCCGGGGCGGCCGCGATGCGGAAGTCACTCGCACACGCGATGACGGCCCCCGCCCCGACCGCCGTCCCGTTGACGGCCGCGACGATGGGGCGCTTGCAGGCGCGCATCGCCTCGATGAGCCGCCCGGTGGCCCGCGTGAAGGCGACGAGGCCGGGGGTATCCCGCCCGAGGAGCTGCTTGATGATGTCGTCCTGATCGCCGCCCGAGCAGAACGCGCGCCCCGCCCCGGTGATGACGATCGCGCGGACATCGGCGTGCCGGTCGATGCCCTCGAACCAGACGGCGAGCTCCTCGTAGACCTCGAACGTGAGGGCGTTCAGGCGCGCCTCGCGATCCAGCGTCACGGTCGCGACGCCCGTTGCCGCCAGCACCGATCGGAATGACTTCGACTCGATCATCGGTCCCCCACGTATGCAACCGCCTGGATCTCGACGACGGCCTCGCGCTCGACGAGCGCGGTCACCGCCACCAGCGCCATCGCCGGAAAGTGCTTGCCCATGTGCTGTCGCCACACCGCCCCGAGCTCCTGTTGCGAGCTGCGGTAAGCGGCGATGTCCGTCACGTACACCGTCATGGTCGCGATATCCGCCGGCGTGCCGCCCGCCGCCGCGACGACGGCCACGATGTTCTCGAGCGTCTTGCCAAACTGCGGCACGAGCCCGCCCGCCGGAAACTTCCCCTCGGTGTCCCAGCCGATCTGTCCGCCGGTGTGCAGCGGCACGCCCGTCCCGGTACGCCCGTTGGAGTACCCCTTCGGCTGCGGCCAGCCGGGCACCGTCACTTCCAAGCTACTCATCGGTCGAGCCCCGAACGCACATGGTCTTCCCGGACCGGGCGAGGAAGCCCGTAGGCGAGGCGACAGCCGGTCCCCACGGTCGAGGAGCGGAGTGGCGGCTCACTTCATCACCGCCCCGCCATCGATGACGATGGTCTGGCCGTGGATGCCGCGCGCGTCGGGCGAGCACAGCATCAGGGCGGCGTGGGCCACCTCCGCCGGCTGGATCATCCGTTTCTGCGGCGACATGCTCGCGAGCGAGTCCTTCGCGTCCTCGGTCGAGCGGCCGGTCTTGCCCGCGATTCGCGTCGCCGCTTCCTCGACCATCTGGGTCTCGACCCAGCCCGGACAGATGGCATTGATCGTCACGCCCGTCTTCGCGAGGTCGATCGCGAGCGAACGCGTCCAACCGATCATCGCGTGCTTGGCCGCGCAGTACGCCGACGAGTAGCCGTAGCCGGTCAGGCCGGCGTTCGAGGCGATGTTGATCACGCGGCCGAAGCCAGACGTGACCATGCCGGGGACGAGCGCGCGGGTGAGCCGGAACGGAGCGGTCGAGTCGACCTCCATGATTCGATCCCACAGCTCGTCGGTCGTCTTGGCGAGGGGCGCACTCTCCGCGATGCCGGCGTTGTTCACGAGAATGTCGACGTGCTGGATCGACGCGATCATCTCGTCGGTGGCGGCGCGATTCGAGAGGTCGACCGCGATCCCGACGCCGCCGATCTCGCGCGCGAGCGTCTTCACCGCGGATTCGCTGCGACTGGCGACGATCACGCGAGCCCCCGCCGATGCGAGCGACCGGGCGATCGCGGCGCCGATGCCACGGCCTCCGCCCGTCACGAGGGCGAGCTTCGCGGTGAGTGGACCGCCGGTGGACGTGCTCCCTTCCATAGCGTCGGACCTTACCGCCGCTCGGTGGGCGCGATATAGGGGGCTCCATGAATCTCGCGGAGCTGGACGCGACGGCCACCGCGCGTCTCGTGAAGGACGGCTGGGCCACGCCGCGCGAGCTCGTGGACGCGGCCCTCTCGCGTATCGAGAAGCACAACGGAGCCCTCGGCGCCGTCGTCGAGACCTTCGGCGACCAGGCGCGCCGCGCGGCGGACGGTCCGCCCACCGGTCCGTTCGCGGGCGTCCCGATCCTCATCAAGGATATCGGCGCCACCGTCGCGGGCGCGCTCCACTCGTCGGGGCTGAAGCCCCTGCGCGACGCGAAGTTCACGGTTCCGCAGGACAGCCATCTCGTCGCCCGCCTTCGCCAGGCGGGCTTCATCATCGTCGGCAAGTCGACGACGTCGGAGCTCGCCCTCCTCCCCGCGGCCGAGTCGCCCGCCTACCCGCCCGCGCGCAACCCGTACGACACCACCCGCAGCCCGGGCGGCTCGTCGGGTGGCTCCGCGAGCGCCGTCGCCGCCGGGCTCGTTCCGGTCGCTCACGGGAGCGACGGTGGCGGCTCGATCCGCATCCCCGCGAGCTGTTGCGGACTCTTCGGCCTGAAGCCATCGCGCGGGCGCATCTCGTTCGCGCCGCAGATCGGCGACGTCAATGGCGGCATCGTCAACGAGCACGTGCTCACGCGGTCGGTCCGCGACTCCGCCGCGATCCTCGACATCCTCGCCGGCCAGGTCCCGGGCGATCCGTATGCGGCCCCGGTCACCGTCCCGTCCTATCTCGAGGCGATCGCGACGGCCCCTGGCCCGCTCCGGATCGGCATCTCCACGCGCCGCATCACCCCGCGCGGCACGCTCGAGGACTCCCACCCCGACTGCCTCGCCGCGATCGAGCACACGCGCACGCTCCTCGCCTCCCTCGGCCACACGGTCCACGACGCGGAGCTCACGGAGCTACACGACCCTCAGTGGGTCTCGCGCTTCATCTCGATCTACGCGAGCGGGATGGCCCTCGAGCTCGACTTCGCGGGCAGGATGCTCGGCCGCCCGATTCGCCAGGACGAGGTCGAGACGCTGACGTGGGCCTTCTGCGAGCTCGGGCGCCTCGTCGCCGCGCCCGCCTATCTCGACGCGTGGCGCTGGGTGCAGATGGCGATGCGCCGGATGGCCCCCTACTGGGAGCGGTTCGATCTGCTCCTCACGCCCACGCTCGCCGAGCCGCCCGTCCCCATCGGCACGTTCGTCTCTCCGAAAGACGACCCGCTCGCCGCGCTCATGCGTGCCGGCGAGTTCGCTGCCTTCACGCCGCCGTTCAACGCAACCGGCCAGCCCGCGTGCTCCGTGCCGCTGCACCGCACTGCGGCCGGACTCCCGATCGGCGTGCAGTTCGTGGCCGCGTACGGCCGCGAGGATCTGCTCCTCCGCCTCGCCGCGCAGCTCGAAGCGGCCCAGCCCTTCGAGCACGCCGCCACGCGCACGACCTAGGTCTGCGCTACTTGAGCTCCCTGCGCATGTTCTCGATCACCTCGGCGTAGCTCGTCGACTCGACGACCTCGGCGAGCTCGGCCGTGTAGCGCGAGACGAGGTCCTCGCGACCGCGGGCCTTCGCATCCTTCTGGGCATTGCAGAGCATCACGAAGGCGCGCTCGGAGCTGACGAAGTACTGCACGACCGCGAGTACGGCGCGCGCGATGGAGATCGTGACCGATCGCGACGTATCGCTGAACGTGAAGCGGCGACCTTCACTGTTCTGGACATCGATGGTGACCTTGCCCACCGAGTCGGCGCCGGTCTGCGCCTTCTTGGTCTCCATGTCGGCGCTCACGTGAAACCCGACCAGGGTGATCGATTTCAGCGACTGGTACTCGCGAGCGTAGCGCTCGAGGAGCGCGGCGAAGATGGCATCGACGGCGCCGATGCCTTTGCCTTCCGTCTCGAAGTTCTGGTCGCCCTCGGCGACGGTGACCCGTGCGAGCGTCGTGTAGTCGAACTCCTCGATCGCGAGCCGCTTCAGCTTGAGCTCGAGGACGTTGTTGCCGAGGACGCGGCGGATGAGCGCATCTTGGGGCGGCGTATTGGTCACGACTCAAGGATAGCGCATAGTCCGCGCGTGTCCGGTAGCGACTCGTTGCGCCTGCTGAAGCGTCACGTGACGCAATTGCGCGCGTGCACGGCATGTCCCGACATGATCCGACCGGTCGTCACGGGTACTCCCGTCGTGTCTCCCGTCATGCTGATCGGACAGGCCCCCGGTGACAAGGAAGGGCCGGCCGGCAAACCCTTTGCGTGGACCGCGGGCAAGACGATGTTCGGGTGGTTCTCGCAGATCGGGATCACCGAGGAAGCGTTTCGTGAGCGCGTGTACATGGCCGCGGTGTGCCGCTGCTTTCCGGGCAAGGCCGAGAAGGGCGGCGACCGGGTGCCATCGCCCCTCGAGATCGAGCAATGCCGCCGGCACCTCGAGACCGAGGTCCGCCTCATCCGGCCGCGCCTCGTCATCCCGGTCGGCAAGCTCGCGATCGCCGCGCTGGGCCTGTTCGGCCCCACGGACACCGACAAGCTCGTGGAGGTGGTAGGCACCGCCACCCGCACCACCATCGCCGGTGTCGAGGTCGAGGTCATCGCGTTGCCGCATCCGTCGGGGGCGTCGACATGGCACCGCACCGAGCCGGGCAAGACCCTCCTCGCACGGGCCCTCGCGACGCTCTCGAAGCACGACGCCTGGCGTACCATCACCGCCTCGTGAGCACCGACGCCACTGCCGCCGCCCAGCACCTCTCCCGGCTCGTCAGCTTCAAGACCCAGCAAGCAGGTGCGGATGGCATCGCGGGCGAGGAGCAGCCGATCTGTGATCACCTCGCGCACGAGCTCGCGAAGCGCGGCGCCCGCACGACGCTCGGCACGGGCACGTGCACCGACGGCCGCACCGGCGCGTACGTCCTCGCGAGCTGGGGCACGCCGAAGCGCGTGATCAACATCCACATCGACACCGTCCCGGCCAATGCGGGGTGGTCGCGCGACCCGTGGGTCGCCCACGTCGAGAACGACCGCCTGTATGGCCTCGGCTCCGCCGACACCAAGGGCGCCATCGCGGCCGCGCTGGTCGCGCTCGATACCCTCGGGGGCGTCCCCCAGGACGTCGGCATCCTGTGCTCGGGTGACGAGGAGGCGGGAAGTGGCGTCATGACCGCCTTCCTCGACGGTCCGCACAAGGCCGGCATCGAGCAGGTGATCGTCTGCGAGCCGACGGCGCGCGCGGCCGGCATCGCGCATCGCGGTGTGCTCGCGCAGAAGGCGACGCTGACGGGCCTGGGCGGTCACTCGTCGAAAGCGGACTTTCTGCCGAAGCCCCTCGCGCACCTGGCGCGCCTCGCCACGCAGCTCGACGACGCCGGCATCCGGCGACTCCACGATGGGCCCGCGGGCATGACGGGCACCTGCTTGAACCTCGCGGCGCTCGCCGGTGGGGTCGCCTTCAACGTCATCCCGGGCCGCGCCGAGCTCGAGTGGTCGATCCGTCCATACCCGGGCTTCGACTTCGCCGGCTGGCACGCCGAGGTCTCGCGCCTCGCGCAGGCGATCCATCCGGACATCGTCATCGAGACGACTGTCGATCACGCCCCGTTCGCGTGCGATGCGCTCGCCGACCTCGTGCGGCCACACGTGCAGCGCGTCGGCAACCTCGACTTCTGGACCGAGGCGGCCCTGTGGTCCGCGGCCGGCATCGACGCGATCGTCGTCGGCCCCGGCGACATCGGCCAGGCCCACGCCGCCGACGAGTTCGTCACCTTCGACGACCTCGCGTGGGCCGTCGGACTGATGCGGGCCCTACTGGTGCGGTGACGCCGCGCCGACGTAGTTCTTGTTGTCCTGGCGGTACTTCTTCATGCCGCGACCCGGCGAAAACGTGATCGACCGGTGCTCCTGGAGATCGGGGAGCGCTTCGTTGGTCCAGGTCACGTGGAGGACCTCGTTCACGAAGCAGGCTTCGATGCCCGAGTCGTTGATGTTCGACTCGTCGAGCTTCACGTTCGCGACCGTGACCACCCCGTTCTTCACCTCGATGTCGTAGCTGAGCTTCGCTTGCTGCCAGCGCTGGAGCTCCTTGTCCTTCGGCGAGCGCTCAACGCACTTGATCGCCGCGCTGGAGAGCTTGGGCGTCACCATCTCCATCCACTCCTTGAAGAAGCGATCGCTGCCGATCACCATCTTCTCGACGGGGGCCGGGTTGGCCTTCACGTCCGCGATGGGGGTCTCCACCTTGCGCTCGACATGCTCGATCGTCGGGGGCGGCGGCGGTTCGACGGCCGCGACCTGCGGCGGTGCCGGCACGTGCTCGTCGGCGCTACCGAGCTGCTTCCACAGCACGATCACCGCGATGAGCAGCACCACCGCACCCGCGATCAGCGCCTTCGGCAATCAGCCTTCCTCGCCGAACCGAGTCTGCTTGTCGAGGAAGCGCTTGAAGTCGCCCTTGCCGAGAAGGTTCGTCTCTTCGAAGTCCTGCGTCGGCGCCAGGTTGACGAAGTCGAAGTCGTCGTTCAGGAACAGCTCGACACCCGCCGTACACTCGCGGTCGCCGCCCTCGCTGATCTTGATGCGGTTCAGATCGGCCATGTTGCCGCCGAACGTGACGTCTTCCTGCCAGCGGCCGTCGACCTTTGCCCTCGTCACGGTGATCGAGTAGCTGGAGGCGAGCGTCGGCATGTCGCTGTCCATGCACTTGTCACCGACGCCGTCGCCCGTGATGTCCGCCGCCTCGTATGTGGGGTCGATGGCAGCACTGAAGATCCACGTGCCGGCGGGCCAGCAGCCCCCCACGTCGGGGGGACGCGTGCCCGATGGCGTGAACGTTCCGCTGATCGTGTAGCCGCTCGTGCAGGCGTAGCGGTTCGGGTTCGGGTCGGGAGGGGTCGTGCCGTCACCGCCGTCCCCGCCGCCGCCGACGTCACAGGCCGTCACCATGGATAGACCACATAGAAGAGCAAGCGTTGCCCCCAGTCTCGGCATCATGAGCACAGCGTAACGCAACACTGGTGCCACGCGGAAGCTGCTGAATTTCGTGCCCTGACATTCACGGCATCGGGGAACAATTCCCGGCGTCTGGTGAGTAGAGTCTCGAACATGCGACCCCATCTGCTCGTGTTTGTGATCGCCGCGACGGTGATCGCCCCCGCCTGTGGGGACGAGAAGCAAGAGGTTGTCGTACGTCCGGCCCCCATCGCGCCCACCTCCGGCAGCGCCGCGGTGGCGGCGGGCTCGGGCAGCGGCGCCGAAGAAGGGCTCGATCCCGATGCCCCCGAGTGGGTGCCGGCGGAGAACAAGAAAGGCGCCGGCCGCTGGAAGGACACCGGGGTCTATCTCGACGGTGTCCCCGTCGGGTTCCTCACGTTCGGCGAGCTGCCCATCAGCCTGAAGCCGATCTGGGTGAAGAAGAAGACGTCGGAGAACAAGCGCCCTGGATCCAACGATCCGGGCTGGCGCTGGACGCAGCAGCGTCATTACCGCTTCGACGAGTACTTCACCGCCATCGGCTTAGACCTCACCAAGATCAAAGAGGTGCATGTCTTCGGGCCGAGGCTCTCCAACTCCCTTGTGGTCAGCGGCGACGATCTGCGCGGCAAGGAAGCGGAGGAGTTTCGGTTCCGCTTCGGCAGCAACGTCTTCGGCAAGGCCATCCCCGCCGCGCCCTACCAGTTCGGCAACGGCAACATCCCCGACAAGATCTCGGCGGTCACGGTCTACATGGACAAGACCCCGCCGACGCTCGAGCGCACGGGCTTCTTTCTGGAAGGCGTGAAGCAGACCGGCATCCCCTACTTCGGCGATCCGCTCCGCGGCGGCATCCGCGTCTATCTCGACGACAAGCTCGCCATGATCATCAAGCGGCAGGACCTCGACCCCGCCGGCGCGAAGACCGCGCCCGACGGGGAGCTGCGCTGGAACTTCGTCAACGAGCTGAAGGCCAAGGGCGTCGACACCTCCAAGGTGGTCGAGCTCTGGGTCATCTCCAACGAGCTGCGCAAGGACAAGCTGCCCGGCGCGAACCTGTCCGGCATCGAGTTCGAGGCCAGCTCCCAGGCCAAGGGGGGCGTGACCCTCCATGACGGCGACGTATCATTGAAGGCCAAGGCCATTGCCCTCCAC
This sequence comes from Kofleriaceae bacterium, assembly GCA_022842285.1. Classification (GTDB taxonomy): domain Bacteria; phylum Myxococcota_A; class Polyangia; order Haliangiales; family Haliangiaceae; genus JABFXX01. Next base: position 16,310 of record JALHPV010000101.1, read on the forward strand.
ACCCGGGCCCTCGATCCGGCCGAGATCCCCGTCATCCTGCCCGACGACCGCTGATTTCGTTGCCGCCTACATCGACGCGGGTCGGACCGATCCCGGAAGATGTAACAGTTGATGGATCTGGTGTCTGGAGTCCCAGTCCGGGGAGACTTCCCCCACCCGGCGGTGTCGCAGGGACGGAGCGGCCGACCCCGCTCAACTCCCGGAAATACCCGCCAGACCCCGGGATCACTTGGGATTTGCGGAGAACTCCCCCGGGTTGGGAAACCCAGTCCCATGTTTCAACGAAATCACATGCTGTGGTTTCAATAAGTTACATTGTGCAAAGCTCGGCACATCCATTGCTCTAGAGTTCGTCACCACCAACTCTCTCCCCCAGAAACTCACGAGGCGATTCAAAAATGACCAACCAGAAGCTCCTGATGTTCGCTGTGGCTGGAATCCTCGCTCCCTCGGCCGCGATGGCCAAGGTGAACAAGTTCGAGATTCTCCCGTCCCCGGTGAACGACCTCGCCCCGACCACTGGTCAGGGTGCGACGGAGCGCCTCGCTATGACGGACCAGGAACAGTCAGGTACCGAGCAGGCTGCTTTCGCCATGCTCGCGGACGGCGTCCACGGTTTCTACTTCGCGATGCGGACCGAGCTCAACGGCCAGCCTGCTCCCAACGACATGCAATGCGCCATGGTCCCCTTCAAGCTGAAGGTGGAGACGGACAAGTCGATTGGCGTCGAGCTCGACACCGCGTTCGCGCCCCGCTTCATCACGAACAACAACGGCAACGAGACGCGCAACTGTAACCACCCGTACGCGTACGCGATCGCCGGCGGCAACGCGGCGTGCGTCGAGTACAACTACCAGGCCGCCGGCCAGAACGACACGAAGCGCTACGTGCAGTGCTTCAACAAGGCCGGCACCGAAATTCTCGGACAGACCCAGGTCATCGCGAAGAACAACGACGACTGCGGCATGCAGGACGACAACGCCCCTGTGTCGCGGTTCCGCACCGAGGGTCTGACCGACTACTTCGGCGGCTGGTATGGCTGCAACGGCAACGGCCGTGACGATGGTTGGGCGCAGATCCAGTCGATCACGGTCGACAACGCTCTGAACCCGACGTCGGCAACCTTCCAGAAGATCTACGACGCCTCGCTCTGCAACAACGAGGAGCGCTCGCACGGTGGCTTCGTGTTCAACCCGGCCGACCCGAACACCGGCTACGTGTTCTGGACCGAGGGCAACAACCAGCCGCAGCGCGACGGCACCTGGGTCGGAGCGATCGACCTGACGCCCGGCGCCTTCACCGGAGCGAACCAGCAGGGCGCCGTCCTCTGGAAGCAGATGATCGACGGCCGCATCGAGACGGGTGGCGAGGTCACCTACTCCATGCGCGCGATGCTCACTCCCCTCCTCCAGCCGGCGGACGCCTCCACGGCAACCCAGCTCGGTGTCGCCCCCGGCACCCCGGTCCCGGGCAACCTCTTCATCTGGCGCTCGGGCGACGTCCAGGGCAACAACAACAACAACGAGAAGGGCGGCGAGTACAAGCGCCACAAGATGGGCGTCCTCCGCCTCACTCGCGCCGGCCTCTCCTATGAGTCGCCCCTCGCGGACTACGCGGACACGCTCGCGGGCCTCGACGGCACCCACCTCGTGATGACGCCTGGTGTCTACGGCGAGCTCGGCGCGCTGAAGAGCGGCGTGTCCTTCCTCGAGGGTACCCACACCGGCGGTGGCGTCGGCAACCTCCGCATCGCGGCGTACAACGCCGGCACGAAGACCTTCGAGGACGGTGGCGAGTTCTCGACCGCTCCCTACGACCGCCACCTGTACTCGAACTACCTCGGTAACAACCCGGGTAACCAGGGCCGCAACTTCGCCAAGTCGCAGCTCATCCCGAACCCGTTCCTCGACACGGCCGCGGGCATCAAGGATGCCTACCTCCTCCTCGTCGCCTCCTCGGGCAAGGAGAACAGCATGAACCCGAGCCAGAAGCTCGCCGGTTACCTGTCGGTCGTCCCGGTCGCCCAGGCCAAGGAAGAGGTCACGAACCCGAACCCGGACCCGACGCCGGACCCGGTCAACCCGAACCCCGAGCCCACGGGCGAGGACCCGCGGCCGCCGTCTGACTCGGTTGGTGGCTGCTCGACGAGCAACTCCACGGGCGGTCTCGCCAGCTTCCTCATCGTCGGTCTGGCCGCCTTCATCCGCCGCCGCCGCCGCGCCTAATCCTCCGGCCCTCCCAAGCAACCCACGACCTTTCAACCTGAACCGATTCGGAGAGCCATCTACATGAAGACCCTCCTCTCTCTGCTCCTCGCGTCGACGCTTGTCGCGTGTGTTGGTGGGATCGAAGAGCCGCCCGTGAACCCGGTGCCGAACCCGCTTGGGACGCCTGACGGCGACGGCAACGACAACGGGGACAACCCGGCGGGTGGCGACCTGACCGCCGCGAAGCAGCTGTTCGACTCGGGGGTCTACTCGACCCTCAAGGCGAAGTGCACCGGTGGCGCCTGCCACAACGAGACGGGCACCGGCGGCTCGGTCACGAAGTTCGTGGCGGACGACCCCGCCCGTGGCTGGCAGATCGCGACGAACTACGCGGCCCTGGTGAGCTTCTACGTCCCGACCAGCGCCCCCGTCCTCACCAAGATCGCCAATGGCCACGAAGGCGTCGAGTACCTGCCGACGGAGGTCGACGCGATCACGGCCTGGCTCAACAAGGAGCTCGAGCTCCGCAACGGGCAGCCGAACATGCCTCCCGGTGGCGGCGAGACCCTCGGCGCAGCCGGCGAGCGCGTGATGCAGGAGTTCGCTGGGTGCCTGAACATCGATGACTTCCTCGCCGTCGACTTCGGCCTCAAGTGGGGCAACAAGGGCTCGAACGAGGGCCAGTGCGAGCAGTGCCACACGAACGGCGCCTTCAGGTTCCTCGCGAACAACGACAACCAGAAGATGCACCGTCGTCTGACGAAGGAGAAGTACGAGTTCCTCATGTACTTCACGCCGGACCTCACCAACGGCCCCGCGGCGGCGAAGATGATCGTCAACCGCCCCGCCTTCTACGGCGTCGCCGAGGGTCTCGACCCGCACCGCGAGCACCCGCAGTTCAACGCGAACGACGATGACATCGCGATCATCGCCCTGAAGGACCTCTACGACCGGACCCAGGCTCGCATTGCTGGCGGCAAGGTCGGCTGTCTGCCGGGCGCCCTGACCAACTAGGAACGCACCCACCACGAAGTGTTGCGAAGGGCGTCACCCGACTGGTGGCGCCCGTCGTCGTTTCGGAGCAAAGTTCGAGGCGGACTGTCATGACCAAGCTCGTCAGCGGCGATGGCCGCACTCACATCTCGTCGCAGCTCATGCGCGAGTCGCTACAAAACAAGGGCGTCCTCGCGGGCACTCACAGCGAGCAAGATCTCAAGATCTTCCCCGACGTGTCGCTCGTGTCGATCGGCGGCCACAGCATCTTCGATCGCGGCAAGGCCGCCATCCTGCCGCTCGTCGACGAGCTCGTGGAGATCAAGGCCGACAAGACCCAGAAGTTCGTCATCGGCGTCGGCGGCGGCACGCGCATGCGGCACACGATGGCGATGGCCGTCGACTTCGGCCTGCCCACCGGCGGCATGGCCCAGCTCGTCGGCGCCATGGAGGAGCTGAACGCCATCCTCCTCAACACGCTGCTGGCGCCGCACGGCTCGATGCCGATGCAACGCGACCACTTCTGGGACCTGCCCCTCTACTTCGACGCCGGCATCACCCCCATCGCGATCTCCGTGCCGCCGTATCACTTCTGGGAGCCGCCGCCGGCCGAAGGTCACATGCCGGAACACGGCTCCGACTTCGGCCTGTTCCAGCTCGCAGAAGTGCTGGGCATGAAGCAGATCATCTTCGTGAAGGACGAGGACGGCCTCTACGACTGCGATCCGAAGCAGCACGCGGATGCGAAGCGGTTCGGCGTGATCGCCCTCGAGGACCTGAAGGTGCCGAAGGAGAACATTTTGGACCTCGAGCTCTACGATGCGTTCGCCACCGCGAAGAACGTGAAGCGAGTCGTCATCGTGAATGGCCTCGTGCGCGGTCAGCTCGCGGCGGCCCTGCGCGGCGAGGATGTCGGGACGGTCATCTACAAGCGGGGGAACCAGTGAGCGACGGTGGGACGACCGCCGGCAGCGGCGCCGAAGGGCGCAGCGGTTCGATCGAGCGTCGCGAGATTCCGGTATCGGCGGTCGACTACTCGCCCGTCGCGGTCATGCCCGACGTGAAGGTCGTGAAGATCGGCGGCCAGAGCATCCTCGACCGCGGGCGCGCCGCGCTGTTCCCGATCCTCGACGAGATCGTGGCCGCGCGAAAGCTCGGCATCCAGGTCGTGATCCTGACGGGGGGCGGCACGCGGGCGCGCCACATCTACTCCATCGCCAGCGAGCTCGAGATGCCCACCGGCATCGTCGCCACGCTCGGCAAGTACATCCCGATGCAGAACGCACGCATGGTGCAGATGCTGCTCGCCAAGCACGGCGGCATCTACATCCTGCCCGATGACTTCGAGAAGCTGCCGCTCTACATGCAACTCGGCTGCATCCCCGTCATGAGCGGCATGCCGCCGTTCGGCTACTGGGAGAAGCGCGACGAGAACAGCCGCATCCCGCCCCACCGCACGGATGCAGGCGTCTTTCTGTCCGCGGAGTTCCTCGGCTCGCGCCGCGCGATCTTCATCAAGGACGAGGACGGCCTCTACACCGACGATCCGAAGAAGGACCCGGGGGCGCAACACATCGCGCGGATCACCTCGAGCGAGCTCGTCGCCCGCGGGCTCCCCGACGTTGTCGTCGAGCGCAAGGTCATCGAGTACATGCCCCGCGCGCAGTGGTGCAAGGAGCTCCAGATCATCAACGGCCTCAAGCCAGGCAACGTGCTCGCGGCGCTGCAAGGACAGGATGTCGGGACGATCATCAGCGCTGGTTAGTATCGCCCTCGCGGTGGGAGCCTGCGGCGCCAAGCCGCCCGAGGCCGATCCGGCCACGGTCACCGCTCTCGCCAGGTCCATGCTGCAGCGGACCCCGGCCCCCGCCGGCGCGCCGACCTGCAAGCCGGAGGAGATGGTCGGCGGCGCGACGATCACGAGCCGGACGCTGCACGAGCTGGCGGGCAGCCCCGTGCCCACGGAGGCGACCCATGCCGAGTGGACCAATCCGCTCGAGCTCGACAGTCCCGCGGCCCGCACGCTCGTCACCGCCAACGCCTCGAGCACCGAGCGCCGCCGGGCCGCCGCCGAGCTCTTGGCCGCACCGTTCGTGCTGCGCTACCTCGTCGATAACATCGACGCGCCGCTCGCGCTCGGGACGAAGTCACTCAAGCAGGGCTACCTGGCGATGCGAGCGATCAAGTACGACCCGACCGGGAAGGTCACGTGTGTCTTCGTGTTCTACGTCGAGAACGACGAGGCGCGCGGCCAGTGGGCCATCGACATGACCGACATGCCGACGGTCTCCAAGGAGGTCCAGGATGCCATGCAGGCCGACCTCCGCCAGCAGCTGATCAAGCGCGTCGCCAACCTCGGCACTGTTCAGCCCCCGCGGCGCAAGGGCATGCCCCCGAAGCCCCAGGGGTAGCCCTACGGACACTCCATCCGGTACGCGCTCGACAGCGCAACATCCTTGTGGAGCCCATCCTGGATCGCATACCGGTTGTAGTCGTTGCACATCGTGCTGAGGCTCACGCCTTCCATCGTCGCCTCGTTGCGCGGATGGTCGATGGCGAACACGGCCTTGCCGACGTTCGTGTAGGGCCGGATGAAGTCACACGATAAAAACTCGGAGCAGCGATCCGCCAGGATCCAGTCGAAGACATCGGCGAGCACGTCGGTCTGACCGCCGAGGAGGTAGTTCCCCCGCTGGCCGGCGGACAGCACCCGCGCATGCACCGCAGCTGCGCTCTCCTCGTACATCGCCTGCTGATCCTCGAGGACGAGCTCGAAGCCCGTGTCCTCGCGCACGGTGTCGTTGCCATCGGGCATGATGCCGTCGCAGCCGATGGCCTTCGCGTGGTCGTAGCGCGCGAGGATCAGCGGGAACCACTGCGTTCGGGCCGCGGGGCGCGAATCCAGGAAGCGCCGCATCGGCTGCATGAAAAAGCTCCACCCGATCACGCTGCCCGCGGCGGGTGGCGTCGGGTTGTCAGGGGGCGACGCCGCGTAGCCCGGGAACTTCGAGGCATCGGGATCGGTCAGGTTGATCGTCCCCGTGTCGACGCGGCAGATGACCACCGGACGTGGTGTGCGGGCATGCAACGCCTCGATCGTCCCCGCGAGCGGCCCCGCGGGCACTGTCACCGTCGAGTTGTCTCCGTACGTGAACGTCCCGCCGGGGCTCACCGCGAACAGATCGAAGATGTACATCCCGTGCGGAGCCGACGTGTCGTACGGCGCCGCGAGCTGGATGTCCCAGCTGCTCGTCTCGCCCGGCTCCGGCGTCCACCACGGGATGACATAGGCATCGGGTGCCGCGTCGATGGGCACGTCCATGCTTCCGTCGTCGCCACACGCCGCCAGCATCGCGAACCACAGAGCGCGCCGCATCTCGCGATTGTACGCGCCCTCGCCTGTCACCGACGTGACAGCTGATTACTTGGTGCCGCTGCCGCTGCCGTCGCCGCTGCCACCGCCGCCGCCGGT
>JALHPV010000102.1 GCA_022842285.1 Kofleriaceae bacterium
CCGCCGCGCCCGCCCCACCGACGACGAGCTTGATGTCCGCGAGCTGCTTGCCGGCGAGCTCCGCGGCGTTGATGAGGCCGGCGCCGGAGATGATCGCGGTGCCGTGCTGATCGTCGTGGAAGACGGGGATGCGCATCCGCTCCCGCAGCTTCTGTTCGATCTCGAAGCACTCGGGCGCGGAGATGTCCTCGAGGTTGATGCCCCCGAAGGTGGGCTCCAGGGCCGCCACGATCTCGACGAACTGGTCGACCCGCTTCTCGTTGATCTCGAGGTCGAACACGTCGATGTCGGCGAACTTCTTGAAGAGGCAGGCCTTGCCCTCCATGACCGGCTTGCCGGCGGCGGGACCGATGTCACCGAGGCCGAGCACCGCCGTGCCGTTGGAGATGACGGCCACGAGGTTGCTGCGGGCCGTGTACTCCCACGACATGTCCTCGTTCTCGGCGATCGCGAGGCAGGGCTCGGCGACTCCCGGCGTGTAGGCCAGTGACAGGTCGATCTGGCTAACCAGCGGTTTCGTCGGTACGACCTCGAGTTTTCCCTTGCGGCCTCGACGGTGGTACTCGAGCGCGTCTTCCTTTCGCCCCATTGGGCCGACCCTATGATAGAAAGCCGGCGCACGCACCCGTAGCTCAGCTGGATAGAGCGTTGGCCTCCGGAGCCAAAGGTCACAGGTTCGAATCTTGTCGGGTGCACCAGTTAGGGAGATGATCGGCGGCGTTGCCCAAGACGCTCGCAGAGATCGCGATCGACGCCGGGCTGGTCAACAAGGCCAGCGCCGCCAAGGCCGGCCGGATGGCCGAGGAGCGCGCGCAGCCCCTCGTCGTCGTCCTGGTGCGTGACCTGCGCGTCGACGAGCTGGCCCTGGTCAGCGCCCTTCGCAAGCAGACGCGCGTCCCCCTGGTCGACCCCAAGGACGTGCAGATCGACCCCGAGGCCCTCCGGCTCGTGCCCCGCGAGGCGTGTGCCCGCTTGCGGGTCCTGCCCATGTCGATCGCCGCCGACGGCTCCACCCGGGTGCTCCGCCTGGCGATGGCCGACCCGACCGACACCACGGCCATCGCCGAGATCGAGTCCGTGTCCCAGTGCGAGATCGACGTCTCCGCGCTCCCGCTCTCCACCATCGAGGAGCTGGTCGACAAGGGTTACAAGGGCATCACCACGGCCGTCACCAAGCGGCCCCTGAAGTCCAAGGGCACCAAGTCCCCCGTGGAGCTGCTGCAGGACGCCGAGATCTCGGTCACGGCCCAGATCCCGCTCGCCATGCTCCAGGCGCAGGCGGAGGACCCGGAGGCACGCCTGAACGCCCTCATCCATGTACTGGTTGGCAAAGGCCTGGTCACCGAGGCCGAGCTGGCCGAGGCCCTGGTCAAGCTGAAGACCTAGCGGTATCGACGACGTGCGGTACTATTGGATTGGTCGTCCGTCACCACGACCATGCCCGCTGCCCACTTCATGAGCGTCTCCTGCTCCGCCTGCTCGCACGCCTACGCCGACACCGCGCTGTTCTGCCCGAACTGCGGTCGGCCGAAGGCACGTAGCGCGGCGGCCGATGTCCTCGTCGGCTCCGTGCTCGGCGAGCGCTTCCAGGTCCAGGCCCTCATGGGGCAGGGGGCGTCCGGCACGATCTATCGGGCCGAGCACACGACGCTGAAGCGCCGCGTGGCCATCAAGGTGCTCCATGCCGAGCTCTCGCGCGACGACCTCGCCGTCGAGCGCTTCCGGCGCGAGGCCACCACCGTCGCCGACATCGACAACGAGCACATCGTCGAGATCCACGATTTCGGTCGCACGCCCGACGGTCGCCTGTACCTCGCGATGGAGCTCCTCGAAGGGGAGACCCTCGACGCGGTCCTCGCGCGCGAGAAGCAGCTCTCCGTCGAACGGGCCGCCGACATCCTGATCCAGGCCGGCGAGGCGCTCGCCGAGGCCCACGCGATCGGCTACGTGCACCGCGACCTGCGGCCGCACAACCTGATGATCACGCACCGGCGCGGCAAGGCGAACTTCGTCAAGCTCCTCGACTTCGGCCTGGCGAAGCTCGTCGAGGCAGACTCGGCCGTCGCATCGACGAACCTCGGCATGACCTTCGGCGACCCGCGCTACATGTCGCCCGAGCAGGCCCGCGGCGAGCGCATCGATCGCCGGGCCGATATCTACCAGCTCGGCTGCGTCGCCTACGAGATGCTCACCGGGTCGCCGCCGTTCGTGGGCAGCCGCGTGTTCGAGATCCTGACGAAGCAGGTCAGCGAGGCGCCCAAGCCCCTGCCCACCATGCGGCCCGGCGTGCCGCTCTGGATGGAGGCCGCGGTCACGAAGATGCTCGCGAAGGATCCCGGCAATCGCTTCGCGACGACGACGCGGCTCGTGGACGCGCTCCGCCGCGGCCTCGACACCGGCGAGGTGATGGAGGATGCCGTCGCCCGCCGGCGCGAGAGCGTGCCGCCCGCGTCGGTCTCGCGCGTGATGGCGAAGTTCGGCGTCACGGATCAGTCCGCTCCGGTCGTGACGATTCCCGCCGCCGCGCTCGAGTCGGGCCCCACCCCCGCGCCTCCCGCGATGCCCGACAGCGTCGAGCTTCTGCGCAAGCGCACGGGGACGCCCAAGGTCGGCGTGCCCGCGTACAACGAGAGCGAGCCCGCGAAGTCGGCGTCGGTCTCCCGGCCGACCAAGGATGACGACGGCTGGTACGACGAGGATCCGGGCAGCTCGCGCGCGGGCATGAGCTACGACGACCTCGACAAGCCGGCGACGAATCGGCGCTGGGGCCTCATCGCCGTCGTCCTCGGTACGCTCCTCCTCGTCGGTGGCGGTGCCTTCGCCCTCACGCGCGGCGGAGACGAGCCGGTGACCGAGCAGCCCAAGCAAGAGCCCGTGGCGGCGCCGGCGCTCACCGTCGACGCGGCGCCGGCGTCGATCATCGAGGCCGGCTCGGGCTCCGCGCAGGTCGTGACCGCGCCCCCGCCCCCGACGAACCCGACGACGCCGACGAAGAAGCCCGCCACGGGCCCGAGGAACCCCTCCACGGCCTCGAACACGCGCCCGCCCCCTGGCCCGCGCGTCCCCGCGAGCACGCCCGGCAGCGGGTTCCCGTTCCCGGTCCTCGGCAGCGACGATCCACCGACGCAGCCGCTCCCGCCGACGACCCCGCCGACGACGCCGACGACGAATCCGCCGGTCGTCTCGCCGCCCATCAATACGCCGACGACGCCGTACGACACCGGTGACCCCGATGGCGGCGACGAGCCGAGCGTCAACGGCGATCCCGAGGATCCGTACGGTGGTGGCGGCTCTGGCAACAGCTCGCGGGTCGCTCCGCCGACGACGCTCCCCGCGATCACGACCGCCACGCCCGCCGACTCCCTCGCCTCGACCGGCGCCCGGCTTCTCGCCGATGGTGACACGTCGGGCGCCGCCTCCAGCTTCAAGCAGGCCCTCGAGGCGGACCCGGGGAACTTCACCGCCCGCGTCGGCATGGGCGAGATCGCGCTCCGCCAGGGATTGTTCGGCGACGCCATTGCCCACCTCAAGAAGGCGACCAAGCTCTCGCCGCGCAGCGCGCGGGCCTTCACGCTCCTCGGCGAGGCCTACCTCAACAGTGGCAACAACGCCGCCGCCGAGACCGCCTTCAAGAAGGCGCTGCAGCTCGATCCCGACAACGCGCGCGCGCGCGACGGCTTCAACGACGCCACCGCCGGCTAAGAACGGATCCTGAAATTCGTTGCTAGCCCGTAGCACGCAGGCTCGACGGGCGCTGCTGCGGCGCCCGGTCAGGTCGCGAATTGAAACGTCGGGGTGGCCAGCGTCAACTAAGCAGGCGTGTCGTCTTCGCCCGGGCCTGCCCGAACCACGTACGCGCGCCTGGCCCTGGCCACGACCGTAGGAACCTACGTCCTGATCGCGATCGGGGCGCTGGTGCGCGCATCGGGGGCCGGCCTCGGGTGCCCCGACTGGCCACGGTGCTTCGGCCAGTGGATCCCGCCGACCTCTGCCGATGGGCTGCCCCCAGGCTGGGATCGCTCGCAGTTCAACGCCGCGCACACCTGGCTCGAGTACGGCAATCGCCTCGTCGGCGTGCTCGTGGGGGTGCTGATCTTCGGGACGCTGATCGCGGCGCTGCGACGCCATCGCCGCGATCCGGCGGTCCTGTGGCCGTCGGTGGCGGCGTTCGTCCTGGTTGGCGTGCAGGGCTGGCTCGGTGGGCAGGTGGTGGCCAAGCAGCTCGACCCCGACACGGTGTCGCTGCACCTGCTCCTGGCCCTCGTGATCGTCGGCCTGCTGCAGTACGCGTATCTCAGCGCGCGGTTGCTCGAGCAGGATCCGGCGCGAACGCTCGCCCGACCCTCGACGGCGCAGCGCAGGATCGGGCATGGGGCCCTCGCGGTGGCCGCTCTGCTGCTGGCGCAGATCGGGCTGGGCACGATCGTACGAAGCACGATCCACGCGATCGCCGAGGCTCGGCCCGCGCTCCCACGGTCGGAGTGGCTGCCACGAAGCTGGTGGCCCGACCTCGCCCATCGTCAGGCCGCGCTCCTCGTCTTCGCCGCCGCCGGGCTGCTCTGGGTGGTCGTCCGGCGCCGCCTCCCCGATCACCGCCCGCTGCGCCGCTGGACGTCGATCGTCGCGGTCCTCATCGGAGGGCAGCTCCTGGCGGGTCTGGGGCTGGCGTACCTCGCTCTGCCCGCGGTCTTGCAGGTCATTCACCTCAGCCTGGCCACCCTCGCCTTCGGCGCGCTGTCGGTGGTCGTCGTTCTCGCCTATCGCAGCCCCTCCACCCAGGCCCGTATCGCGGATCCGATCTCGACGAGCCGCCTCCGGCGGGTCCTGCGGCTCGTGGGCGTGGGGATCCGGACCGTCGCGAGCTCGATCGCGGGGCGAGTGCGGATGCGGGTGACGCCACGGCACCGGCGCGCCCAGCTCCTGCGGGAGATCCAGACCCGCAGCGCCGAGCGGGCGGTCGCGACGATGGGGGCCATGAAGGGCGTCGCCATGAAGCTCGGCCAGATGGTGTCGTTCCTCGACGATCTGCTGCCGGCAGCCTACGCCCAGACCATGCGCTCGCTGCAGAGCAATGCGCTGCCGGTGCTCGACGCCGAGGCCGTGCTCGCGCAGGTGGAGCTCGAGCTCGGCGCTCCGACCGAGGAGCTGTTCACGACGTTCGACACGGCCGCGATGGCGGCGGCGTCGATCGGTCAGGTGCATCGCGCGACCACGCCCGAAGGGCAGGCGGTCGTGGTGAAGGTCCAGTATCCAGGCGTCGATGGTGCGATCCGCGCCGACCTCGCCAACGCCGGCATGCTGGGCTCGGCGATCGGCGGGCTGTTTCCCTCGCTCGATGCCAAGGCCTTGGCCTCCGAGCTCCGCGAGCGCGTACTCGAGGAGCTCGACTACCGCATCGAGGCGCGCAACCAGAAGACGTTCGCCCAGATGTTCGCGGACGACCCCGATATCCAGATCCCGCGCATCGTCGACGCGCTGTCCTCGGAGCGGGTGCTCACCAGCGAGTTTCGCGAGGGCGTGGGCTTCTACGAGTTCTGTGACCGCGCCTCCGACGAGGCCAAGCAGCGGGCGGGCATGGCGCTCTATCGGTTCGTCTTCGACGCGATCTGGAGCCACGGTCGGTTCAACGCCGACCCGCATCCGGGGAACTTCCTGTTCCAGGACGACGGGCGCGTGGTCTGCCTCGACTTCGGGTGCGTGAAGACCTTCCCCGTGCAGTTCCTCGACGACATGCGCGCCCTCGGCCTGGCGTATCTGGACGGACGCAAGGACGACTTCTACGAGCAAGCGTGCCGCATGCAGTTCGTGCGGCCCGGCTTCGAGGACCGCGTCGACCGCGACTGGTTGTGGAACTACTGCCGCTGGTACTACGTGCCGATCCTCGAGGACGCGCCGTTCACGTACACGCCCGACTACACGCGCCAGGCCACGTCCGTCGTGTTCGGCGACAACGTCCGCAAGACCAACATGCCGCCCGACTACCTGATGCTGAACCGGATCACGTTCGGGGTGAACTCCATGCTCTCGCGGCTGCGGGCCCGGCAGAACTGGCACGTGCTCGCGCGCGCGCACTTCACCGCTCGGTCGTGAACGCTCGGAGCCGAGGTGCGGGCGCACGCCATCGCCGCTGCAGGCGCGAGCCAGCACCTGTCAGGCGGCGCCCGATCCGCGACAGGGGTGTCGCGTTCACGCAGGCGGCGCCGAAGCTGGCCGTTGCCCGAAATTCGACCAAAGGCGAGTGGTCACCGCGAGCTGCCCATGACTTCGGCGGTGGCACACCGAGTGCTTTGCGCCCCACCCACCATGAACAAGACCCTCACCGTCCCCTGCTTCCTTGCCGCGCTGCTCGGTGCTTGTGCCACCGAGCCGGAGACCACCACGACCGAGCAAGAGGCCACCGTCGCGCTGCTCAAGTGTGAGGGGCCAGGGATCCAGGTCGTCGACACGTCCGCCGAGGGCCGGCAGTGGCCCGTGAATGTTGTCGACGGCGGCATCAGGCATCTGCACCAGTGGATGTCGGAGACGCCCGGGTACACGGCCAAGCTCTACGACACGAAGGAAGCGGCCGAGGCGGATCTGCCCGAGGTGTGCGCGTCGTTCGGATCCGCCGCGGGTGAGGCCCTGAAGGACGGCGTCGGAGCGATCGCGAAGGACGCTTGCGTCGGCGCGCTCTTCCGCGCCTTCACGTGCGAGCAGTGCGAGAACGGCGCGGGAGACAAGTGCGAGCAAGAGATCCGGGAGGGCAGCTGCGAGTGGCGGCCCGGCGTTGAACCGACCCTCTCCGTCAGCCAACACATCACCGCGGTCGCGCCGCCGGTCGATCCGGACATTCGCGTGATCGTCTCGCCCCTGCCCCTGCCGAGGACCGAGCCGACGCAGCCGGCGCCCGGGACGAAGTACAAGGGCGACTGTCTGCTGACGGCGATTGCCGCCGCTCGCATCACCGACAACCTGGTGGGCTGCGGCGCCGCCAACTCCTGCGACTAGCGGCGCTTCGGCTTCTTCGGCTTGCGCTCGGGCACCGGGTCCTTGGCGGGCGCGATGTAGGACGACGGCGTCCCACTGTGCGTCACGCCGAGCCGGATGCGGCGGCTGTTGAACGACATGCCCAGCTTCAGCTGACCTTTGCCGAACGTCATGGTTCCACCCTGCGGGAGGTGCTCTCCGACTTCCACTTTTCGAGCGTGGGGGAGATCTCTCCCGGGGTGGCGTGTGACAATGGGGTCGCGACATGGGGTCGTTCCAGGTATTCGTCGAGGGGCCGGCGGATTCTTCGCCCGGCGGGCTCGAGAAGCTCGCCGCGGCGATGGAGTCGCGTTACGGACTCGCGGCCGCCGAGCTGATCACGCGCATGCGGAACGGTCGGTTTCGCGTGAAGGCGAACATCGATCGCGCGACCGCGGACGCCTACCTGCGAGACCTGACGAAGATCGGCGCGCTGGCGCAGGTCGAAGAGATGCGCTCCGCCAACCCCTCGTCGGTGCTGCCGAGCGCGCCGAAGGGGACAACCACCCCGCCACAGCTCTCGAGCGGGCTCGCGGCGGCGTTCTCGGGGAACATCCCGGTCGCGAATCTCGGGGCGCTGGAGAGCGCGCAGCTATCGCTCGCGGCCCTCGACGGCAGCGAGGACGCGATCGTGCCGCCGGCATCGGAGCTCCTGCCGGCGAGCATCGGTCCGCCGCCCGCGGAGATGATGCCGGCGAGTATCGGTCCGCCTCCGGCGCGGGCTCCCGCGCGCGACTCGCACATCTCGCTGCCTCCACCATCGAAGCCGGCGGTGAGCGACCGTTTCTTGCCGCCGGAGGCGCAGGGGGAGGAAGAGGTCGCGCTCGAGCTCGCCGCGCCGGTGGCACCGGCCACGCCGGTGTTGCGGCCGCGCCCGTCCGTGGCGCCGGTGAACGTGGTGTTCGAGCCGGGCGCCACCGCGGTCGCCGCGCCACCGCGCTGGAAGTTTGCGGTGGGGGTGCTGATCGCGATCGTGCTCGGCTTCGTGCCGGCCCACCTGGTGGGCGCGATGCGCGAAGACTCGGCGTTCACGCGCATCGACAAGGACCTGATCGCGGCGCAGTCCGCAGCCATCTCGCCCGAGGACTTCGACGCGCTCGATGGTCTGCGCGCCCGCGCCCTCGACGAGAAGAAGAGTGCGCGACGGATGATCATGTTGCAGGCCCTCCTCGTGTGGGCACTCGCGGGTGGCGCGATCGGGTACGCGTGGTCGCGTCTCGATCGTCCGCGCGCGAAGGGCGCCTGAGCTGGTACGCTCGCGGCAGTGCACAAGATCGAGGGCGATACGACCGGGCGCCCGCCGACACGAACGATCGTCGGCTACTCGCTCGTCGTCGTGGACGGTACCAACATGCGGATCGTTCCGCTCCCGCGCCGCGGCCTGGTCCGGATCGGTCGGTCCTCGCGCGCCGACCTCGAGATCAAGTCAGCCTCGGTGTCGCGCCTGCACGCGAACCTGCACGTCGACAACGAGCTCGAGCTCGAGGATACGGGGAGCTCCAACGGCACGCTCGTCGGCGGCGTCCAGCTCGCGGCCAACCAGCGCGTGAAGCTCGACACGGGGATGGTGTTCCGGCTCGGCGAGGTGACCTTCATGGTCCAGGGGCGGCAGGCCGAGGTCAGCATCACGTCGGTGCGGACGCCGACGGTCAAGTCCCTCGAAGCGCAGGTCGCGCGCGTCGCGGCGAGCAAGATGCCGGTGATCGTGACGGGCGAGACGGGGACGGGCAAGACCACGCTCGCGGAGAGCATCCACGAGCTGTCGGGCCGGCGCGGCCTGTTCTTGCGCGTGAACTGCGCCGCCGACGAGAACCTGCTCGTCACGGACCTCTTCGGCAACGAGGCCTGGCAGCAAGCGGGCGCGATCGAGAAGGCGGTGAACGGCACGGTGCTGCTCGACAGCGTCGACGCGTTGCCTCTCGCGCTCCAGCAGCGCCTGGTCTCGGTGCTCGACGAGAACGCGGTGGTGCGCGTCGGTTCGGCGGAACGTCGCCCGGTTGATGTGCGGTTCATCGCGGCCACCGGCAAGGCGCTGAAGCCGGAGGTCGAAGCCGGACGCTTCCTCGGCGATCTGTTCTATCGACTGTCGGGCGCCACGTTCCACATCTCGCCGCTGCGCGAGCGCCGGCCGGAGGTCCTCACGCTCGCCGAGCACTTCCTCGCCGCCGCGGCGAGCCCCGAGCTGCCGCCGTTCGTGCTCACCGACGAGGCGCGGGCGTTCCTGCTGGCGCAGGAGTGGCCGGGCAACATTCACGAGCTCCGCAACGCGTGCGAGCGGGCCGCCCTCCTCGCCGAGGGGCCGCAGATCGACGCGAAGCACCTCGCGGTCGTCGAGAAGCCGGCGGCGCCGGCCGGTCGCAAGCGGTCCGAGACGCTCATCGGGTCGCCGACGACGGGCAACATGCCATCGGAGCTGCGGGCCCGCGTGGCCGAGCTCGAGCGTCAGCGTATCGTCGAGGCGATCGAGGCCTGCGCCGGCAACCAGCGCCGTGCCGCCGAGCTCCTCGGGATCTCCCGGCGCACGCTCTCCAACCGCCTCGACGAGTACAAGATCGCCCGGCCCCGCAAGGGCATCCCGGACGACGCCGAGTAGCGACGCTCGCTACTCGCGCTCGCGCTCGCGCTCGCGCTTCGCGGCGCGCTCGGCGCGCTCTTTCTCGTCGGCGGCCCGCTCGCGCGCCTCGAGCTCCCGGTCGCCGCGCTCCTTGCGCTTCGTGATGAAGTACGCGATCACGATCGACAGGTTGTAGAGCGCGATCATCGGACCCGCCATCATGATCTGCGAGATGGCATCGGGTGACGGCGTGAGGATGGCGCCGACGATGAAGGCGATCACGACGAACCAGCGGTTGAACTTCCATAGCCCGCGATGCGTGACGATGCCGATCATCGACATGAACGCGATGAGCAGCGGCAGCTCGAAGATGGCTCCGAACGCGAGCATCATGTCGCGCGTCAGATCCAGGTAGCCCTGCATCATGATGACGGGCGTCTGCGACTCGTTCGCGTAGCCGAGCAAGAAGTCGAACAGGCGGCCGAGCACCATGTGGTAGCAGAACAGCGCACCACCGGTGAAGAACACGGCCGAGCTCACGGCGAACAGCGTGACGATCCGCTGCTCCTTCTTGTAGAGGCCAGGCGCGATGAACCGCCACAGCTGGAAGAAGATGAACGGCGACGCGACGAAGATGCCCGCCCACATCGCGATCGACATGTTCACCCAGAAGGGCTCGGTGAGCGTCCCGAAGGCCATCGTGGGGTTCTCGGCGATGTGCTTGGTCGCCGGATTCGTGCGCCACACCTCGAACAGCGGCTGCTTCAGCCACTCGTAGATCTGGTCGGCGAAGTAGAAGCAGACGAAGAAGCCGAGGACGAAGAAGATGGCCGCGTTGCGGACGCGGTCCCGTAGCTCGCGCAGGTGCGCGAGGAACGGCATGCGACTGCCTTCGAGCTCGGGATCCGGCTCGACGTCGACGGGCGCTGGTTTAGCCATGGGGCTCGGAGCCCTTCGCCACCGTGCCGGGCGCGGGCTTCACCATCGATGCGAGGTCGTCATCGTCGTCGCTCGCGGCTGGGGTCTCGGCGTCGGGCTCGCCGGCCATCTCGGGCAGCGTGATCTTCGGTCCCGCCGCGATGATCGGCGTCTCGGGGGCATCGGTGATCGGGTGGCCCTGATCATCCTTCGCGACCTCGATCTCGGGGTCGTCGTTCTGCGCGGCGACGGCGGTCCCGGCAGCGACGCCCGAGGCGAGCGCCTCCGTCTCCTTCGGCGCGAGCTTGGGCTGGATCGTGCGCGAGGGCGGAAGGTCTTCGCCCCGGAGGGCGCTCTTCAGATCGCGGATGGCGCCGCCGATCTGTTCGTCGTTCTCGATGGTCTGCTGGAGCATTCGCGACTGCTTCTTGATGTCGCGGATGCCCTTGCTGATGCTCTTCGCTGCCCCGGGCAGCTTGTCGGGCCCCAGACAGATCAGGGCGACGATCAGGATCACGATGATCTCTGTGCCGCCCATGCCAAACATCGTGGCCGGAGTATAGCCCTGTTAGAACTCGCGGGCAGAGCGCCCGAAGTCCGTCGGAGACGTTCCTGGCTGCCCCGACACCTCCATGGGGCCGGTCCCCGTCTTCACCCAGACGGGCAGGCCAGGCGCACCCGGGGCCGCCAGGAGGCCCGTCTCGCGGTCGATCGCCACGCGTTCGAGCCCCGCCGGGGCCGGCCCCGGGAGCGCGACATCTGGTCGCGTCCCCTCCGCGGCCCGGACGGCCCGCATCCACAGGGGCAGGGCGGCATGCGCGCCGTCGCCCTCCCGCCCCAGCTTCGTGACCGGGTTGTCAAAGCCGAGCCACGCGACCGCGAGCACGCGGCCCGTGAAGCCGATGAACCACGCGTCCGTGTTGTCGTTCGTGGTGCCCGTCTTGCCCGCCGCCGGCCGGCCGATGGCCCGCGCCGCGGTGGCCGTCCCACGCTGCACGACGGCCGCCATCATGTCCTGCAGCTGGAACGCGACGCGTTCGTCGAGGACCTGGCCCCCGCTCGCTCCGACCCGCTGATCCGGATCCAGGCCCGCCGTCTCGGCGATGCGGTCGAAGCGGTGATCCGCGTTCAGCCACGGATCCTCCGGCACGCTCGCATCGAAGATCACCTCGTCACCGCGCCGGACGCGGACCGCGAACCGCGGCGCCACGCTCCAGCCCCGGCGGGCGACGATCGCGTAGGCGCGCGCCAGCTCGATCGGCTTCACGCACGACGCTCCCAGCGCCATCGGCGACAGGTCCGTCACCTTGCTCGTGATGCCGAGCTTGCGCGCGAAGCTGATCGCGATCGGCGATCCCACCCGGGCCAGCACATCGATCGCGGGGGCATTCAGCGACGACGCGAACGCATCCTGCGCGAGCACGAGCCCCCGGAAGCTCTTCCCCGACTTCGGCTTCCAGAAGACGTTGGTACGCACGTCGTACTCGGTGATG
Source organism: Kofleriaceae bacterium (assembly GCA_022842285.1). Lineage (GTDB taxonomy): Bacteria > Myxococcota_A > Polyangia > Haliangiales > Haliangiaceae > JABFXX01. The sequence continues at coordinate 11,971 of JALHPV010000102.1, forward strand.
GGGGCATCACGCAGCGCCGTCCCGGGGTTGATGACGCCGTTGTCGAGCGCCGCGCCGTACACGATCGGCTTCCACGCCGAGCCCGGCTGACGGCAGCTCCCGAGCAGGCGATCGAACTGATCCTGCTTGCTCCAGCCGCGGCCTCCGACGAGCGCCTCGACGTAGCCCGTCTGGTGATCCCACACGAGGGCCGCCACCTGCGACTCGCCCCACGCGTCCGCCTGCGTCACGGCCTCGCTTTGCAGCTGCGTCCCGAGCGCGGGCAACGCCGCCGTCTCGACGGTGAGCCCGCCGCGCGCGAGCTCCTCGGGGATCGCCTCCGCGAGCAACGCGCGAACCTGCTCCGTGTAGTACGGCACGCGCGTCCCGTAGCTCGGCACGGGCCGCTGCAAGGCAAGGGGCTCGGCCGCGGCCGCGCTCCGCGTCAACTCGTCGATGAACCCCGCCCGCACCATGCGCGCCAGGATCTCGTCGCGCCGGGCCTTCGCCGCCTCCGGCGCATCGTACGGATCGAGCCGGGCGGGCGCCTGGATCAGCCCCGCCAGCAGGGCCGACTGCGACAGCGTGAGCTCGTGCGGCTCGCGATCGAAGTAGATCCGCGCCGCCGCGTGCACGCCATACGCGTTCTCGCCGAGGAACACGAACGACAGGTACGTCTCGAGCACCTCCCGCTTCGTCCAGTGCCGCTCGATCTGCCGCGCCAAGAGCGCCTCGCGCAGCTTCCGCCGCAGGCTCTGCTCCATCCCGATCTCCGCGGGCAGGAGGTTCCTCGCGAGCTGCTGCGTGATCGTCGACGCGCCCTCCACCACCCGCCCCGCGTTGTAGTTCGCCCACGCGGCCCGCACGATCGCCCGGTAGTCCACGCCCTGGTGCTGCCAGAACCGCGCATCCTCGGCCGCCAGCACCGCCTCCACTACATGCGGTGGCAGCTCCTCCAGCGCGACGAGCGTCCGATGTCCGACCGCCCGCCCATCCTCGAACGGCAGCTCCGCGAGGTGCGATCCATCGGCGGCGAGAAGCAGCGACGTCTGCGGCGCATTCGCGCGCCACGCGGCCAGATCCGGGATCGCTGGCAGGTCGCGCGCCCACTCGCGCACCGTCGTGACGAGCAGGTACGCGGTGACGATCGGCGCCGCGATCACCGACCAGACGAGCGCGAGGGTGATCATCCGCCAGGTCCATCCGAACCAGCCCCGGCGATGGCGATTCGCGACCACGACCCGCCGCGGCGCCACCGGCGCCAGCGGAGCAGGAGGAGGTGACCAGGCGCCCACGGATGATCGAACCTAGCGGACCCCGTGACCCGCGCGAACTAATTGGTGTCGCAGGGGTCGGACCCCTGCGACAGTCCAGGCGAGGTGTCGCAGGGGTCGGACCCCTGCGACAGTCCAGGCGAGGTGTCGCAGGGGTCGGACCCCTGCGACAGTCGAGCCCTAGAACAGGTGCATCTGGCGCGGGGGGCCGATGACGCGGGCGCGGGGACCCAGCGCCGTGGCGATCGCGTCCGCGCACGGGCCGGTCACGTACACCTCGCGCGCGGTGGTGGACTCGATCCACCCCAGGAGAGCCTTGCGACCGGCGGCGGACGGCCACACGAAGCCGGCGTCGTAGCCCGCGAAGCCGCGCGCGCGCCCGGAGACGAGGGCGGTCGCGAGGGGAGTGTCACGGATGCGCTTGGGCAGCTTGGCGCGGCCGGCGTCCAGCCACACGACGGGGCGTGGGTCAGCGGCGCGAAAGGGCGTGCGCATCACCGGCGCACCGACGCGGGCCACGGCCTCGAGGAGATCCTTGTCGACGTCCATCTGCCGCAGGTCGTGGCGGGCGAGGGCGGTCGCGACCTCGAGTCCGTCGATGATGCTGTCGACGAGCAGGATGGGGCGCTTGCCGCTGGCGAGGGTCGTCTGCACCCAGGCGATCGTCTGAGCCACGACGGTGGCGAGCTTGGGGAACTCGTCGCCGCGTTCGCCGTACACCGCGTGGACGACGAGGGTGTCGCAGCGACGGACGTCGCCCGCGATGATGCCGGCATGGGGGACGGGATCGCAGCGCACGCCGCCGGCGTAGAGGACGGTGCGGTCGCCGGTGTCGACGCAGAGGGCGGCGGCGCCGGGGCCGCGGCCGGACGCGATCAGCTCGAGGCGCTGCGTGCCGAGGGTGAAGCGCTTCAGGAGGGGGGCGGCGAGGTGGCCGGAGATCCCGCCGGTATCGAGGAGGGCGATGGTCTCGCGGGTGCCGATCAGCTGGCCGTGACCGGCGCGGCCGACGCGCTCGGCGCTGGAGACGAAGCAGACGTCACGGCGGCGGCGGGCGTCGCACCAGAGGGGCGTGCCGGTGAGGTGGATGCCATCGCGCCACGTGACCGCAGCGGGGGCCGCGCTCTTCGATACAGCCCGGCGTGCCACGGCTCACTCGAGCGTGGTCGTCGGCAGCTTGCCGGCGATGAGCGCTGCTTCGAGGTCGCGCACCACCTCGGTCAGTTGTTCGCGTTGCGCGTCATCGAGCTCGAAGACGATGCCCATGCCCGGCGGCTCGTCATCCTGCGCGAGGATCGTGTGTGACACCTTGCCGACGAGCGAGAGGGGCTGCACGTGGCCCGGCACGGTGACGAGCATGTGCACCTGCGAGGTCTCGGGGAGCGGACGGTCGGTGAAGAGAAAGACGCCCTCTTCGTTGATGTCCTTGGTCGTGGTCGTCGCCGGGCCTTCGATGGCGCCGTAGGTGACGGACAGGCGGATCGGCAGGCGACGCTTCTCGCGGAGGTTCAGGAGCCCGCCGCGGACGAAGCCGTTCAGGTAGTTGATCTTGTCGCGTTCGCTACCGGCCAGCGCGACCACGACGCCGACGGGCTGCTCGCGCTTGCCGACGACGGTCCCGCGGAGCGTGACCATCCACCCTCCAACATCGAGATCGATGCGGAGCGTCCGGCCAGTGTCCATCGGCTCGGCCGACGGCACGAAGATCGTCCAGTCGCGCGGATCGAAGATCTTGATCCACTCGGCCTGGCTCGCCAGACGAAGATCGATGCGAGCCCCGGACACCTACGACTTCTTGGTGTCCTTGGGCTCCATATCGGAGAGGTCGAGATCCTCGAGCTCCTTGAGGTCCTCCGCCGAGAGGCCGCCACCGATGTCCGCCGCCGCCGAGAAGTCGTCCTTAACCTTGGGCGCGCCCGGGGCGCCGGCACCGAGCTGCTTCGCGGAGTCGCCCTTCGGCGCCTCGAGCATGCCCATCTTTGCCTTGAGCTCGGAGAGCGCGTCCTCGTCTCCGCCGCCGCCCTGCTCGAGCGCGAGGAACTTGCCCTCGAGCGTATCGCCCGACAGCTCGCCGGCGAGCTCGGCGCCCGCCTCGGCCTCGGCCTCCATGAGCTGGATGCGCTCGGCCATGCGATCGAACGTGTCGAACGCGCTGGTGTCGCCGAGGCCCTGCATCGTGGACGCGATCTGCTGCTGCGCCTCCGCGCGCTTCTTGCGGGCGATGAGGATGTTCTTCTTGCGCTTCGCTTCCTCGATCTTGTTGTTGAGGAGGCGGAGCGCGTCCTTCAGCTTCTCGACCGCCTGCTTCTGGGCGATCCACTGCTGCTGGAACTGCGTGGCGATCGTCTCGTGCTCGTTCTTCCGCGAGAGAGCCTGCCGGGCGAGGTTGTCGTCACCGGCGCGCACGGCCACCATCGCCTTGCGCTCCCACTCCTTCGCCTTGTCGGTCTCGGCCTGATACTGCTTCTGCAGCTTCTTCTCGTCCGCGATCGCGACCGCGACGGCCTTCTTCGCCTCGACCAGCTGCTGCTGCATTTCGAGCAGCACCTGGGTCAGCATCTTCTCCGGATCTTCGGCCTTCGTGATGAGGTCGTTGATGTTGGATTTGATCAGCGTCCCCAGTCTGGAAAAGATGCCCATGGCTTCCTTCGAGCGTACGGGATCAGTGGTGGCGTTGCAACGCTCGCACCCCGCGTGCGACTGTCCGGTTTCTCGACGATGGAGCCCGCCAACCTGCCACGCCACGTCGGCATCATCATGGACGGGAACGGGCGGTGGGCGGAGCGCCATGGCAAGCCTCGGCTCGAGGGTCACCGCGCCGGCTCGGAGTCGGTCCGCGACATCACGCGTGCCGCCCGCCAGCTCGGGATCGAAGCCCTGACCCTGTACGCCTTCTCGTCGCAGAACTGGTCGCGCCCACCCGAAGAGGTAGCGGGCCTGATGCAGCTCCTGCGCGAGTACCTGATCGACGAGCGCTCCGAGATCCTCGACAACCAGATCCGGCTCGAGGCCATCGGCGACATCGACAAGCTCCCCACGCTCGTCACCGAGCCCCTCACCGAGCTCCGCGCCGCCAGCGCCCACAACCGCGGCATGACGCTCACCCTGGCGCTGTCCTACGGGGGGCGCGAGTCGATCGCCCGGGCCGTTCGTGCGGCCGTCCGCGACGCCGCCGCCGGCACGCTCAAGGAGAGCGAGGTGGACGTCGAGCGCTTTAATCGGTACCTCCCGACGTCGTCGCTGCCCCCCGTCGACCTCTTGATCCGCACGAGCGGCGAGCAGCGCATCTCGAACTTCCTCCTCTGGGAGCTGGCGTACGCCGAGCTCATCTTCATCGACGTCCAGTGGCCCGAGTTTCGCCGGAACCACCTGTACGAGTGCCTCGAGACGTACCAGGCCCGCGAGCGACGCTTCGGCAAGACGAGCGCCCAGCTAGCGGCCGACTCCGATTCGGACGTGTAGAGTCGCCCCGTGGCTCTCGGTAACCTCGCTCAGCGCTTCCTCGTCGCGGTCGTCGCGGTCCCGGCGCTGCTCCTCATCTTCGGCCTCTCGCGCCCCGAACCGACCTGGGGCTTGATCTTCGTCGCCTCGCTCCTCGCGATGCACGAGTTCTTCGCGATGACCCTCCCCAAGGAGGACCGCGGCCCGGCCGTGATCATGGGCGCCATCGCCTGCGCTGCCTTCTACTGGTTCGACATCGCCTCCGTCGCTGCCACCTTCGGCAGGGGCGACGTCCCCAAGCCCATGATGACGCTCGCCCTCGGTGGCAGCGCGGTCGCCGTCTTCGTGGCCGTCATCGTCCCTGGCCTCTACTACCTCTTCCGCTTCCGGGACATTCCGAGCGTCGCCGGCCGCTATGCCGCCACGGTCACCGGCATCGTCTACGCGGGGTTCCTCGCCACCTTCATCGCCAAGCTGAAGGTCATCGACCCCCGCCAGAGCCTCGACACCGTCCTCATCGTCCTCCTCGTCGCCTGGGTCGCCGACACCGGCGGTTACTTCGCCGGGCGCTTCCTCGGCAAGGCCAAGCTCTACGAGGCCGTCTCCCCCAAGAAGACCTGGGCGGGAGCCTACGGCGGTCTCGCCGGCTCCGTGCTCGGCGTCGCGGTCCTGAAGGTCGTCCACGCCGACTGGCTCACCTGGCTCGACGTCGTCCTGATCGCGGTCCCGGGCGGCATGCTCGGCCAGATGGGCGACCTCGCCGAGTCGTTGATCAAGCGCAGCGTCGGGGTCAAGGACTCGGGCGCGTTGCTCCCCGGCCACGGCGGCATCCTCGACCGCATCGACGCCGTGCTCTTCATCGCGCCGTACGTCTACGTGTACTTGCTGTTCAAGCTGTCGTGACCGACCTCAGCGCCGGAACGCGAAGCCCTGCGAGTCCGTCGCGCGAACGATGATCTGCACGGGGCCGGCGCTCGTGTCGGGGGCGACGGTGCGGCGCGTCCGATCGACGAACACGAAGAGCTCACCCCCACCGGCGTCGAAGATGTCCTGAAAGACCTGCCACGGGACCGCGAAGGTGCCGTCGTCGCGGACCGCGCAGTACGTGTACGCGTACTGCGTCCCGACGGAGATCTCGAGCACGTCGTCGGGACCGCCCGCGAGCCACGTGACCTCGAGGTCCTCGAGCGCGGGCTCGATCTGGGTCGCGATCGTGTGGTCGAACGACGTGACCTCGGGCACGACCGGCGCGATCACGTCGATGCTCCACTCCGTGCCGCGCGCGATCCGCAGCGTCTCGCCGCCCCAGAACAGGCTCGTGAGGCGCGTCGCGAGGTCGCCGGTGGGGCGATACATCGAGTCGGAGTACGCGAGGCCGCCGACGGCCGTGCCATCGACGCTCACCGCGATGCTGCCGACGTCGCGGTAGGTCGTGGGTCCAGTCGGGGCCGGGCCGCTGATACTCGTGACGGGCATGCACGTGTCGAGCTCGACGGTGGGACGCTGGATCTGCCACTCCTGGAGCGGCGTCGGAAAGGACGCGCCGGGGACCGAGTGAGCGGGCGTGGTGTCGCCCGGTCGGAACGATGCGCCGAAGAAGGCGTAGCTCGGCGCGGCCGTGCAGCCCGGGTCGTTCGTCTGACCGCGCTGACTCGAGCACGCCGTGAAGGTCGGGCTCGCGTCGGGCGGGGCATCGGGGGCCGCGGGCGCGGCGTCGATGTCCGTCGCCGCGTCGGGAGTCAGTTCGACATCGGGGTCGGAGCCGCAGGCGGCGAGGAGGATGGAGAGATAGGCGAGTCGCATGGCCGCTCGCTCAGCAAGCCGGGTGCCGAGCGGCGCGGTGCCGGATCTCGTGTAGTTGCTCTCCGCGCGCCTCAGAAAGCCGAGGCGGCATGACATCGAGGTCGCAATGACCGATGCCGCCTCAGGCGGCGAGCTGATTCAGGAACGTGCGCGCGTGCAGGGCCCAGTCACTGGCCGCATCGAGCTCGAGGTAGCGCTCGAGGTGATGGCGGGCCTGGGCCGTGCCGCCGACACCGGCGAGCATGATGCCGAGGTTGTAGTGCGCGTCGGCAAACTCGGGGGCGGCGGCGCACACCCGGCGGAGCTCGGTCAGCGCGGCCTCCGTCTCGCCGAGGTCCTCGAGGAGGTTGGCGAGGTTGTAGCGAGCCTCGGGCTGATTCGGGTCGTGCTCGACGGCCCGCTCGTAGAGGCGACGCGCTTCCTCGAGCTCGCCCTGGCGATAGACCATGTTGCCGAGGTTCGTGAGCGCGGCGGCCATCGTCGGTTCGAGGTCGATCGCCTGGCGGAACAGATGCTCGGCGAGGACGGAGTCGCCGCGATCCTCGGCGGCGCACGCCTCGACGAAGTGCTTGTACGCGGTCCCGCCGCCATTGGCTTCGGTCGCGTTGTCCTCGACGACGACGGGGGCTCCGTCGGCCGTGGACGTATCCACCGGGCCCGAGCCCGCCGGCATCACGCGCGGCATCGCGAGCACCTGGTGTACGTGCTCACCGAATGACGGCACCGTGAACGCCATCACGACCTGCCCGCCGATCGGCTGGAAGGCCACGTCCTCGGCGAGCGCGACGATCGTCTCGCCGTCGCAGCAGATCCGCAGCTTCGCCGCCGGATGCGTATCGCCGGGCAGCGCGGCCTTCAGGGCCTCGACGTTCTTGCGGATCTTCGCGAGCGGCAGGCCCGCGGCCACGAGGTCCTTCGCCGCCTTCGTCGCGACGAGATCCGGGAACGTGTAGTAGAAGCGACCGCCTTTGCGGACCGTGGGTCCGACGAAGCCAGTCTGCATCCAGTAGCGCAGACGCGACTCCTGGACGGCGAGAATGCGGGACACGTCGCGAACGCTATACAGCTCGATCATGCAGTCCTCCGCTCGGCCTCGACCTCGAGGCTCAGGTGGATCCGGGAGCCCTTGGCGCGGCTCTCGACGTCGACGAGGGTTCGGCCGAGCGCACACCCGGCCGTCTTGGTGGCTTCCGCCGTGGCGATGCGGCGCGCGTATCCGCGGCAGCGTTCGTCAGCGGCATAGAGCATCGCAATGCGATGCGCGGTCGATGCATCGGGTGGATCGCTGATGCGATCGCGGGCCCGGTTCAGGTCGACCGTGAGCATCGTGGACCCCGAGTAGAGGTCCCCGGTCAGGCCGCCCTCGGAGAGGATCGTCGCAGCCTGGTGAATGACCTCGATCGCCACCGGGGCCAGGCGCACGGTGACCTCACGCTCGAACAGCGATACGCGGCGCGCCATCGCCATGGGTTTCTTCGGAGCCATCAGAACCGAAATGCTAACGGTGACCTCCGGGGTGGCCAACTTTCCTACATGTCCCGGGCGGCCTAGACTGCGCAGGTGCCTGCACCCTCTCGGTTACCGATGTGGCTGCTGGCGCTCCTGTGCCTCGGGGCCGGCCTCGTCCTGGCCCCGTTCACGCCCTGGATCTGCCTGGCCCTCTGGCTGGGCCTGTACGCGCGGCGCATCCACACCCCCCTGACCCGGAAGCTGGGCGGCCGCTCCTCGCTCGCGGCGACCCTCACGATCAGCCTCCTGCTCGTGGTGGCGATTCCGATCGCGGGCATCGTCGCCCTCCTCATCACCGACGCGATCTCGCTGGTGAAGCAGCTCCTCGATTCTCCCGAGGCCTACACGATGTTCTCGACGGTGGTGAACACGCCGGAGCAAGACATCCACACCGCTCGCCAGGCCCTCTCGAGCGGCGCGGACGGGATCGTCGACTTCCTCATGAGCCAGGGCGATCGCGCGCTGGTGATCGCCAGGAGCGTCTTCGGGGCCGCGGCGAAGTTCGTCGTCGGCGTTCTCATCATGGTGACGGGCATGTTCGGCGTCCTCGTCGAGGGCAAGGACTGGTACCGCTGGATCGAGCGCCACACGCCGCTCACCGCGACCCACTTCGCCCGCTTCCGCGACGCCTTCCTCGAGACGGGCCGCGGCCTGTGGTGGGGCATCGTCGGCGCGGGCTTCGTCCAGTCGATCATCGCCACGATCACCTACCTCGCCCTGGGCGTGGGGTCGGCCTTCGCGCTCGGTATGCTCACGCTCATCTTCTCGGTCGTGCCCGCGATCGGCACCGCCATCGTGTGGCTCCCCGTGGCGGTGGGTCTGTTCGTCACCGGGCAGACGGTGGAGGCCGTCATCATGTTTGTCGTCGGTGGTGTCGTCATCGGCAGCATCGACAACCTCGCGCGACCCTGGCTCGCTCGGCGCGGTCAGCTCCAGCTCCCGAGCTGGGTCGTCCTGATCTCGATGTTCGGCGGCATCGCGCTCATGGGCGGCTGGGGCATCGTGCTCGGACCGCTCGTCGTGCGGCTGGCGAAGGAGGCCCTCGTCATCTCGCGCGAGGCCCACGACCCGGCCACGCATAGTCCGGCAAGTCCCGCTCCGGTGGGGCCGCCCGTGGAATCGCTCGACGTGCCATGATACGGCTAGTTCGCCCGTGTCGACCGACCTCAAGCGCTACCCGATCCTCGTGGTCGACGACGAGCAGGACAACCTCGACGCCTTCCGGTTCAACTTCCGCAAGACCTTCGAGATCCTGACCGCCAACGGCGGCGCCGAGGCCCTCCAGATCCTCGCGGAGAAGGAGGTGGCGGTCGTCGTCACCGACCAGCGCATGCCTCGCATGACGGGCGTCGAGCTCCTCCGCGAAGTGCGCGTGCGCCAGCCCGACGCCGTCGGCATCATCCTCACCGCGTTCACCGACGTCGACGTCCTCGTCGAGGCGATCAACCTCGGGCAGGTCTACCGCTACATCACGAAGCCCTGGGACGCCAAGGAGGTCCGTGGGGTCCTCCAGTACGCCATCGAGCGCTACGACCTGACGCGCGAGAACAGGAAGCTCGCCGCCCAGCTCGCCGAGTACACGGGCTACTTGAACCAGCAGCTCCACGGCGAGTTCGACTTCGGCAACATCATCGGCGAGAGCCCCGCCCTCCGCGAGGTCCTCTCCAAGGTCGAGCAGGTCGCCCCCACGTCCTCGACCGTCCTCCTCCGCGGCGAGACGGGCACCGGCAAGGAGCTCGTCGCTCACGCGATTCACATCAACTCGCCCCGCGAGGAGAAGCCGTTCGTCCGCGTGAACTGCGCGGCCCTCGCGCCCGGCATCCTCGAGTCCGAGCTCTTCGGTCACGAGAAGGGCAGCTTCACCGGCGCGGTGGAGCGTCGCCGCGGTCGCTTCGAGCTCGCCGATGGCGGCACGCTGTTCCTCGACGAGGTCGGCGACCTCCCGATGGAGATCCAGATCAAGCTCCTCCGCACCCTCCAGGAGCGCGAGTTCGAGCGCGTCGGTGGCGCCGAGACGATCAAGGTCGACGTCCGCCTCGTCAGCGCGACCAACCGCAACCTCGAGAAGATGATCGAGGACGGCGAGTTCCGCGAGGACCTCTACTACCGCCTCAACGTCTTCCCCATCAACCTGCCGCCGCTGCGCGACCGCCTCGAGGATCTCCCCGTCCTCACCAGCCACTTCATCAGCAAGTTCGCCCGCCAGATGGGCGTGCCGCTCCTGACGCCGGCGCAGGACGCGCTCGCCAAGCTCCGCGAGTACAACTGGCCGGGCAACGTCCGCGAGCTCGAGAACATCATCGAGCGCGGCATGATCCTCGCCCGGGGCGCGCCACTCGCCGCCGCCCACCTCGACTTCGGTCGGCGCGCCTCGCTCTCGGCGGCCGCCACCGGCAACTCGGGGCCCGTCCCCGTGGTCAACGTCGCCGCTGCCCCCGCGCCCACGTCCGACGATGGCCGCAGCCTCGGCGAACGCCTCCTCGAGAGCGAGCGCAAGGAGATCATCGCCGCCGTCGAGAAGTCGCGCGGCAACATCGCCAGCGCCTCGCGCATGCTCGGCATCAATCGCTCGACGCTCTACTACCGCCTCCGCAAGCACTCCCTCGAGCACCTGCTCCCGACCAAGGTCGGGGTGGGTCCCGACGAGCCGGCTCCCAGCTCCGATCCCGTGGCATAGGCTACAGTCGCCGCGATGCGACTGCTCTTCATCGTCGACCCTCTCGACAAGCTCAGCCTCCACGGCGACACGTCGTACGCGCTGATGCTCGAGGCCGCGGCGCGCGGCTGGGAGATCTGGACCTGCCAGCTCGAACACCTCGGGCTCGTCGGGGACGACGCCGTCGTCGATGCCGTCGGTACGATGGTTCGCGACGCGGAGACGCCGGGTAACGCGTTCGGCCTCGGCGAGCGGCGCTATCAGCGCCTCGCGGACTTCGACGTCGTGCTCATGCGGAAGGATCCGCCGCTCG
>JALHPV010000103.1 GCA_022842285.1 Kofleriaceae bacterium
GGGCTCGTCGTTGCCGCCACCGCAGGCACCGACCAGCGCGAGAGAGAACGACGTCAGGAGAAGCGAATTCGTGCGTTGCATGGAACGGCAGTGATTCCAACGCGCGTGCCAGGGCGGAGTGCCGCGGATTGCCGCGGCCGCTCGGCTCGGAGCGGTGAATACGCGGTGGGCGGCGTCAACAGGTGTTCGCGGTGGGTCGGAGACCTGACACCGACCGCCGTGGAATTTCACACCGGGGTGTCGAGGATCACGGGAGGTCGATGCCGTTCAACGTGAGGATGTCACCGGTCAAGGCCTGCACGGACGTCTCGGCCTTGTGCCAGTCGATCATCGCCTGGGCCTGGCGGAGCTCGGCCTGCCGGAGATCCTCCTGACGGTTCAGGACGTCGAAGTTGGTTGCCTTGCCGAGGTTGAACCGGTCCGACTCGATCTTGATGTTCTCGTTGGCGAGATCGATGGCGCGGCGCGACAGCTCCACCCGTCGCCGCGCCAGCTCGAGCTGGGCGACCGCCCGGGCCATGGCGGTGGCGATCTGATACTTGATGTCCTGCGCAGACACCGCGAGCCGGCGCTTCTGTTCCTTGTTCTCGCGCGCGAGGCCCCGCACGTCATCGTTGCCGAGGTCGTGATCGAGCGTGAGCGAGCCGATGTAGGTCATCGCGTCGAGCTTCACCGTCTGCTCGAGCGCGGTGCCGAGCTTCTCCGCCTGACCCGTGGGGCCGATGGTGATCGCCGCATCGAGCCGCGGCAACAGGCCATTCTCCGTGACCTCGACATCGATCGTCGCGGAGGCATCCTGCTTGGCGAGCTGCGCCAGCTCGGGGCTCGCCGTGTACGCGTTCTCGATGAGCTGACCGAGGTCCCAGGTCGTGTCGTCGATGGCGAGGTCCTGCGCCACGCGCAGGCCGAGCTCGCCCGCTCCGATCGGCATGCCGGCCGCACGCCGGAGCGTGATGGAGCGATCGAGCACCGCGAGCTCGCCCGAGAGCACCTCCTCCTCACGCGTCGCGATGATCTGCTGTACGGCGGGAATCTCCGACCGGGGGACCTTGCCGCCGTCGGTCCCGATCTGCGTGACGCGGAGCCGCTCGCGCGCGAGGGCGAGGCTCTGCTGCGAGATCGCGACCTGACGCTCGGCGAGGACGAGGTCCCAGTACGCGGACACCACGGCCTGCACTTGCTGGATCGCGGCGAGGCGCCTGGACAGCGCCGCCGCATCGCGCGCCAGCTCCGCCCGGCGCAGGTTGGCCTCGTAGAGGTACTTGCCGCGGCTGCGGAGCAGGGGTTGATTGAACTGGACGAAGATCTCGTTGTACCAGGTCGTCTGGTCCCCGATGAGATCGCTGTTCGACGTGCTGCGCGTCCACTGGCCCTGCGCGTGGAACGTGAGCGTGCCGCCGGTCGAGATCTGGCGCGAGACATCGACGCTCATCGTCACGAAGGTGTTGCGGGTGAGGGCGAGGCCACCGACGAAGCCCGTGATCCGGCCCGCGTTCAGCGACGACTGCACGCGCCAGTCGTCACGGCTCATCGCCTGCTGCATGCGCGCCTCTGCGATGGCGATGTCGATCGTGGCGCCGGCGAGCGCCGGGACATTGGCGATGCTCGACTCCAGGAGGCCGGGTAACCCTGTCTCGGTGCTCGAGCCCGCCCAGGCCGCGAGATCGCCAACGGCAACCGGCTGCGGTTGTCCCGGGATCGCGGGGGCCGAGGTGGCAGGTGTCGGCGTGGGGGTGGCGGGCTTGCCCGGTGCGGTGGGGGTTGGGACGGTGGACGTCGGCGTGGGGGCGGAGCCACCTCCGGCCTGGGCGAACACGACGTGGTGGAGAACGTCGGCGTGGGCGACGTTCGTCAGAACAACCGGAGCGAGACCGAGCACCGCGGCGAGCCGGGCGAGACGCATCGGCGGGGACTATTGCATGCGAAAAACGAGGCCGCGCGTGCGACACGGGGCGACGGTGAAATGCGTCCCGCCCCGCGTGGAATTCACGCCAACGTGCGTGTTAGCGTGCAGACACCGATGGGCACGGTCCTGCGCACGTATTGCTTCCTCGACGCGCTGCAGCCGCAGCAAGCGACCTTCATCGGCAAGACGGCGCGTGGCTTCCTTCCCGTTCCGTATCAGGCGTCCCTCTGGGTCGAGATTGCCCCGGGCATCGCGATCAACCAGGTGACCGACGCCGCCCTGAAGGCGACGAGCGTGCAGCCGGCCGTGCAGGTCGTCGAGCGCGCGTACGGCCTCCTCGAGGTGCACCACCACGACAAGGGCGAGGTGCTGTCCGCGGGCCGCACGATCTTGAACCACCTCGGCGTGGAAGAGGCCCAGCGCCTCAAGCCGAAGGTGCTCACGAACCAGATCATCCGCGGCGTCGAGGCCTACCAGACGCAGATCGTCAATCGCTCGAGCGCGGGCATGATGGTCCTCCCGGGCCAGTCGCTGTTCATCTTCGAGTGCGAGCCCGCCGGATACGTCGTGCTCGCCGCGAACGAGGCCGAGAAGGCCGCGCATGTGAATCTCGTGAACGTCACGCCGTACGGCGCGTTCGGCCGCCTCTACATGGCGGGACCGGAAGCCGAAGTCGACGCGGCGGCGGCGGCGGCGACGGCGGCGATCGCGAGTGTCACGGGCAAAGAAGCCGAGAAGTTTGTCGACCGCTAGAGAGCAATTCGTAAGGAGCATGCGAGATGGCTGACGCGCTTGGAATGATCGAAGTCAAAGGCTTCGTCGGTATGGTCGAGGCCGCCGATGCGATGGTGAAGGCCGCGAAGGTCGAGCTCGTGGGATACGAGAAGACCGGTGGCGGCTACGTCACGGCCGTCGTTCGTGGCGATGTCGCGGCCGTCAAGGCGGCGACGGAAGCCGGCCAGCGCGCCGCCGAGCGCGTGGGCGAGGTCGTCTCGGTCCACGTGATCCCGCGCCCGCACGCCAACGTCGATGCGGTCCTCCCGCTCGGCCGCGCGACCGACAAGAAGTAAGGCCCGATGGTCCTTGGAAAGGTCATCGGCACGCTCGTCGCGAGCCGCAAGGAACCCACGCTCGAGGGGCTGACGCTCCTCGTCGTGCGCGCCTGCGACGTCGACGGGAACCCCAACGGTTCGATTGCCATCGCGGTCGACGCGGTCGGCGCTGGAATCGGCGAGGTCGTGCTGTACTGCGCCGGCTCGTCCGCGCGGCAGACAAAGGTGACGCAGAACAAACCGGTCGACGCGACGATCATGGCCATCGTCGACGAGATCGCGGTCGGCAACGAGCGTCGCTACGTAAAGGACTGACGCATGGCGTTCATCCCGCCGCATCTGCGTGGGGCATCTAAATCTGCGCCTGGCGGCGCTGGGACCGGCGGAGCGGTGCCTGCGCCCGCGCCGAAGAGCGAGCCCAAGCTCGACGATCGCAAGATCGAAGAGATCGTCTCGCGCGTGCTCGACCGGATCGCGGGGCCCTCGAAGGCGCCGCCGCACGGCTCGCAGCCCGCCGCCGAGGCCGCCGGGCCGAAGCACAAGCCGAACATCCCGCGCGGCACCAACGGCGTGTTCGCGGATGCGGAGCAGGCGGTGAACGCCGCGCGCAAGGCGTTCGAGCAGAACGAGCGCACGCCGATCGAGACGCGCGCGAAGATGGTCGCGGCGATGCGAAAGACGGTGCTCGATAACAACGAGCTCCTGTCGCGCTACGCCGTCGAGGAGACCGGTCTCGGTCGCTACGAGGACAAGCTCGGGAAGAACCGCCTCGTCGCCGAGAAGACGCCGGGCCCGGAGATCCTGCGCCCCGTCGCCTACACCGGCGATCACGGCCTGATGCTGACGGAGCGCGCGCCCTACGGCGTGATCCTCGCCGTCACGCCGACGACGAACCCCACCGAGACGATCCTGTGCAACGCGATCGGCATGGTCGCGGCCGGCAACGCGGTCGTCTTCAACGTGCATCCCTCCGCGGCGGCGACCTGTAACTGGTGCGTCCACCTGCTGAACGAGGCGATCCAGGCCGCCGGCGGCCCGCGCGACGTCATCACCACCGTCGAGAAGCCGACGGTGGAGACGGCGCAGCTCCTCATGAAGCACCCCGCGGTGCGGCTCGTCGTCGTGACGGGCGGCCCCGTCGTCGTCAAGCAGGCGATGAACTCGGGCAAGAAGGTCATCGCGGCCGGCCCGGGCAATCCGCCCGCCGTCGTCGACGAGACCGCGAACCTCGCGAAGGCGGCCAAAGCCATCGTAAGTGGCGCGACGCTCGACAACAACATCGTCTGCATCGCCGAGAAGGAGATCATCGCGGTCGACTCGATCGCGACCGAGCTCGTGCGCCAGCTCCAGAAGGAGCCGGTACTCCTCGTCAGCGGCAACCAGATCAAGGACCTCGAGAAGCTGATCCTCGACGGGGATCACGTGAACAAGCAGTGGGTCGGCAAGGACGCCGGAGTGATCGCGAAGGCGGCCGGCATCGGCGGCCACGGTCACGAGCTGCGCATGATCCTCTGCGAGGTCGACGAGCAGCATCCGTTCGTCCAGCACGAGCTGCTGATGCCGGTCATCCCGCTGTTTCGGGCGCGCGATGCGGCGGATGCGATCGCGGCGGCGCTGCGGGTGGAGCACGGCTTCCACCACACGGCGACGATGCACTCGCTCAACATCGACAACATGGCGGCGATGGCGCGGGTCTGCAACTGCAGCATCTTCGTCAAGAACGACGCATCGCACGCCGGCCTGGGGCTGGGCGGTGAGGGCTACACGTCCTTCACGATCGCGTCGCCGACGGGCGAGGGCCTCACGACCGCCGTGCACTTCACGCGCGAGCGACGCTGCACGCTCAAAGAGGCGTTCAGGTTCGTGTGAGCGACGCCGACGGGCGGCGGGAAGCGCTGCCGAATGGCAGGGCGGATGGATCGAGCGACGCCGACGGGCGGCGCGAAGCGCTGCCGAATGGCAGGGCGGATGGAGCGACGGATCGCGGCCCCGCCTTGGGGGTGCTCGAAGTCGGGACGATCGCGCGGGGCATCGTCGCTGCCGACGCGGCCCTGAAGCGTTCCCCCGCGCTGCTGCTGCATTCGCGCGCCGTCTCCGGTGGCAAGCACCTGGTGATGATCGAGGGCGGCGTGGCCGAGGTCGATGAAGCGATGCGGGCCGGGGTCCTCGCCGCGGGGAGCGCGCTCCTCGACAAGGTCGAGCTGTCGATGGCGGATGCGCAGATCTGGCCGATGCTCGGCGCGCCCGTCGCGGCGCCGGACTGGACGCCGGATCCCGAGGCCGAGGCGGTCGCCATCATCGAGACCTCGACGGTCTGTGCCGCGATCGCGGCCGCCGACGCGGCGGTGAAGCTGGCGGCGGTCACGGTGCAGGACGTCCGCTTCGCTGTCGACCTGGCCGGCAAGGCGTACTTCACGCTGACGGGGACGCTGGACGCGATCGAGGCCGCGGCCGGCATCGCGGGCGAGACGGCCGGCACCAGGCTCGTGGCGCTCGAGGTGATCGCGCAGCCGTCGCCGGATCTGCGCGGACGCCTGTTCAGGTAGCCCGGGGCACGACCGTCACCGCTCCGTCAGGTGCGGGTCGCCTTGGTTTGGTCCGTGGTGCGGGGCTTACGGACTCCCTGCGGCATCTGACGGGGCAGCGTGACGACGAACGCGGTCCCCTCGCCGACCTTCGTCGTGACTTCGATCGTGCCGCCGTGCCGCTCCACGAGCTCGTGCACGATGGACAGACCCAGCCCGGTGCCTTCCCCCACGTCTTTCGTCGTGAAGAACGGATCCCAGATGCGTGGCAGCACCTCGGGAGGAATGCCGGGGCCGTTGTCCGCGATTCGGACAGATACGCCATCGCCATCCCTGCGGGTCTCGATCGTGATGGCCGCGGCGTCACGTCCGCTCACCGCCTGAGCCGCATTGGTCAGGAGGTTCATGAACACCTGGTTGATCTGACCGGCGTGCCCGCGCACCCGGCCGACATCGCCGTACTTCTTCGTGACGTCGACGTGGCCTTTCAGCAGGTGCCGGAGGAGCTCGAGGGAGTCGTCGATCGAGCGATCGAGATCGAAGTCCACGACGCTCTCGTCGTCGGTGCGCGAGTAGTTGTGGAGCGCGGTGACGATGGCCTTCGTGCGCTGGGCGCCGCGCTGCACCACGCGCACCATGTCGCGCACGTCCTTGGCCGCATCGCTACGCGTCGTCGCATCGGGACTGTCGATGTCGTTCACGGCCTCCTCGAGCGGACCGACGGTGTTCACGATGGCGTTGACCGGGTTGTTGATCTCGTGGGCGATGCCAGCCACGAGCTGACCGATCGATGCGAGCTTCTCGGAGCGGACCAGTTGCTCTTGGGCGCGCGTCAGCTTGTCGAGCGCCTCGGCGAGCTCGCGGTTCTTGCGCGCGAGGTCGGCGGTACGCATCTGCACCGCGCGCTCGAGGTCGAGGTTCACTTCCTCGGTGGACCGCAGCTTGTCGCGCAGGGCCCGTCGCATCTCCTCGAGAGCGAGGGTCAGGCGGCCGATCTCGTCGCCCTCGCCACCGGAGGCCACCGGATCGGCAAGCTCGCCGCGGGCCATCGCATCGGCCCGCTGCTCGAGCCGGCGAATCGGCGCCATGAACTGCGCGACGGTGAACGCGACGATGCCCGCGCAGGCCACGAACAGGACGACGAAGAAGACCAGGAGCTCCTTCAGTGGCCGCACCATCGACTCCCCACGCCCTCGGTACGACGGGTAGAAGACCGCGACGGAACCCAGGCTATATGGCGCGCCGTGCCAGGTGACGACCAGCCGGTTCGCGCGGCCGGTCAGCTTGGCGTCGCGGATCCCGACGAGGTCCGCCTTCGACTTCGCGAGCTGCCGCACGACGTACCAGGGCAAGGGCGGCGCGCCCTCGACTCCACCACCGACGCCGAGCAGCTCGCCCGCATCGTCGAGGTAGTACATGACGGGAGCCTCGGGGGCGGCGGCCGCGAGCTTGCGCATCGACGCGCGCACGCGCTCGGGCGTCGGCGCCGACGTCTCGGCCGCCACATCCGTCTGCACCTGCGAGGCGAGCCATGCGAGACCGACCCGCGACTGCCGGCCGGCGGCGTCGTTCGCGAGGTTCTTGTACTGGACGAAGCCCCACAGGAGCGCCATGCCGCACGCGAGCAGCACGACGCCACCGAACGACAGCAGGAGCTTGCTGCGCAGCGATAGCGACGGCGCGATCGACCGCACCGGCACGCGGTAGCGCTGGGTCAGGTGTGCGAGCAGGGGCCGCAGCACGTCGCGGTGCCAGAGCTGTTCGTAGATCGCGCCCGCCATCGCGAGGATTGCCATCGCGACCGTGAGGATGATCGTGTCGTCCACATCGAAGCCGAGGTGGAACCGCGCGACGAGCGCGCCGACGATGGCGATCACGAACCACACCGACAGCGTCAGCAGGGCCAGGCGATATGGCAGGGCCTGCGCACCCCGATACACGTCACTCGCCGACGGGCCCCCATCGAGCCCCTGGCCCTCGCCGCGCGAGACCGCGAGGTACTTCCGCAGATCGCGGGTGAGCACCCGCGCGAACACGGCCCACGCCGCCACGCCCAGCAGCGCCGCGATCGGCATGAAGGTCACGAGCTGCAGGAACTGCGGAAACGTGATCGGGACGAAGTAGAAGGCGAAGGCAGACTGCGCCGCGAGCACGCCGCCCGCCACGATCATCGCTACGAGCAGGAAGCGGCGGTAGTGGCTGTCGTCGAACTTGCGCAGCGGCGACCCGGCCGCGAACAGCCGGATGCGCACTGCGCCGAGGATCTCGGCCCACCACAGTGCACGGACGCACGAGACGGAGTAGGCGAGCACACTCGCCATCGCGGAGAGCTCCGCCACGTGGGCCCACGGCCAGTTCTCGTAGACGTGGAGGAACACACCGGTCAGCGCGGTCGCACCCGCCCAGAGCCCCGTGCGCAGGAGCAGCACGCGCACCGGCCCCTTCAACGTCACGCGATACGCCCGCGCGGCCTCGTCCTTCGGCACGCGTTCGCCCTTGCGCCGCGCTGCCACCGCCACGTAGAGCGGCGACAACCAGACGAGGATCGCGACGATCCAGATGATCGCCGCGCCAATGCCGACGGGCAGCGCCGTCCGCATCAACGTGTCTGTCGGGAGCTTGTCGAAGTCGAACGCGACCCACAGCGACCAGCCAACGACCACGATCTCCGCGAGCCCTAGCACCACCCCGGGCAGCGCGAACCGGCGGCGAAAGGGCAGGGCGGCGAGGGACACCGCACGCTGCGAGTCGCGCATCGGCACGCCGCGATCGTCGTCACGCGCGGTGGCACCCGGCGGCAACACTGGCGGGGCGGGCTCCTTGCGCACGGCCGCCGACACGGGACCCACATCATCGTCGATGTCCCCACGCTGCCCGTCGGGAGCGGTTCGGCTCGCGCCCGCGCGATCCTCGTCGTCGTCCGCGCGAGCCCGGCTCGCCGGAGACTCGGGCACCGTGGGGCCAGCCATCGTCGGCGAGAATAGCCTATGATTGGGTGTGCCCCGGAGGTGCATGCCCACGCTCGTGGCACTGCTGCTGTGCATTGCCGGCACCGCCAGCGCCCAACCCATCGCCGACCGCAACTTCGCGATCGACTTCTACGATGGGGTCGCGCTCGGAAACACCACCCAGGTCGGCATGGGCGGCGCGGGGGCGGCCTACATCACGGGCTCGGCCGGCACGCTCATCAACGCGTCCGCGCCCGTGATCCGCAACACCACCGACCGTGGCTCGTGGAGCTGGGACTATCACCTCGACGCTCTGACCGCGACCTTGTCGTCGGACTACGACAACAACGGCGTCACCTCCGAAGACGGTGGTGCTTCGTTCGTGACCGGCGGCCTGTCGTTTCGCTACAACCACTGGGCGATCGCCGCGACGGTGACCGCCCAGACCGCCCCGGTCATCGGCAGCGAGCCGGACCTCGACGCCGAGGCCTTCCGCGGCAAGCTCGTGCTCTCGCGCTGGTTCTCGTCGGCGGACCTCGCGATCGGTGCAGGCATCCAGCAGCTTCGCTTCGGGATCACCAATCGTAACCAGGACCCCGACGCCGAGCTCTTCGCGATGGGGGGAAGCGGCGCGATCGTCGGGCTCACGTGGGTGCCGAGGCAGCGCAACGTCCGCGTCGCCGCCGCCGTCGAGTCGCCCATCCTGGGGGGCGATGTCGAGACGAGCTCTTGCGATCCGATGGACTGCAACGGCTACATCCTTCCCGAGAAGGTCGAGTCCGCCGGTCGCCTCGTCGGTGGCATCGCGTACCGCATCGGCCCCACGCCCTGGAACTCCGTCGTGCTCACGCCGTTCCGCGACGAGCGCTCGCTCACCTTCGCCGCTGATGTCGTCGTCACCGGCCCCACGCGCAACGGGTTCGGCATCGAGGCATTCGGGATGCAGCAACTCCAGCGCTCGGGCAGCAACACCGATGTCTCGCTCCGCTTCGGCGTCGATACCGAGGTCATCCCGGGGCGGCTGAAGCTCCGCGCCGGTACGTACTGGGAACCCTCGCGGTTCGACGACGTGAGCGGGCGCCTCCACGCCACCGTCGGCATGGATATCGGCGTCCTGAACTTCCGCTTCTGGGGCCCCCGCCGCGTGCGCGTCTCGGGCACCGCCGACCTCGCCCCTCGCTACCGCAACATCGGCCTCTCGATCGGTTTCTGGTCGCGCGGTTGAAATGTATGGTTCGCGGCATGCGAACTCTCGCCTACGCATTCGTACTGATCGCGACGACGACCGCCTGCGAGCACAAGAAGG
This sequence comes from Kofleriaceae bacterium, assembly GCA_022842285.1. Lineage (GTDB taxonomy): Bacteria > Myxococcota_A > Polyangia > Haliangiales > Haliangiaceae > JABFXX01. The sequence goes on from JALHPV010000103.1 coordinate 9,738, forward strand.
GCGACGGTCAGCCGCAGCCCGTGAAGACGGGCAAGGCGCCGATGGATGCGGTGCGCGCACCGGTCGCGAGCGACCTCGCGGAGTACACGAAGGACATCAAGGGCGACGGTCAGCTCACGGCGAACATCGAGACGCCGCTCGGCACCATCCACTGCCGGCTGCTCGACGCGAAGGCGCCGATGACCGTCGCGAACTTCGTCGGGCTCGCCACGGGGAAGAAGCCGTATACCGATCCGAAGACGGGCGCGAAGGTGATCGGCACGCCGTACTACGACGGGCAGATCTTTCACCGCGTCATCCCCGGCTTCATGATCCAGGGTGGCGACATCGAGGGCACCGGCATGGGCGGGCCGGGCTATGCCTTCGAGGACGAGATCGATGACTCCGAGAAGATGGAGCCGGGGACGCTCGCGATGGCCAACACCGGTCGGCCCGTCTCGAACGGCAGCCAGTTCTTCGTGACGTCGGGCTCGCCGAGGCACCTGAACGGCAAGCACACTATTTTTGGCCGTTGCAAAGAGGTCGAGCTCGTGTCGCAGATCGAGAACGTCCCCGCCTCCAGTGACCGCCCGAACACGCCCGTGACCATGAAGGTCACGATCACCCGTCAGGCCTGGTAGCGCTCCTGCTACCCTGAGGCCGTGAAGGCCGCAGCGCTCCTCGTCGTTGTACTCGTCGCATGCGGTGATGATCCCGAGCCGGTCGTCGTCGAGCGCGGCCGCCTCACCGCCGAGATCACCCCGTCACCGGCGGGGATTCGCATCCTGCGCGATGGGACGGAGATCTGGGCGACCCGCACGGGGGCCGGCACGCGCGAGGAGGGACCTCCGCACGGTTTCGGCGCCACCGGCTCCATCGCCGTCGACATCCAGATGAGCTTCGGCTCGTACCTCTTCGACCATCGGCGCGAGGCCGAGGTGTGGCAGGCGATCGATAACCTCTCCGGCGTCGCCGCGACGGCCGAGGGCGCGACCTTCACGTTGCGATCGGGCGAGACGGTCGTCGGCACGGGCGCACTCGTGTTCGAAGGTGACCTGCACGTCCGCATCGATCTCGACACGGAGGCCCAGCGCACGCAGCTCGCGGCGAGCCTGGGACCCGACGAGCACCTGATCGGGACCGGAGGGATGTCCTTCACCGTCGACCACCGTGGCGAGCACATACCGCTGTGGGTGCAGGAGGACGGCATCACCAAGCGCAAGATCGATAACTTCGACTACTCGGGGCCGTGGATTCTCGAGGGGCGTCAGCACTCGACGCACACGCCGATGCCGATCGTGATCTCGTCGCGCGGCTACGCGCTCGTGCTCGACACCGATGCGCGCGCCATCTTCGACCTCGGCAAGGAAGCAGGCGACACCGCGCGCTACGAGTCGTGGGATCCCACGCCGAGTTATCACCTCTTCGTCGGCGACGGCGAGCCCGGTCCGGCCGCGCGCGATGCGATGGGCCAGATGCTGACGTGGCTCGGCAAGCCGGCGCGCCCCCCGCTCTCGATCTTCGCACCCTGGATCGATGCGCTGCTCGGCTCGGAGAACGTGCGCAGCATCGCGAACCGCCTCCGCACCGAGGGCATCGCCGCGTCGGTCATCTGGACCGAGGACTGGCGCGGCGGCGAGCAGACCGTGGCCACCGGGTACGCGCTTCACGAGGACTGGCGCGTCGATCGTGATCTGTATCCCGACTTCGAGGCCGTCGCCGACGATCTCCACGACCTCGGCTACGCGTTCCACACGTATCACAACACCTTCATCGACACGACGGCCGACGTCTACGACGAGGCCATCGCCGGCGGCTACGGCATCAAGAACGCGGATGGCTCGGCGTACGAGTTCACCGGGGTGAAGTTCACCGACACCACGATGCTCGACCTCTCGAACCCCGCGGCCGTGACGTGGGCCAAGGCCGTCATGGCCGAGGGGATCCCGCTCGGTGCCGATGGATGGATGGCGGACTTCGCCGAGTGGCTGCCCACCGACGCGAAGCTCGCCTCGGGAGAGGATGCCCTCGCCGTGCATAACCGCTATCCGGTCGACTGGGCGAAGCTCAACCAGGAGCTATTCGCGACGCCGATCAGCGGCCGGCCTGCCCCCATCTACTTCATGCGCGCGGCGTGGCTGCACAGCCAGAAATACGTGCAGGTCGTGTGGGCCGGCGACCAGCAGACCGACTTCACCGAGGGTGACGGCATGCCCTCGGTCGTGCCCATCGGCCTCGGCCTCGGCGTGACAGGCTTTCCGTACTTCGGGCACGACATCGGTGGCTACATGAGCCAGAACACGGTGCCGACGAGCGAGGAGCTGTTCTATCGCTGGACCACGTTTGGCGCGCTGTCCCCCGTCATGCGCACACACCACGGTCGCGAGATCATCCGCAACGTCCAGTGGTTCGCGAACGCCGGCACCGTCGCGCACTTCCGCCGGTGGACGCGCCTCCACATGCAGCTCGCGAGCTATCTCTGGGGCTCGATCGGGGAGTACGAGGCGACCGGCGCGCCGCTGTTCCGCATGATCGCGCTCGACTATCCGGACGAGGACTGGGGCTGGACGTCCGTCGACGAGTATCTCCTCGGCGATCGGATCCTCGTCGCGCCCGTGCTCGCGGAGGGCGCGACGTCGCGCGAGGTGAAGCTGCCGGCCGGGACCTGGTATCCGCTCCTCGGAGGCGCGGCGGTCTCGGGCACCATCACGGCGACGGCGGCCCGCACCGAGATCCCCGCGTTCGTGCCCGCGGGCACGCTGCTCGTGCTCTTCCCCGACGGCCTCACGACCGTGCTGCCGACGGACCATGCGACGACGACCACGCTCGAGGATGTCGGTGACGATCGGGAGCTGTGGCTGTGGCCGGGTACGCCCGCGAAGGCGCAGTACGGGCAGTGGCATCACGAGACCGGCATCGTCGGCACGCCCGACTGGGCCTGGGCCGGTCGCCCCGAGGGCCTCGCACCGCCGACGACGGCGATGTTCAACGGCGCCGCGATCACGCTGACGGTCACGGACGGGGTCGCCACCGGCACCGTCACTGGCGACGGCACGGTCGAGCTGCCCGGCGGCGGCACGCTCACCATCGCGCGCGGCAAGCCCGCCGCGACGACGACGTTCAAGGTGCACTGATCGCGACATAACGCGGGCACTTCGCGCCAGCCGCGAGATTTGCTTGGTACGTGCGAGTGGGCAGCGCTACGAGCTGCGCATGGCAAAGAGCTCGACGCTTCGGATGGTGCTGCTGGCAGGTGGTCTCGTGGGCGCGGTGGTCGTGGGCTTTACGATCAAGGAGCGCTTCTTCGATGGCCGAGATCACATGATCGACGTCGAGCTGGTGGGGGCGCCATGCATGGACGGCGTGCTCGACCCGATGATCGCGATCAAGATCAGCGGCGACGACTGGTACCACCAGCAGGCCTTCGGGGGCGGTCGGCCGGGCACGTCGACCCGCGCCGCGAACCTCTTCAGCCTCACGGTTCCTCCCGGCGAGCTCGACCAGGAGTGGACCATCCAGGTCGGCGTCTGCAAGTCCAACGGCCCCACCCAGGTGGACTGCTCGAAGCCCCAGTGGATCGGCGGGCAGCAGACCGCCAAGCTCGACCGGACGCACAAGATTCCGCAGCTCCGGGTGATGTTCCCGGGCGACCTCGTCTGCCGTCGCTGACACCGTGTCAGTGGGGCGTTGCCACGCTGACAATGTGGCACGCCGACCGTGTCCCAGTTGGCACTGAAGGCTGTAAGTTCAGCTAGTTAGACGGAACAGAGCTGGCCCGTCCCTTGTTAATGAGGGAACCGCATGTGGAACCAGCCGTTTCGCCGGTACGCCGCTGCCCAGGTCGATGGGGGAGCGGGCTCACCTACAACGGCTCCCGACGAGCCCTCGCTGCTCAAGGCGAGCGCCGACAGCGGCATCGTGCTCGTCGTTGACGACGAGGGGCCGATCGTCGAGTCCCTGTCCAAGATCTTCCGCCGCGAGGGCCTGAACGTCCTCACCGCGACCGATGGCCAGACCGGCCTCGACCTCCTGCGGAAGCACCGCATCGGAGTGCTGCTCACCGACCTCATGATGCCGCAGACGAGCGGCATGGACCTGCTCCGCGCGGCGAAGACCATCGCGCCCGAGACCGAGGTCGTGCTGATGACGGCGTACGGCACCGTCGAGACCGCCGTCGACGCGATGAAGGAAGGCGCATACGACTTCGTCACGAAGCCGCTCAAGCGCGCGCACGTGGTCCGGATCGTTCGCAACGCGCTCGAGAAGCAGTCGCTCCTCGTCGAGAACCGCACCCTGAAGGCCCAGCTCTCCGAGAAGCGCCGCAAGTCGATCATCGGCACGTCGCTCGCGTGGCGCCGCACGATGGACATCGTCATGCAGGCCGCTCCGAGCGAGGCGACCGTCCTGCTCCTCGGCGAGAGCGGCACGGGCAAGGAGTTGCTCGCCCGCGCGGTCCACGACAACAGCACGCGGGCGAAGAACCCGTTCATCGCCGTCAACTGCGCGGCGATCCCCGAGTCGATCCTCGAGGCCGAGCTCTTCGGCTACGAGAAGGGCGCGTTCACCGGGGCATCCCAGGCGCGGGACGGGCGGTTCGAAGCGGCCCACGGCGGGACGCTGTTCCTCGACGAGATCGGCGAGATCTCGCGCCACGTGCAGGTGAAGCTGCTCCGCGTGCTCCAGGAGGGGGAGATCGAGCGCCTCGGCAGCAGCGGCAAGCCCCGCCGCATCGACGTGCGCGTCGTGGCGGCCACGAACGTGAACCTCGCCGAGGAAGTCAAGGCCGGCCGGTTCCGCGAGGACCTCTTCTACCGCCTGAACGTCATCAACGTCGGCGTACCGCCGCTCCGCGACCGCCGCGACGACATCACGCTGCTCGCCCAGCACTTCGTCCAGGTCTACGCCGAGAAGAACGGCAAGGGCATCTCGGGCCTGTCCCCGAAGGCGAGCGAGCGGCTCACCGAGTATGGTTGGCCCGGAAACGTGCGCGAGCTCGAGAACGCGATCGAACGGGCTGTCGTGCTCACGCGCGCCGGTCAACCCGTGCTCGACGAGGACGCGCTGCCCCGCGAGATCCGCGAGGCCACGCCCGGGACGGCATCGGCGTCCGCGCTGACCTTCCCGATCGGCATGCCGCTCGCGGAGATCGAGATGCGCGTCATTCACGAGACGCTGCGCCACACCCGCGGCGACAAGCGCCTGACCGCAAAGTTGCTCGGCATCGCCACGCGTACGATCTATCGGCGGCTCGCTGATGGTTCGGAAGGTGACGATTCCCTCGACGACGAAGGGACCGAGGTCCCAGGGATCGAGGGCCAGGGCCAGGGCCAGGGCCAGGTGAAAGAGTAAATGCAGGATCTCATCAAGCGGAACTTCTGGGTCGTCGGTGCGCTGACCGTCGTGATCTGCGCCGTGTTCGCCGCCAAGGCGACGGGCTCGATCGTGACGGCCAAGTTCCTCGGTGATTCGACCACGGGGCCGAAGATCACCCCGATCACCCAGGTAGCGCAGACGGACACCACGCCCACGCGGGACAAGTCGGGCACGCCGCTCCAGGCGCGCAACATCTTCTGCTCCGACTGTGCCCCGCCCACGCCCGCGGAGTCGACGAACACCACGACCGACTCCTCGGGGGTCGTCATCACGTCGCTGCCGCTCCAGCTCCTCGCGACGAGCGTCGGCGCCACCGACAAGTCGTCCTACGCGAGCGTCGCGAACACGGCCACCCAGGCGGCGGGCTCGTACGGCATCGACGACACGCTGCCCGGCGCGACCGGCAAGATCATCGCCATCCGCTACAAGTACGTCGACTTCATGCACAACGGTCACACCGAGCGACTGGTCATCGATGGCGCCGTGGCCCCGCCGCCCGTCGTCGCCGTCGCCGAGCCCGAGAAGAAGGACGAGAACAAGGACGACCTCGCGTCGTCGGTCGAGTCCGGGATCAAGAAGATCGACGACACCACGTTCGAGATCGACAAGTCGCTCGTCGACAAGGCCCTCGAGAATCCGATGGCGCTCGCGAAGGGGGCCCGCATCGTCCCCGCGATGAAGAACGGCAAGGCGGAGGGCTTCAAGCTCTACGCGATCCGTCCGAGCAGCGTGTTCGCGAAGCTCGGGCTCTCGAACGGCGACACCCTCACCGCCATCAACGGCTTCGAGCTCACCACCGCAGACAAGGCCCTCGAGGTCTACACCAAGCTGCGCGAGGCCACGAACCTCGAGCTCGAAGTCACCCGCCGCGGCAAGCCCGTGACCCTGAAGTACTCGATCAAGTGATGACCCCGAAGGCAAGCGAACACTGACCATGATGAAGCAAGTCCTCTCTTCCGTTCTCCTGGTCGCGCTCGCGGTCCCGGCGTCTCTGGTTTCCGCGCAACCGACGACGACGACGACGGATCCGGCCAAGCCGGCCGATCCGGCCGACGACCCGCTCTACAACTGCAAGAAGCGCACGGGCAACATCAGCGTCACGTTCAAGCCCGAGACGGAGGTGAAGGAGCTCATCAACTGGGCGATGACCTTCACCTGCAAGAACTTCCAGTACGACCCGCGCATCGTCTCGAGCGGCAAGAAGATCACGGTCATCGCGCCGGTCGCGATGAGCCACACCGAGGCCTACAACCTGTTCCTCTCCGCGATGTCGGCGATGGGGCTCACGGTCGTGCCGAAGGGCAACGTCCTCCGCATCGTCGACGCGCCGAACGCGAAGAGCGAGACGCTGCCGCTGTACACGAAGGGCGCGCCGCCGAACAACGACCAGATCGTCCGCTACATCCTCCGGCCGACCCACACGCCGGTCGAGACGATGCGCCAGGCGCTCGACGCGATCCGCTCGACGGCCGGTAACGTCTCCGTCACCGGCAACCTCATCATCATCACCGACTACGGCAGCCAGGTCCGCGACATGATGGCCCTGGCCCGCGCGCTCGATGTCCCCGGCGCGGGCGACGGCATCTACACGTTGCCGGTGAAGTTCGCCGACGCGACGCAGATCGCCGCGAAGCTCAACGAGGTGCTCGGTATCACCGCGGGCGCCGCCCCGGCCGGGGGCGCTCCGACGCCACCGCGTGGTCGCAACAACCAGGCGCCGGCGGGGGGGAATGCGGGCGCGCCCGCGGCGGATGAAGTCTCCGACGCCGTGCCGAGCAAGATCCTCGTCGACGACCGCACGAACACGCTCATCGTCGTGTCGAGCGAGGCTGGCTACTACCGGGTGAAGGCCCTCGTCGCACGTCTCGACATCTCGCTCGAGACCGAGGGCGGCGCCGCCATCAACATCTATCCGCTGCAGAACGCGCTCGCCGAGGACCTCGCGACCACGCTCAACAACGCGCTCGGTCAGCAGCAGCAGGGTCAGACGGGGCAGGGGCCCCGCGGTCAGGCCCAGGCGAACGTGCAGCCGCGGACGCCCGCGGCGGGCCCGCTCGACAGCACCTCGCTCGAGGGTCAGGTCCGCGTCATCGGCGACAAGGCCACGAACGCGCTCCTCGTGACGAGCTCGGGCCGCGACTACATCGCGCTGAAGGACGTCATCCGCAAGCTCGACCAGCCGCGCCGCCAGATCTTCATCGAGGCGCTCATTCTCGAGGTTCAGCTCCAGAAGGAGACGCGCCTCGGTACGAGCGCGCACGGTGGGCTTCCCATCAACAACGGCGATGTCATCGTCGGTGGCGTCCAGACCCCGAATCTCCGGTCGCTCGACCTCACCACGCTCATCTCCGCGACCGGTCTCATCGGTGGCCTCATCGGCAAGGAGCTCCCCGGTTCGGAGGCCGTGCTCGGCGTCAGCATCCCGAGCTACGGCATCCTCTTCCAGGCGCTCGCGACGCAGGACAACACGAACATCCTGTCGGCGCCGCACATGATCGCGATCGACAACGAGAAGTCCGAGTTCTCCGTCGGTAACAACATTCCCTACCGCGCCGGCCTCTCCTTCGGCGGCATCGGGCTGCCGGGCGCGGGCGGCGGGCTCCCCGCGGGCGCCATCGGTCAGAACATCCAGCGCGAGAAGCTGAACCTCTCGCTCGAGGTCACGCCCCACATCTCCAGCAACGACGCCGTGCGCCTCGAGATCCTCCAGGAGATCAAGGACCAGGGCGGCAGCGACCCCGAGCTCGGTCCCACGTGGACGGAGCGCCGCCTGAAGACGCAGGTCGTCGTGAACGACCAGCAGAGCGTCGTCATCGGTGGCCTCATCCAGGAGCGCGAGATCTACAGCGTGGCCAAGGTGCCGCTCCTGGGCGATATCCCGATCCTGGGCTACCTCTTCAAGTACCAGACGAAGACGAAGCGCAAGACGAACCTCCTCATCTTGCTGACGCCCTACATCATCAAAGACCAGCTCGACCTCCAGGCGATTCGCGAGCGCAAGATCCGCGAGCGCGAGGAGTTCGTGCGGTCGTTCACGACCCTGAACGAGCTCAAGTACCAGCCGAAGATCGACTACCGCCGCAAGCGCGGTCTGATCGAGGAGATCAACCGCACGGTCATGGCCGTCGAGCAGGACCAGGAGGTGCTGCGGGCGATGGGGAACCGCCAGAGCGTGACCGAGGGCCCGATCGAATACGCGCCCTCGACGATCGACTCGCCCGATGGCCCGCCGGCTTCCGGAGGGACGCCGAAGTAATGGTGGGCGATCACTCCGCTCCACCCTTCGGTGTCGCTGAGCACGGGCGTGCGCCCATGCTCGCGATGAGCCCGCTGCCGCCTCTGATCGGAGAGATCCTCGTCGCCCGTTGCGGCGTGGCCCCGGAGGCGATCGAGAAGGCGCTCCTGCGGCAGCGCGAAGAAGGCGGGCTCCTCGGCGAGGTGCTCGTTCGCACGAAGCTGTGCGATGAGGACCAGCTCGCGCTCGCGCTCTCGCTCCAATCCGAGATGCCCTACCTGCGGGACTTGCCGGGGGCGGATCAGATTCCCCTCGAATTGATCGAGAAGTTGCCCATCAACTTCGCGCGCCAGCGCCTCGTGCTGCCCCTGGGCCGTGATGGCTCGGGGCGCGTCATGATCGCGGTCGCGGATCCGGATGCGGTCGAGGTGATCGACGCCGTCGGCGTGCTGCTCGGCGAGCCCGTCGAGCCGGTCATCTCGTCGGCCGCCCGCATCACCGATCACATCAACAAGACGTACACCCGCATCCGCGGGACGCACGAGCTGGAGTCGAAGGACTCGAAGAAGGAAGACGACGACGGCGAGGAATTCGCCTCCGAAGAGCTCGTCGACATGCTCGACGCCAACGACGAGGCGCCGATCATTCGCTGGGTCAACTCGCTCATGTTCCAGGCCGCCCGCGAGCGCGCCAGCGATATTCACATCGAGCCGGGCGAGCGCGAGGTCGTCGTCCGCTACCGCATCGACGGCGTGCTCCGCGAGCAGAAGCGCGCGCCGAAGAAGTTCATGAACTCGATCGCGGCCCGCGTGAAGATCATGGCCGGCCTGAACATCGCCGAGAAGCGCCTGCCGCAGGACGGGCGCATCCGCCGCAAGATGGCCGGCAAGGACGTCGATATGCGTGTCGCGACCGCGCCCACGGCTGGCGGCGAGCGCATCACCATTCGTCTCCTCGACCGCAGCTCCGTGTTGCTGGGACTCGCCGACATCGGCTTCGCGACGGACCACCTCGAGCTGATCCGCTCCATCATCAAGCGGCCGCACGGCATCTTGCTCGTCACCGGTCCCACGGGCTCGGGCAAGACGACGACGCTCTACGCCTGCATCTCCGAGATCAACTCACCCGACCTCAACATCCTGACCGTCGAGGATCCGGTCGAGTATCAGCTCGAGGGCATCTCGCAGACGCAGGTGAACTCGAAGATCGACCTGACGTTCGCGTCGGGTCTGCGCTCGTTCCTCCGGCATGACCCGGACGTCATCATGGTCGGCGAGATCCGCGACCGCGAGACGGCCGAGGTGGCCATCACCGCCTCGCTCACCGGTCACCTCGTGCTCTCCACCGTGCACACGAACGACGCCGCCGGTGGCGTGACCCGCCTCGTCGACATGGGCATCGAGCCCTTCCTCGTGGCGTCGTCGCTCGTCGGTCTGCTCGCCCAGCGCCTCGTACGTCGGCCCTGCTACGAGTGTGCTCGTCCCGTGCGCCCCTCGGAGGAGATGCTCCGCGAGCTCGGCCTGGATGCGAAGACGTTCTACGCCGGCGCGTACTCCTTCCCGACCGTGAAGGGCATGCGTCCCCCGCCGCCGGGCACGGTGTTCGAGCCCGTCGGCTGCTCGAGCTGCAACCAGCTCGGCTATCGCGGCCGCACCGGCATCTACGAGCTCCTGATGATCAACGACCAGGTGCGCCGGCTCACGCTCGACAAGGCAGACGCGGGCACGATCCGCAATGCGGCCGTCGAGACAGGCATGGTCTCGCTGCGCTTCGACGGTGCGCGCAAGGTCGTCCAGGGCCTCACGACGCCCGAAGAGGTCATGCTCATGACCGCGGAGAATTCTGACTGATGCCGATGTACGCGTACAAGGGCGTCTCGCCCAGCGGCAAGGCCGTCAGCGGGACCCGTGACGCCGAGTCGCCGAAGGTCCTCCGGCAGGCCCTGCGCAAGGACGGCGTGCTCGTCACGAGCTTCAACCTGTCCAAGGGCGGCACCGCGGCCAAGGCGGCGAACGCGAAGAAGGGGGGCCTCGGCAAGGAGGTCGACCTCGGCAACCTGTTCGGCGGCGTCAAGAAGATCGAGATCGCCGTCTTCACGCGGCAGCTCGCGACGCTCCTCAAGGCCGGCATCCCGCTCGCGGAGGCGCTCGGCGCGCTCGTCGATCAGCAGACCAACGTCCGGCTCAAGGCCCCGCTCGTCGATGTCCGCACGTCGGTCAACGAGGGCAGTGCCCTCGCGGACGCGATGGCGAAGCACGGGAAGCTCTTCGACGAGCTCTTCATCTCGATGGTGCGGGCGGGTGAGATCGCCGGCAACCTCGACGAGGTGCTCGGCCGACTGGCGGACTTCCTCGAGAGCTCGCAGAAGCTGAAGAGCAAGGTCTCGAGCGCGATGATCTACCCCGTGCTGATGGTCGTCGTCGGCACGATCATCATGTCGATCCTCATGATCAAGGTGGTCCCGCAGATCACCTCGATGTTCACGTCCCAGGGCAAGGTCCTGCCGCTGAACACCCGCATGCTGATCTGGACGGCCGGCGTCCTCGGCTCCTACTGGCTGTTCATCGCGCTCGGCATCATCGGCTCCTACCTCCTGTTCGCGAAGTGGAAGTCATCCACGGCGGGCAAGGAGACGTGGCACCGGTTCGTGCTGAAGCTGCCGGTGCTGGGGCAGCTCGTTCGCACCATCAACGTGACGCGCTTTGCCCGCACGCTCGGCACCATGCTGCAGAGCGGCGTGCCCATGCTGCGCGCGCTCGACACGGCCAAGATGATCATGGCCAACGTGATCCTCCAGAGCGCCGTCGAGAACGCCAAGAAGGCAGTGACGGAAGGCGAGTCGCTCGCCGTGACCCTGCGCAAGAGCGGGCAGTTCCCGCCGACCATGATCCACATGATCGCGGTCGGGGAGCGCGCCGGGCAGCTCGAGCAGATGCTCGAGCGCGTCTCGAACACCTACGACCTCGAGATCGACACCAAGCTCTCGCGGTTCACCGCCTTGCTCGAGCCGCTCATGCTCGTCGGCATGGGTGGTGCAGTCTCGTTCATCGTGTTCTCGATTCTGCAACCGATCATGGACCTCGGATCCATCACGGGAAAATAAGGAGAAGCCGCCAATGTTCGACGCCATCGTGAAGAAGCTGAACTCTAAGACCGCCCGCCGGGCCCGCAACGGCCAGCGCGGCATGACGCTGCTCGAGATCATGATCGTGCTCGCGATCCTCGCGCTCGTCATGGGCCTCATCGTCGGTCCTCGCGTCATGGCGATGTTCGGCGAGTCAAAGGTCAGCCTGACCAACCTCAAGGTGAAGAAGTTCGCCAACGAGGCATTCCCGCAGTGGTCGATGGCGAACCCGAGCAAGGCCTGCCCGGCGGGCCTCTCCGAGCTCACCAGGTACATGAACGACCAGTCGCCCGAGGCCGTGAACGACGCCTGGGGCAAGCCCCTCAAGATGTACTGCGGTCAGGCGATGCCCCCGGGCGTCAGCGGCTTCGCGGTCTCGTCGTTCGGCGAGAACGGCACCGATGACAACGGCGCCGGCGACGACATCACCTCCTGGAAGTAAATGACCTCGTCCCGCCGCACATCGCGACTCCGTGACTCGGGCATGACCGTGCTCGAGATCATGGTCGTGCTCGCGATCATCGGCGGGATGCTGTTCATCGCCGCGACGGCCTACGGGAAGTTCTCTCGGACGGACCTGATCGAGGGCTCCAAGGATGTGGCCTCGCTCTCTCGGGCGGCGAGTGCCCGCGCGATCCAGTGGGGCGAGCTGCATCGCCTGACGATCGACCTCGACAAGCAGATCATCGCCGTCGAGGTGTGTCAGGGCTCGATGGCCATCGCCCGCAACGAAGCCCTGATGGCGGATCCCGAGGAGACGAAGCGCGCGCTCGAGCGGGCGCAGCAGCGGATGGGCACCATGCCCGCGCAGGCCTTCGCGACCGGCGACTCCGAGGAAGGCACGCGGCGGGCAGCTGCGATCGCGGGCCACCATATCCAGGACAAGCAGTGCTCGATCGTCGACAGCGGCTACACCGGCGACAGCCAGGGCAAGAAGTGGACGCGCACGCTGCTTGCCGACAAGGGCATCAAGTTCAAAGAGGTCTGGGTCCAGCACCTCGACGACAGCGTCACCAAGGGGCAGGTCGGCATCTATTTCTTCCCGTCGGGCACGGCGGAGAAGGCCGTCATCGAGATCACCGACGGCACCGACACCTTCACCGTCACCATCTCGGGCGTGTCGGGGCGCGTCGAGCTCCTCGATGCACCGCTCGACCGGGTCGACGACTTCCTCATGCGCAACCCGATGGGCGAGAAGGATGCCGCCCGGGAGTCCGACCAATGAGGGCCGGGCAGCCGCGCGGCTTCACGCTGATGGAAGTGATGCTCGCGCTCGCGCTCCTGGGCTTCGGCCTGGTCGTGCTCATGCGCAGCACCGCCGGCAACGTCTACTCGGCCCGCGAGTCCCAGATGATGGGCATCGTCACCGACCTGTCGCGGGCGAAGATGTACGACATCGAGGAGATCCTGCTGAAGGACGGCTTCCAGGAGACCGACATCCTCGAG
>JALHPV010000104.1:0-13062 GCA_022842285.1 Kofleriaceae bacterium
CGCTCTTCCGATCTGACGGCCTGTAGCGCGAACGCCTCGACGACGCGCGTCCCGGACGATTCGCCGGCCGGCTCGGCCACGACGTCGGGCGACGCAGGGGGCCGCTCGGCGCACCCCGTCACGCCCGACCACGCGGCGTGGGACGAGAGCGACGTGTCGGCGATCGACGGGGAGGTCACGGGCGCGTCCGTCGAAGGTGCGTACACCGTGCTGCGCGTCGCGGTTGATCCACGCGACATCGCCCCCCTCACGCAGGACTGGGTCGGCTACGTCCTTGCCGGCGACGGCCGGGTCATGCGCCACGTGAAGCTCGAGATCATCGAGATCACGAGCCGTGGGTTCGTGCGGGCACGCCACACCGTGACAGATGTCGAAGCCACGCAGCGCGTGCGGTTCTTTCGTGCACAGCGCTAACGACCCGCGGCGAGCTCGTCGCGCAGCTCCGTGAGCACGATGCCGAGGAGGTTCTTGCCCTTCCACTGCGTCGGATCCGTGGCGCGCGGGTCGGACGCGGCGAGGCCGATCCCCCAGATGCGATCGTAGGGGCTGGCCTCGACGAGGGTAGTGCCCTTCGTCGCCAGGAGCTGCTCGAGGAGTGCGGGAGCCTGGGTGAACTTCGCGCGGTTGCCGGTCTTCACGATCGTCATGCGCTCGCGGTTCCAGACGTCGCCGTCGAAGTCCTTGACCTTGCGGCCGAGGGCCTTCTGCGTCTTCGGGTGCGTCGCGGCGAGGATCTCCGCGCCGACCTCAGGATCCGCGAAGAGCTTCGCCTTGCCGTACATCATGAACTGCTCCGCGCAGTTGAACGTCACGCCATCGACGGTGAACGCCGAGCGGAACCACTGCGAGAACGGGGACTTCTCGGTGAAAAAGAAGGTGTACATGATGGTGTCGTATCTACACGATCAGAATCGAACCCGCAACGACTTTTCGTCTGCGGCAGGCACCGGGGCGCTATCATCACGTCCTGTCGATGACGAAGCAGGCCCGAAGCAGTCGTGGACCCTTACCGGCACCAAGTGCACGACGGTGAAGGACGGCGCGACGACCTGGATTGCGACCGGCGGCGGACGAACCTGGGAGGGCGTGCGTCCGCCCGAGGGCGTGGGTTACCAGTGGTACACGCTGGTTCGAAAGCGCTGATCGTCGTCGCGCTCGGCGCGTGTGGTCGCCTCGGGTTCGAGCCCGGGCCGGCGACCGACGCTGCCGGAAGCGATGCGCTGGCCGATGCCGGCGAGCCCGTCGCCTGTCCGCCGGGCTACGTCGCGGTGCCCGGTGCGTCGCCGCTCGGCACGGCCGACTTCTGCGTCATGCGCACCGAGGCCAAGGCGTGGCTCGACATGAACGGCGATGGCCTCGTCACGAGTGACGAGCTCGCAGCGGACGGCTTGCCTGCCGACGCGTCCCTCCCGGTCGGCGAGTACGCCGGTGTCCCGTGGCGATCGATCAGCGCGTCGATGGCGTTCGCGGCGTGTCGCGCGCTGGGCATGGGCTACGACCTGATCTCGAATCGCGAGTGGATGACCGTCGCCCGCAACGCCGAGCTGGTGGCCGCCAACTGGTCGAGCGGCACCCCTGGCACGGGGCGGCTCGTGGAGGGCAACACCGATGGCGGCGCCGAGGTCGCGATCACGAACCCCCTCGACGGCTACTCCGACACCGGCAACTCGGCGGCGGATCCGCCCGCGGCCGGCTGGGAGCAGCGACGCACGCTGGTGTTGTCGACGGGAGGTCTGGTCTGGGATCTGCCCGGCAATATCCAGGAGTGGGTCGACTGGACGCTCGGCGGTCCGTACGACGGCGCACCGGCGTGCACCAACCGCGAGCTCACGGAGGCGCCGTGCGCGGGTTACGCCGACGAGGACTACAACTCCGCCAGCGGCACCCTCGATCGCACGCACGGCGCGGGCTTCATCATCGGCGGTGACGGCGACGCGGCACGGCGCGGCGGCCAGGTGGCAGATCGTGACCAAGGCCGCGCCGGCATCTACGCACTGAACATGAACCGGTTCGTCGACGATACGTTCCCGGCCACCGGCTTTCGCTGCGTCTTCCGGCCCTGAGTCACACCCAGTAGCGGACCGGCCAGCCGCGTCGACGGGCATGGCGCAAGAGCCGCGTGTCGGGGTTCACCGCGATCGGGATGCCGACCCGCTCGAGCAGCGGCAGATCGTTGAAGCTGTCCGAGTAGAACCACGAGCGGCCCAGGTCGACGCCGTTCGCGTCCGCCCAGGCCTCGACGAGTCGCACCTTGTGCGTGCCGAAGCAGAGGGCGCTTGCCTTGCCGGTGAACGTCCCGTCCTTCGCCTCGAGAACTGACGACAGGACGTGCTCGATGCCGACGCCCTTGGCGACGGGACGCGCGGCGTACTGCGTGGAGCCGGTGGCCAGCACGACGTGATGACCGGCGGCGCGGTGCGCTTCGATGGCGACGCGGCCGGCGAGCGCGACCTCTTGCACGAGGTGGTCGCGGTACCAGACCTCGGCCTTGTCGAGCATCTCCTGCTCGGAGTCGCCCTCGAGATCCGCGGTCATCTTCGTGAAGACATCCTCCATGTCGAGGACAGCGAGCTTGTAGAGCGCGCTCCAGTAGACGGCCTTGGCGACGAGGCGGTTCGTGATCTCGCCCCGGCGCCGGAGAAAGCGCACCCAGGACATGCCCGTCCCCACGTTGAGGAGCGTGTTGTCCATGTCGAAAAACGCAGCAGGCTGCAACGGCATCGCTTCCGTTGCAGCCTAGATCAATCAGGCGGGGTCGTGGCCCTAGTCGCCGTCGATGTCACCTGTCCAGTACACGTAGTCGCGCCACGCCTCGGGGACGGAGGTCGTGCTGATGCTGACCGACACGCTCGGCATCCAGTTCGGACGCACGGGCACGCAGAGCAGCGTCATCTTGGCCTCGGCCGGCGTCCGGTTGGCCTTGCGCGCGTTGCACGGGATGCAACAGGTCACGATGTTCTCCCAGGACGTGCGGCCGCCACGAGAGCGGGGCATGACGTGGTCGAACGTGAGCTGAGCAGTCGTGCACTTCGTGCCGCAGTACTGGCAGCGGTACGCGTCACGCGTGTAGATGTTGGCACGCGAGAAGCGGACCTGGTTCCGATGCCGACGGAACGACTTCTTGAGTCGCACCACGGACGGGACCTTGACCGTCACGGACGGCGAGCGCACGTCCGCGTCGTACTCGTCGACGACGTCGACCTTGGCAAGGGTCATGAGGATCATCGCCTGCTGCCAGGAGATGATCTTGATTGGCTCGTAGCCCTGAGACAGCAGGAGAGTTCGCGTGGTGTTGACGTGCACGGCACGCCTCCTTGGTTACGGCCCGGGAGATCCGGGCGAGGTCGCAGTGGAGGGAGTCGAACCCAGCGTTCGTTCGCGCCTACGAACGGACTCCTGGGCGGATTAGGACCAAGGGTCATCGCTTCACCGGAAGCACTGCGAGAGAGCAGAGCGATGACGACAGAACAAACGCGGACAAGGTGCGAAGTCGAAGTGGAGTGGTTAGCTCCGCCGCCCTTACTCGTCGAAACGAGCAGCGAGCACGCGTAGGGCTCCGGCCGAGACCGTGGTCTCCGACGATTGCTCGACGGAGAGGAGCGTTGCGCTATCACCTGACCGGTTACCCGGCTTCGGCTACCTTATGGCCGTTATAGTTACGGTAATCGACTTCATCGGCCCGCCAACAACGATAGACAAGCATCAAACCTGAGGGGGCTGCCGGAGAGTTTCCCCTCCGGCAGTGGTCGCAGGGGCCGCGCCTTCGCTCGAGCGCGCAGAGGTGATGAGCCTCTACGCGCGAGCAAAGTCGGCTATGGCCGACGGCGTCGACGTGTCGAAACCGACCACATCGAGCATGCCGGCGTCGTTCGGATCAGCAATGCTGAACCCGCTCGACGTCATCCCGACTACGACCAACTTGGCCGGGATGCCACGTGCGTCTCGGTACGAGCGCAACGCCTGGCAGGGGTGCACAGTCCCGGCCCAGGTTTCGTTGTCGGTGTAGATGCAGAATACATCCACGTCGACCTTGTTGCGTTGCGCCCAGATCATGGGTTGCGAGCAATCCGTGCCGCCCATCGCGAGGCCGTCGACATGCTTCACGATCGCGTCGAGGCGTACGTGGGGCGAGATCGAGAGCTGCGAGAGCTCGGTGGTGAACGCGACGAAGGCATGGCGCTCCTCGGTCGCGGCCGTGACGAGTGCCATCGCACTGCTCGCCACGCGCGGCGTCAGACCCGGAATGCCCGCGACGGTACCCCAGCTCATCGAGCCGGAGATGTCGAGTGCGAGCAGTGTCCGCTTGCCGGACGACTCGACAAACTGGAAGCTCGCGTAGAACGCGGCATCGAGAGCGTCGGTGATCGCCGGGACGGGCGTCCACGTGGTCGAGCCCTTCACGCTGCGGCCGGACTGGTAGGTCACGAGCGCGGCGAGAATGCCGATCGGATGGATGCGGGCCTTCGCGAGGCGCGAGTGATCGCGAAGCCGGGCCGAGACAATGTCCGTTGCCGCGGACATCGGGGAGAGGAGACCTACGCGCGTCATCGTGGCGAGGTTCCTGATCATCGCTTGCATGGGCATCGCCTCGAGAAGCGCCTCCCAGACCTCGGGATGGCGGAGCCACTCGGTGGTGATGCACTCGCGGGGAACGCGGTGCTTGCGAATCAGGGCTGTCACCGTGGAGACGTCGGTGGCGCGCGAGAGCTCGTCCATCGCGACGATCAGCTCGCAGGCCGGATCTTCCGTAGCACCAGAGGGCAGCTCGCCCTTCACGGCCCACGCGAACAGGCGGTCATGCGAGGGCGACGCCGCACGCGGATGCGCGAGGCGAAGCAAGTCTCGGTTCGACCAGCCGTCGCGGGCCTGATACTTCGCGAGCTGATAGGCAAGCTCGGTCGCGGGCTTCGTGTTGAACCACGAGCCGACGGCCTTGCGCATGCCGCGCCCCCAGCCACCGAATGCCTGCGCGTACTCCGCGAAGTGCATCAGGTGAGTACCGATGCGGCACACCTTGGGGAGGGCGGCATAGGCCGCGCGGCGGGTGGGCTCGTCGCCGAGCTTGGCCGCCATCGCGAGGGAAAAAATCGCTGGATCGTTCTTGGGCGCGCGTCCCGATTCTGAAATGGCAACGATCCGCGAAACCGTACGTGGGCCATCCGCGAGGATGCAGCGGTGGATCAGGTGGCCCGCCTGCAGCGTGAAGTCACGCTCGGAGATGTAGAAGGTCCCGCCCTCGGTACCGAGGACGAGGAACCGCTCGAGACGCATCCAGTCGTCGAGCAGCCAGGTGTAGCCGCCGGCCGAGTTCTGCACCTGTGCAGTGCCCAGCAGGGGCTGCCGTTGAGACGTGAAGAACTTGCCGAACTTGAACATGACTACCCTCCGGTGGAAGAACGCGATCGCCTGGTGGCAACCAGCCGCGAACGGCTCGCCGTCGGGTGACGGCGGCAGGAAACAACGGTTCAGTCGCTCTCGCTCCGCTTCGGGATCTCGACGAACAGCCACAGCGTTAGCTGGGTGAAGTCGCTGACGTGATCAGCGCTCTCGTCGCCCGAATGCCTCTGCGAACAGCCCGGCCCTGATTGCTCAGGGCAAAGTGAAGTCGACGAACCTGGAGCAGCAGGGAGGAGTCGAACCTCCAAAGCCGGGCATGACCCCGGTGTGTTGACCGCAACACGTCAGCTACTTGGTGGTCCTGAAGACGGCAGGACCGAGGTTGCGAGCGGCCGTGGGTGCCCGATGGCACGTCCGACGGCTCGCGTCTTGGGGTGGGTGCCTGGCGGGGCACCCGTCGTCATCGCTCTTCGGTTGTCAGAGAGCGCAGCTCGGCTAAGCCGGAGTTGTCACTCCAGATAACGAGTTGCTGATAGGCAATGATCCGCCTATCCGCCCGCGGCCTTTGCAGGGCCTCGGGGGTTGGGGTGGAGGCAGACCCTCCGGAACGAAGAAGGGCTGCCGAGGTGTTACCCGGGCAGCCCTACCAGCTAGCTTACTCTTTACGAGTAGTTAGCGGGGCGGGCTCCCCAGGATGGAACCGAGATCGAAGCACGAGGCTTCGTAGCTCCGGTTCCAGCGGTGGTTGGTCTGCGGCTTCGTCATGGCGTCGGTTGATACGTATAAAGGGGTCACTCGGATCTGTCAAACCTATTTTCGATCATGATTTGATGTTTCCTCCGTCGCGGCAGGCGATCGATCCGCTATGCTCGTCAGGCGATGGGATTCGCCACGTGCCGCCTGTGCGACACCAAGCACCCGGGTGGCCCCGAGAAGTGCGAGCAACTCCGCACGGGACAAACGATTCTCGACAAGCTCGAGGTCGGGGAGCTACTCGGTCTGGGCGGCATGGCGGCCGTCTACAACGCGAAGCACCGCGTCCTGCGCCGCGAGGTGGCCCTCAAGGTCCTCCACAAGCGGTTGGCCACCGACACCGAGCTATCTACGCGGTTTGTCCGCGAAGCTCGGGCCACCGCCTCCGCCGGCCACCCCGCCTTCGTCGGCATCCATGACGCGGGCATCACCGAGGATGGCTGCGCCTACATCGAGATGGACCGCCTCGACGGGCGCGATCTCTACACGATCCGCAAGGAGCAAAAGCGCCTCGAGCCCGCGCGCGTCTCCAACATTGCCATCCAGCTCCTCGGTGCCCTCGAAGCGCTTCACGCGCGCGGCATCATTCACCGCGACATCAAGAGCTCGAACATCTTCATCGTCCAGCGGGACGACGGCACCGAGCAAGTGAAGCTGATCGACCTTGGCTTCGCGAAGGTCGTGGACGAGCACAAGCTCACCACCCCCGAGCAGCTCCTCGGCACTCCGTTCTACATCTCCCCCGAGCAGTATGTCGATCCGACGACCGTCGACCACCGCGCTGATCTCTTCTCGCTCGGTGTCGTGATGTTCGAGACGCTCACCGGCGAGTGGCCCTACTCGTTCACCAACCGCCAGGACCTGCTCGCCAGGGTCGTGAACGGCACCCTCGAGCGTCACCCCGCCCGGCGCGAGACCGATGTCCCCGCGTGGCTCGATGCGATCGTCGCCCGTGCGCTCGCCTACAAGCGGGAGGAGCGCTGGCTCGACGCCGCGAGCATGAAGGCTGCGATCGAGACGGGCATCGCCGACAAGCCCGGCTTCCTCCGCCGCCTGCTCCGCCGCACCACGCCTCCCACCGACAAGAAGTAACCAGTTCGATACCCCTGCTACTCGGCGAAGTAGGCGGTAAGACTGACGGCCAGCTCGCCGGTTCGATCTGTGTCCTCTTCGAGGGCGCTCGGCCAGGGCAGCTCATTATCGAAGCGGGCGCGGGCATCGTCCCACCCATCGATCGTGGAGTCATCGGCGACGAGCACGAGGATGGCGGACACCGGCGAAGGGAGCTCGACGCCTGGTGGTAGCTCGGGAGGGACGATCTCCTGCGTGCCGGGGGGCGCGAGCACGCTCCAGGTCGGATCGGGTGGGGCCACCGACGACCGGGCGCTGAACAGCTCCCTGATGGTTACGAGCTGCAGCAGATCTACGGAACCCGAAGACCCGGTCCACGTGATCGATCCCGCGTCACGGAGGGTGATGTCACGTGGCATGGGCGGCAAGGGCGGGAGCTCGGTGAGTCCGATCGAGGCATCGGCGACCAGCACGCTGGAGAACTCGAGCGGTCCACGTTCGAGGTCGACGCGCACGCGCATGCGCTCGGCGCCCACATCCGCTACCGGGACCTGGGCCGTGATATCCGTCGACCCCTTCTGGTCCAAGGTCGCCCGGCCCGCGTTTCCGCGCACCGATCCGGTCGAGAAGTCGAATTGTGAACGGAGACCGACGACGTCGGCGGGAATCCCGGTGAACCCCACGTCTGCGGCAATTGGGCTTCGCCAGTCGGTGTCTGTGAACCCGAGCTGCTCGCCCGTGGCGAGCATGAGGTCCGGGCGCGCGATCGAGCCGACGAGATCGGCGCCGTTGTACGCGAGGATCGTCAGATCGAACGGGTCCGGGGTCAGCGACACGCCCAGGTTCGCCTGGGTCGGACTCGTGCTCGGGAAGTGCCCAACGCCAGGGCACCGCCCGGCGACCTCGTAATAGTTGGACCCCGCGCGCAGCGGAAACTCCAACGTGGCGGAGCCTTCGGACTGACAGGGAGGAGCAGCCTTTCCTCCGAGGTACACCGTGTCGTCGAGCTGCACGCCGTAGCGGCTCACGATCGAACCGTTGTCCTCGCGCAGATCCGCCGAGATCCAGCCACCGGACGTGACCTCGAGCATCGCCTCCCCGGTTGCGGTCGTGAGGGCCGTCGCCTGGAGCTCGCCATCGGGTCGATTCGACCAGACGAGGATATCGGGCGCGGGCGTGCCGGGCGTCGAGATGTACCCGACGACCACGCGTACGGTCCCCGTCCCCCCATCCGCGACGCTCGCATCGGGCGTGCCGTCGTCGGTGGTCACGAGACCATCAAAGCCGACGCGCCCACACCCGGCGAGCAGGACCATGGCCACCGTGAGCTGTCGCATCCACGCCAGGATACCCCGGCGCACGCGGTGGGAGTGTCGTGATCGTCGTCAGGACCCGTGGGGGCTACTCGGCTGCGTCCTTCATGGCAGCCTGGATCGTCGCGGTGAGCGCATCGGCGCGAGAGGCTTGCTGCGGCGTCGGGCTGGTGGCCGCGACGTTGGCGCAGGCGACGAGCGCTTCGCTGAAGCGGCTGGCGTGATAGTAGGCGCCGCAGAGGTTCAGGAAGTAGAGGGGCTCGCTGGTGCGCGCGGCCGCGTCGCGGAACTTCTCGGCGGCCTCCTCGTACTGCTGCTTGCGCATGAGGGTCTCACCCGCCGCGTTCGCGGCCTCGGCGAGCCGGGCCTGCGCGCTCCCCGGCTTCGCCTTCTCGGGCGGTGGGCTCGCGTAGGTGAAGGCGCCGGGCAGGGTGCGCTCGCCACCGGGCGCGAAGGTGACGACGACATCGACGGTGCCGGTGCCGGGGGGAGCCTGGACGATCATCTCGGTGTTGCTGTCGATGCGGACGACGCTGCCGTCGCGCGCGCCGAAGCGAACGCGAGCGGTTCGATCGTCGTCGGTGAAACTGGTTCCGCGGATCACCACGAAGGTGCCTCCCTCGGGGAGTCCGCGCGCGGGGTAGAGGTCGGTGACGATAAGACCGCTCGGCTCGTCGCTGTCCTCGGGCGGCGGGGGCGGATCGGCGGGGGTGATGGACGTGTCGATCGCGGCCTGGACGTCGGCCATGAGTTGTTCGGCCTGGGCCCCGGTGAGCTCGTGGTGAACGCAGTGGTGCGCGGCGGCGCGGTCCCGGGCGTTGGCGATACAGGTGGCGGCGGTGGCGGGCCAGGTGTCCTCGGTGCAGCGGATCGCGATGACGGCGCGCACCGCCTCGCGCGAGGGCTCGTCGGCGAGCGTGGCGCCGGTGGCGGCGGCGGCGGCACAGTCGACGCTGGCCGTCTTGGGCTCCGATGCAGGAGGACGATCGCCGCTGCCACACGCGACCAGCACCGTTAGCAACACCACGCGCATGCATCGAATGTAGCCGAACGAGTATCCTCGCGTCGTGCTGCGCATCCTCTGCTTGGTCGTGATGGTCGCCGCGTGCGGCTCGGCTCCGACGTATCGCGTGAACCTCGTCAACTCGACGACGCGTCCCATCGAGCGCGTGTTCGTGTTCCCGATGGGCAGCGCCGAGCATGGA
This sequence comes from Kofleriaceae bacterium, assembly GCA_022842285.1. Taxonomy (GTDB): domain Bacteria; phylum Myxococcota_A; class Polyangia; order Haliangiales; family Haliangiaceae; genus JABFXX01. Next base: position 9,680 of record JALHPV010000104.1, read on the forward strand.
TCGTCGCGCGGCGGCATCGCCCCCGGTGGCAACATGGAGATGCAGCTTCCGGCCGGTCGGCACGACGTGCTCGTCGAGAGCCAGGAAGTGCGCATCAGCCCGACCGAGCGCGAGCGCCGCTCCGCGACGAGTACGCTGGAGCTACGCAAGGCGGTCGAGGTGATCTTCTACGACTCGAACACGGCCGAGCCGAAGCGGTCCGAGGGCCAGGTGCTGGTGCCCTTTCGCGTCGACGACATCCCCGCTCCGGGCGAGACGCCGCCGGCCGACGAGCCGACGGTTGCCCCCTCGAATCCGCTCGATCCGGTGGAGTGAATCAGGCGCGCTGCGTGAGCAGGCGCCACACGGGCGCGGCGAGCGTGACGCCACTACCGATCGCGGTGAGCGCCGCCGGCAGCCAGAAGACGGCGTAGTACAGCGCGATCATGTCCTGCTGCGCCGGGACGCCCATCGTGGTGACGATCGTCTGGGCGACGAGGCCCACGCCGGCCGCGACGAGGAGGAGAGCGCCGGCGAGCTTGCCGCGAATCGCAGCGGTCGCTCCGATGGCGAGCGCGGCGGCGAGGACCAGGGCGCTGGACTTGGTCGCGGGCACGATGGGTTGGATCCACGCGTAGACGAGCAGCATCGGCACGGCCGCGAGGGCGGTGATGATCGTCGCGCGCACCCACCGCGCCTCGCGCGTCGGCGCGGTCCAGGTGGCGTCCTGCGTGCGAGCCGCGATCGCCGCGCCGACCGCCGGCGTCGCGAGGTTCAGGACGACCATCAGGCCGCCGATCGTGCCGACCCAGAGGACCCACGCCGCGAGGTGCATCTGCATCGACCAGTCGAAGTGCTCCATGTTCGGTCCCGCGGTGACCGCCCAGAAGTGGATGGTGTTGATGCCGCCCGACACGGCGCCGGTCGCGCCGAGGGCGATCGCAAGCCAGCGGCCCCACACGCGGTGGCGAACGAGGCCGTAGATCGAGAGCGCGAGACAGCCCGCGACCACGCCGGCGAGCTTCGCGTCAGGGAACAGGTCGTGGGCCACGATCCGCACGCCCGCGAGGCGCATCACGATGATGGTTAGCTGCGCACCGAGCAGGCCTACGCCCAGGACCAGGTGCAGTTTCGCGCTGCTGCGCCAGGCGGCGACGATCGTGCCGAGGGCTCCGGCCGCGAGGAGCGCCGACATGGTGACGGTCACCGGTGTGGCCCACTCCGTGGTCGTGCCGTAGAGGCGGTGCCACGCGAGCGCGACGACGGCCGCGAGCACCAGGGACAGGACGACGAGGATTCGGCGCATCCCAGGTTATACGGGCGAGCCCCCGCAACACGCCGCAACTTTTCGCGGGGCGCCCGACGTTTGTCGGAACGTCAGCCCGCGCCGGGGCTGGCGAGGGTCCATTGCAGTGCCACGTTGGCATCCGGAATCCGGCCGAGCCACATGCGCTCGAGCCGGCGATTCTCGACGAATCCCGCATCGATCAGCGCCCGCAGCGCGGTCTCGTTGGGGCCGGGGACGAGGACGAGGCTCGTGGCCGGGGCGTATCGCTCGACAAGGGCCCGACCCGCACCCACATCCCGCGCGTGCATGGGACCCAGACGCTCGCCGATGAGGAGGCACCACGCGGCCAGCGTCCCCGCGACGGAGATCGCGTCGCCCGGGAACTGGCTCGCGAGGTCGCGAATCATCGGGGTGCGGTCGGCGCCGGTGGCGGCCCGGTCGAGGTCGAGCACGGCGGCCAGATCGGCGGACGAGGATGGCCGAGGCGCGAGCGAAGGCGGCGACGGGCGCTGCAGGATCACCGATCCGTGCTCCGTGACATAGCCGAGCTTGCGATAGAGCACCGCGCCGGACTCGGTCGCTTCGAGCCCGAACGTCGTCAGCCCCCAGCGACGACCGATCGTGTGGGCGTGCTCGAGGAGCAAGCGACCGAGCCCCGTGCCCTGGCGCTCCGGCGCGACGGCCATGCAGCCCACGAAGCCGATCGGCGGCTGCGCGAGCAGCGTGACCGTGCCGACGAGGGCGCCCTCGAGCTCGAGCCCGAAGCAGCCATCGGGTTGCCAGCGTAGGTAGCGACCGATGTTGGCGGCGCCTCCGGCCAGGCCTGCGCGCGTGAGGAGGTCCACGCAGGCAGGAAGATCGTCGACGGTGAGGAGACGCGGCGTCATCCGTGGGGCATCGTACGTCGTACACACCCCGATGGAGACCCGCGCGATGGCAACGAATGGCAGCGACTCGCGCGTGAAGCGCGTCCTGAAGTGGGTCCTCGCCATCGCCATGATCGGCGCGGGCATCAACCACTTCGTGTCACCAGCCTCGTACATCGCCATGATGCCGGAGGAACTACCGGCGCACGCGGAGCTCGTCGCGCTCTCGGGCGTCGCCGAGATCGCGGGTGGGCTCGGCCTGCTGATCGCGCGTACGCAGAAGCTCGCGGCATGGGGCTTGATCGCGCTGCTCGTCGCCGTGTTTCCCGCGAACGTGAACATGGCATGGAACAACCTGCCGCTCGGCGGCACGCCCGTGCCGACCTGGTTGCTGTGGGCGCGGCTGCCGCTCCAGGCGCTCTTGATCGCGTGGGCCTACTGGTACACGCGCGGCAGCTTCGGCGGGCGCGAGCCCCACCGAACCGAACCGGCGACCGGGACGTAGTCGAGCTCGTCGCCGGACTTCGCCGCGCGCAGCGTCAGACCACGAGCAGGCTCCGCAGGAAAACGGTCGCCACGTGTGAAGCCTAGCGCCGCTGTGTTATGTGCGCTGCGTGACCACGATCGAAGCCTGCTTCGCCGCCAACAAGCGTTGGGCCGAAGAGGCGATCCTGAAGGATCCGCAGTACTTCAAGCGGCTCGAGAACCTGCAGGAACCCGACATGTTGTGGATCGGGTGCAGCGACAGCCGCCTCCCGCCCAACGAGATCATCGGGAAGGCGCCGGGGGAAGTGTTCGTCCACCGCAACGTGGCGAACCTCGTCGAGCACACCGACGTGAACTGCCTTTCGGTGCTGCAGTACGCGGTGGATGTCCTGAAGGTGAAGCACGTGGTCGTCGTCGGACACTACGGCTGCGGTGGCGTGCGCGCGGCGATGCAGGCGAAGCCACTCGGGCTCATCGACAACTGGCTCCGTCACATCCGCGACGTCCACCTCTGGAACCGCGACGAGCTCGCGTCGATCCCTGACTTCAATGCGCGCGTGGATCGGCTCGCCGAGCTGAACGTCGAGGCGCAGGTGGCGAACGTCTGCCACACCACGATCCTCCAGGATGCGTGGCGACGCGGCCAGAAGGTCGCCGTCCACGGCTGGATCTACGCCCTCGCCGACGGATTCCTGCGCGACCTCGGCATGAACGTCGAGTCGGCGGAACAGATTCCGCCCGAGTACCGACTGTTCTACTGAACG
>JALHPV010000104.1:13072-22673 GCA_022842285.1 Kofleriaceae bacterium
TGGCGATGACGCCACCGACCACGGCGGCCGTGATGCTGCCGAAGAAGAGCGTGGAGCCGAGGCGGTTCTCGGACGGCAGCTCGTCGAACCTGACGCCGTCGAGGGCCCCTGCGTCATCGGCACCCACGAACCAGTCGTCGATCATGTCGTCGATGCGTTCGATGACCTCGATCGCCTCGTACTCCCACCCCAGGCGGCCCTCGAACGTCGAGTGCCGCATCAGATCGTCCATCGCCGCTTCCATCGCGCCCATCTGTGCCCGACGTGCGCGATTTGGGCAACAAACGCGCGGATATGGGCGGGGTAGGTGGCCTGGAAAGGCGACTAGCCAGGGGTGCGACGCCTGTGGTGCAAACAGGAGAGTGCTCGGCTCAGGATCGGTCGTTGCAATCGCGCGCGGCAACACTATGCGCGCAGTCCAACTTCTCGCCGCTACTCTGCTTTTCACTTCGTGTGCAACGGAGGAGGAGGGCCCGCCCGTCGACCAGGAGACCCCGGGCGCTGATCTCGGACTGGGCGATATCTCCGCCGCCGACTCCAAGGCCGACGGCGAGTGGGGATCGGCCCTGGAGTGCAAGCCGCTGCCGACCAACATCGCGCCGCTGCCGAACCCGAAGATCACGCTGTCGATCGACGGCCTGACCCTGCGCCTCACGGACGCGACCGTCGGCTTCGACAAGACCTATCCCGTCGGCCCGGGGACGATCGAGACCGATCCCACACAGCCGTCCTTCATGGAGTCGCTCTCCTACTATCCGATCTACCGCACGGGCCGGAAGGACTTCGAGATCACGCCGGCGACCATCCAGCCGTGCAAGACGTGGTGGACCTCGGAGACCGGCGAGCGCATCCCGGTCTTTGCCGGTCTGCCGTTCCTCAGCTTCTACGGGAACTACGGCATCCACGGTCCGATCGACAACTACCGCGCGCCCAACGGCGGCACGCTCCGCCGCGGCTATGTCTCGCACGGCTGCTTCCGCATGGAGGCCGCTGACATCCTCGAGGTGTACGCCCGCATCAAGGGCGTCGCGAAGGTGCCCGTTCGCCTGCAGCGCGAGCCCGAGAAGACCACCCAGGGCACGCGCGTCGACGTGAAGAAGTTCGTCGGTTCGACGTGCACGCAGAACAGTGACTGCAGCGGCATCGCAGGCGGCTTCTGCGCCTCGAACCCCTACACCGGTGCCGGCTTCTGCTCGGCGCGCTGCACCCAGTTCTGCTCGGACCGCGGCGGCACGACCACCTTCTGCGTCGCCGACCCGGCCGATGCGACGAAGGGCATGTGCGTCCCGAAGGTGCAGGCGACGAACTTCGAGTGCCGCCCCTACGATCACATGAAGGTCGCGGCCGCGACGCCGCGCTTCAACCAGCCGGCCGTCGTCTCCGACGTCTGCCTCCCGGGCTCGGGGGGCTGGGTCGGCGATCTCTGCCGCGCGGACTCTGACTGCGGCAACGGCACCACCTGCGCCGGCGCGACCGCGGCGAAGGCGGGCGTCTGCACCATGGCCTGCACCTCTGTCTGCGCCGACATGCCGGGCTACGCCGACACGTTCTGCGCGGCGGGCAGCTCGCTCGCGGCGGGTGGCACCTGCCTGCGTCAGTGCACGCCCAGCTCGAACGCCGCGGAGTGCCCGAGCAACATGCGGTGTGGTTCGCTCGCGCGCCCCGGCTCGACGGTTCGCAAGAACGTCTGCCTCCCGCGCTAGAAGCGACGACGAGCGGCGGCGCGGCCGTACGCGATGGCGCGCTGCAGGATCGACAGGCGAGCCGCGTCGCCGAACGAGGCGGCGCCGCCGAGCGGCGAGTCGCCGTAATACATGGACTGGTAGTTCCGGTACTGCATCTCGAGCGTGTCCTGGGCGGTCTTCACGCTGTCGCCGAGATACGCCTCGCGGAGCGTGATCGAGCAGGTCGCGCGGAGCGGGAGGCCGTCGCGCGAGAACATCGTGTACTTCACGCAGAACGCCGTGATCACGCAGACGAAGCGGCGGTCCTCCCCGTGGCCCCACGCCACGACGCACTGGTGGGCGCGGCGCTTCGTCTCGTCCGGCTCGTCGGGGTTCACCGGGGAGCAGAGGCGCTCGAGCTTGCGGATCTGCGGGGTGATCGTGCGCTTCTCCTCGTAGCCGTCGAAGAAGAGCTCGAACGACATCTCGCGGCCCTTCGCGCCCGTGTACTCGAGTGAGTTGTTGTTGCCCTGCGAGCGCGCCGCTTCCTTCACGTCGCTCGCCTCGACCGCGCCGAGGCGCTTGTTCTCGGTCCACGGGATGTCCTTCTTCACCGTGACCTCGGCCGGGTTGTACTGGGCTTCGACCTCCAGGCTGGTGTCATCGAGGCTGCCGATGACCATGCGAATCTTGCTGTGGTGGAACTGGCTGGTCGACATGGACGCGCGTATCGCCGCTGTTCGTAGCGGTTGCGGGATTTCTGAATAGCCTTGTCACGACGGCATGTTAGGGTGCCCCGCCGTGACCCCCTGGAAGACTTTGGCGACCGTCCCGACCGCGGATGGCCCCCTCGAGCTGCGGCAGCGTGGCGCGACCGACTTCCTGATCGTGATCGCGGGCCGCGTGCTCATGACGAGCCGCGAGCGGCGGTCCGAAGAGGCGGTAGCAAAGCTGGCGTGCGGGCCGATCGCGGACCGCCCTAAGCCGCGCGTGCTGATCGGTGGGCTCGGCATGGGCTACACGCTGCGCGCTGCGCTCGATGCGCTGCCGCCGCGCGCCGAGGTGGTCGTCGCGGAGCTGACGCCGGTCGTGGAGGAGTGGTGCAAGGGGCCGATGGCGCTGCTCACGAAGGATGCGTGCCGCGACAAGCGCGTGAAGATCGTGATCGGGGATGTCGCGCGGATGATCGCCGATGCGCCGCGGGGCCGCTACGACGCGATCATCCTCGATCTGTACGAGGGCCCGAACGCGCAGACGCAGGACGATCGCGATCCGTTCTACGGCCGGGCCGCGCTGGCTCGTACGTACGACGCGCTCGCCGAGGACGGCATCTTCTCCATCTGGGCCGAGGAGTACGACGCGCCGTTCAAGAAGCGCTTCGAGGCGAACGGCTACAAGGTCTGGGTCGAGAAGATCGGCTCGAGCCGCACGCACTCCGTGTACATCGGGACGAAGCTGCCGCCGCGCGCTCCGGGTCGCGGCGCCAAGCCGATGCAGGGTCGTGGTGGCGGCCGGCGCTAAGCTCGTCGAGAAGCTCACCGATGCGTGGCTACGCAAGACGGGGTACGCCTACGCGCGCGGCGTCGAGTACGCGCAGGAGGGGCGGGCGGAGATCAAGAAGGTCGACGCCGACGCCGTGTACGGTGTCGTCGCAGGGGGCCGACCGCAGCCGTACGCCGTCATCATCGCGCTCGAACTCAACGCGCTGGTCGGCTCGTGCACGTGCCCGATGGCAGTCAACTGCAAGCACGTCGTCGCCGTGGGCTACACGTGGCTGCAAGACCAGCGCATCGCGCGGCCCGTGCCGCCGTCGAGCGCGCCGGTGTTCGCCACCCGCAAGGACTTCGAGGAGTGGACGGCGGAGCATCAAGTTCCGCACCTGCTCGTGCTTGGCGCGGACGTCTTGCTCGCGCACATGCAGATCACCGAGCAGCAGCGAGCGTGGCTGGCGCAGTCGCTCGCGCGCTTGCCGCTGGGCGAGGTGGGCACGCGCACGGGAGCCTCGCGCTACCTCGGCAGCATCTCGCAGGTCGTCGCGACGATTCCCGAGGCGGCGTATCGGTTCGCTCACGCGATGGCGGAGGACGTGCAGCGTGGGGTCGCCGAGGAACATCCGTTCGCGACGCCCGAGGAGCCAAAGCTCGCGCAGCTGGCGACGGCGCTGATCGCGGCGCGGACGAAGATCCGGCGGACCGCGGCCCCGCGCTCCACGGCCACGCGCCTGAAGGGCAGCCTGACCTTCGATGCGCTCGCGCCGGCGCTGCACTGGCTGGAGCCGGGGCACGCGTGGAAGCCGACGGCGTACACGATGGTGGCGCTTGCGACGACGCTCACCACGCCGGGCGGCGGTACGCCCGTGCTGGCGTGTACGTGCGGCGCGAAGGAGGGTGCCTGCACGCATGCGCTCGCGCTGATCGACACGCTGCTCGAGCGCATGACCGATCCGCGGCTCGCTGCCAACGAGCTGATCATCGCCGAGGCGATGTTGCGGCCGAGCTGGGCGCGGGCGCTGGCGGAGCTCGATCGCTTCGAGGCGGCGGAGACCAAGCAGCGCACCGCGATCGAGGTGTGGTGGAAGCTCGACGAGACGCTCGGCTCGCTCGGCCTGACCGCGATCGTCAAGAAGCAGCTCAAGAGCGGCAAGCTGTCGTCGGGGGCCAAGCTCTCGCCGCTGGCGCTCGTCGACGAGTACGGCGACCTCCTCTCTCCACAGGATCGCGCGATCGCCGAACAGTACGCCGCGTGGTCGCCGCAGCGTGGGAGCTACCCGGTGCGCGCGTTCCAGGCGCTCGTCGATCATCCGCGCGTGCTCGCGCTCGAGGAGCCGGAGCCGATCCGCGTGCAGCGCATGCCGCTAGGCTTCTCCGCGCATCCCATCGACGGCGCCATCCAGCTCGAGCCCACCGTCGACAACGCGCGCTTCAACCCGAAGCTCCTGCGCAGCCTCCTCGATATCTTCTCGTCGGGCGAGCCGCTCGTGTGGCTCGACACCGAGCGGGCGCGCCTCGTGCTGATCGATGTCGCCGACGAGGCCCGCCGCCTGTGGGCGATCCTGGAGGCGCACGGCGACTCGTTCCCGCCGGAGAGTCACGCGCCGCTGCTCGAGCGGCTCGCGAAGCTCGAGACGCGCCTGCCCATCGCGGTGCCGGAGCGCCTCAAGGGGCGCGAGCTCGTCGGGGATCTGAGAGTGGTGGCGCGCCTGCGCCTGCTTCCGGACGCCACGCTCGAGGTGGAGGCGTTCGTCCGGCCGGCTCCCGGTGCGCCGCTGTTCGCGCCGTCGTCGGGACCGCGCGACGTGTTGATCCAGCGCGAGGGAGAGCGTGGCTACATCAAGCGCGACCTCGGCACGGAGCTCGAGAAGACCCGCCTGGCGCTGACCGCGCTGCCGCTCGGTGATGCGGAGGAAGGTCCGCCCAACTGCTTTCGCATCGGCGAGCCCGAGCAGGCCCTGCACGTGGTGATGGCCGCGCAACGCACCGACTGGCTCGCCGAGGCGAACCTCGAGGTCGAGTGGATCGACAAGATGCCGTCGATCACGCGCAGCGTCGGGGCCGAGGCGCTGAAAGTCACCGTCGAGAAGAAGCGCGACTGGTTCGGCATCGTCGGCGAGATCAAGGTCGAGACGGGGCGCCTCGAGCTCGCCGTCCTCCTCGATGCGGCCCGGCGCCAGCAGCGCTTCGTGCGGATCGATGCGAATCGCTGGATCGAGCTCGCGGACACGCTGCGCAAGAAGCTGCTCGCCGTCTCCGATCAGGTCTACGAAGCGAAGGGCCGGCTCGAGATCTCCCCCGGCGCCGTCCCCGCGATCCGCGAGCTGGCGATGGCCGGCGCGCAGGTGCAGACGGCGCAGTCCTGGGAGGATCTCGCGCAGCGCGCGCAGATCGCGGCGACGCTGAAGCCCAAGGTGCCGGCCAGCCTGGCCGCGACCCTCCGCGACTACCAGATCGACGGCCACGCGTGGCTCTCGCGCGTCGCCGCGTGGGGCGCGGGCGCCGTCCTCGCCGACGACATGGGCCTCGGCAAGACGGTGCAGGCGATCGCCCTGCTGCTCGATCGCGCGAAGCAGGGCCCCACGCTCGTCATCGCGCCCACGTCTGTCGCCTACAACTGGGTCAACGAGCTGCAGCGATTCGCGCCGTCGCTCGAGCCGATCCTCTACGGCCTCCAGAGCGATCGCCAGGATGTCCTGCGCCGGCTGAAGAAGAAGGACGTGCTCATCGCGAGCTACGGCCTCCTCACGCGCGACGCGACGCTGCTCGCCGGGACGAAGTTCTCCACGCTCGTCCTCGACGAGGCGCAGGCGCTGAAGAACGCCAACACGCGCCGCGCCCGCGCCGCCCGCAGCCTCGATGCGCAGTTCCGGGTCGCGCTCACGGGCACGCCCTTCGAGAATCACCTCGGCGAGCTGTGGTCGCTGATGGCGATCGTGTTCCCGGGCCTCCTCGGCTCGTGGGACCAGTTCCGCGAGCGCTACGCGCTCCCCGTCGAGCGCGGCAAGGATCCCGATGCCCGCGCGGCCCTCACCCGCGTGCTGCGCCCATTCCTCCTGCGCCGCACCAAGGCCGAGGTCGCCCGCGAGCTGCCGCCTCGCACCGAGATCGACCTGCCCGTCGCGCTCTCCTCCGAGGAGCACACGCTGTACGAGGACGCGCGCCTCGCCGCCGTCGCCGAGCTCTCCGCTCAGGGTAAAGGCGTACGCGACGAGCAGCGCCGCTTCCAGGTCCTCGCCGCGCTCACGCGCCTGCGCCTCCTGGCGTCCCACCCGAAGCTCTACGACTCACGCTCGACCATCGCGTCATCGAAGCTCCGCCGCCTCCTCGAGCTCCTCGAGGAGCTGAAGGCGGAGGGCCACCGCGTGTTGATCTTCTCGCAGTTCACCTCGCACCTCGCGCTCGTGAAGGACGCCCTCGCCGAGGCGGCCTTCCGCACGCTCTACCTCGACGGCGCCACGCCGATGAAGGAGCGCGCCGCGCTCATCGATCAGTTCCAGACCGGCGACGCCGACGCGTTCTTGATCTCGCTCAAGGCGGGCGGCACCGGCATCAACCTCACCGCCGCTGACTACGTCATCCACCTCGATCCGTGGTGGAACCCCGCCGTCGAGGATCAAGCCACCGACCGCGCACATCGCATCGGGCAGACCAAGCCGGTGACCGTCTACCGGCTCATCGCGCGCGGCACGATCGAAGAGCAGATCCTCTCACTCCACGCGTCGAAGCGCGCCCTCGTCGCCGGCGTCCTGGAGGGGACGGATGCCGGCGCTCGCCTCTCGACGACGGATCTGCTGTCACTCCTCGCCGGCACCACTGCGCCGGTGGCCGACGACGAGGCCGGCGCGACCGTGCACTAGCGCGAAAACAAGTCCGACATGATTTCTGCGCAAGTTGCGCGTTAAACAAGTCGGACTTGGATTTCAGTTCGTCTCGCGGCCGACGATGACGTCGTTGATCGGGATCACGCCTTCACCGGCGGGATAGCCGTACGACACCCAGCCGGTGTTCGTGTCCTCGGAGCCCCAGCCCCAGACGTAGACGCCGAACGGATTGTCGGAGGTCATGGTGTTCACGCCGTTGTTGCAGCCGTTCAGGCCGTTCCAGCGGTCGACGAGCTTCACGTACGAGATCTCGTAGTCGCCGGTCGAACCGACGGGGCGCCAGTCGGTCAGCGTGCCCCTGCACGCGAGCTGCACGTCCTTGAAGTTGCCGTCGATCTTGCGGCGCACGACGGTGAGCATCGTGAACGGGTAGGACGGATCGGTGAAGAAGACGTAGTTTCGGAGGAACTGGTCGGGCGGGACCTGGCGAACGAAGTCCGCGTCGCCCCAGCCGCCTTCGCCCTGGTCGCCGGCGCCGGTCATGTACGTGAAGAGGAGGAACGGGTGATCCTCGTCCTGCGACGACACGACGAACGGCTCGGCGCTGCGGATCTCGAGGATCTGGCCCTGGTTCACCGTCGCGGGACCCATACCGGGCGGGTCGTACGCGAGCGTCGTACCGTTGACGGCGCCGATGATGCGGAACACGCGGACCTCGCCCGTCTGCGGCTTGCGATCACCGTGCGGCGACGCGACGTAGGTCGAACCGAGCGCGCGGACGGGCGCGATCATCTGCTCGCCGTGATCGCCGCAGCAGCGATCGATGCCCATGATCGTGTGGCCGCCGAAGAGACCGATCGGCTTGTCGGCTTCGATCGGGCTACCGGTCAGCTGCGCGAGCTGGGTGAACTGGACGTACTCGCCCTTGTTCAGCGTGACGTTGTACGGCTGACCCTGCGGTCCCTCGGGGAGCCCGCCACCCGCGCTGAGCTTGCTCAGCGGCTTGATGGTGACGGTGGTGTTGTCTTCCTTCGCGACGATGTTGAGCGAGCCGCCGTCCGCGAACGGCAGATCGATCGGCGGCGGCGCCGAACCACCGATGGGGTCGTAGGCGGTGACGGTCACGTAGTTCGTGCCCCACGCGCTCGACGGGAGGAGGAGGGAGGCCCCGGTCGCAGCGGCCGCGCCGCCACCGTAGGGCAGCATCTGGTAAGCGACGACGGGGACGTCCGTCTTGATGTGGAACGCCTTGCCCTTGCCGGTGCCGGAGATCTGCGCGTCGGTGCCGATCGCGGCGGGCACGGGGCACGCGACGTTCGGCTGTCCGAGCGTGCCGCCGCCGGGAGCGTACGCGGCGAAGATGATCGCGACCTGGCCGGGCGGGATGCCGGCGGCGGGATCGAACGGCGCGTAGGTGAGGTTCTGGCCCTGACCCTGCGGGAGCTTCGCGAACGACGCGAGGTTCACGGTCACGCCGCCCCACGTCACATCCATGTGTGCAGGCGCAGGCGACGTGTTGGCGACGAAGATCGCGAAGCATGCGTCGCGCGGCGGGCCCATCGCGGCGTCCATGTCGACCGCGTAGTAGTCACAGCCGATCGAAGCGTTGTTCTGCTCGGCGGCTTCGCACGAGTTCAAGCACTGGCCGTTGCTGCACGACTGACCGTTGGCGCAGTACGTGACCTCGCCATCGCAGCCGAGCACGGCCGTCCCATCAGCGGAGCACACCGGGCACGTCGAGCCATCGGTCGTATCTCCGTCGCTGTCACCACCGTCGTTGTCACCACCATCACTGCCGCGCTCGGCCGGACCGCATGCTGCGATCGCGACGAGCACCGCCAAGAAAGAATTCGTGCGTGCCATTCGTGTCCTCCGGGCGCGGACACTACTCGTGGCTGCCGTTGCTGAATAGCTGTCGTTTTGCGTGACCAGTCGATTTTTCGCAGGAGATTCGCGGGATTGGGAAGCAACCTGCACGAGTTGCGCACGCCCGTGCTCTACGAACAGGTCCGTCCCCGGTCCACGGGATGGCTGCGCAAGTGAGGCAGATCTTTGCCACCCGGTGACAGCAGGTCGTAACCCTGGTTTAGCGGCTACTCGGGTTGAGATCGCAATGGTGTCGCCTGGTTGGCTACAGGCACGACCGCTGCACGAGGGGATGAGCCTAATGCTTATCTCCTCGACTGATCGTGAACGCGCGGCCGTGTCGGTCGCCCTCGCTGCCGGGTTGGCCAGCGGTGTGATCCTCGGCATCGAGCCGGCCTTCACCCTTCGCGCGGCCTTGGCCGTCGCCATCCTCGCGCTCATCGCGACGTGTACGTGCGCCGTTCTCCTCGGTCATCAGCTGCGGATCGCGATTACTTCCGCATCGCACTGATCACCACACGGAGAAAAAGTGGGCGCCGACATGTGCGCGGCCGATAATTTTTTCGCCGGGTCTTGAGGGATCCAGGCTCCAACCGGATAATGAAAAGATGCGGCCTATTTTTGCGTCTGTGCTGCTATTGGGTGCCTGTGCGATCGACGCCAGACCCGACGAGATCGACCTCCCGGATCAGGATGATCCGGTAGTCGACGAACCCACTGACCCGCCTCCGACCACGGGTGTCGAGGCGCGCTACGT
>JALHPV010000105.1 GCA_022842285.1 Kofleriaceae bacterium
ACCAGATCGACGCGATCGCGCGACCGGATCGGAGGCCGCAGTCGTTGCCGCCGCCGTTCGTCGAGCCGCCGCCCGAGCCCGTGCTCGCCCCGTCGGTCGAGACGGTGCCCGAGCCCAAGGCATGGCTGCGCGTCGAGCCGGAGCGCATCGACGAGCTGATGTCGTCGGCGGGCGAGCTGCTGTTCGATCGCACCCGCCTGGAGCGCCGGGTACAGCTCCTGCGGACGCTGAGCCGCGACCTGGCGCGCACCCGTCAGTCGCTGCGGATGGCGCTCGACACCGGGGAGGCCCCGCCGAACCGCGCCGCGCTCGCGCAGACCGAGGACGAGCTCGCGGGCCAGGCCGCCCTGCTCTCGCAGACCACGGCCGCTCTCCTCGACGAGATCGAGGCGTTGCGGCGCACGATCGGCGAGCTCCAGCGCGGCCTCACGCGCATCCGCATGGAGAGCGCGCGCAACCTGTTCCTCCACGCGGCGCGCGCCCTGCGGGCGTTGCGGCGAACGACCGGCGCGCAGGTCGAGCTCCGCACGCTCGGCGAGGACACCGAGTTCGACAAGGCCGTCGCCGAACAGCTCGTGGATCCGATCACGCAGCTGCTCCGGAACGCGATCGCCCACGGCGTCGAGCAACCTGCCGAGCGCCTGGCCGCGGGGAAGCCGGCCGCCGCGACGATCACGATCCGCGCGCGCCAGGACGGCAGCTTGCTCGTGCTCGAGGTCGCCGACGATGGTCGCGGCATCGACACCGCCACCCTGCGCGATCGCTTCATCGCGAATGGCCACTGGAGCCCCGCGCGCGCGCAGCTCGCGAACGACGCCGACATCCTGGATGCGCTCCTGGCCGCGCCCGAGTCGTCGAAGGCGAGCGGCGTCTCGGCGCGCACGGATGCCGACGAGCTCGCGGGACGCGGCATCGGCCTCGGACTCGTCCGAGAGACGGTGGCCAGGCTCGGCGGCGAGGTCACGCTGTCGTCGGTCGCAGGCAAGGGCGCGACGTTCACGTTGCGGTTGCCGCTCTCGACGGCCCTCGCACAAGCGATGTTGTTCAAGGTCGGCGGCCAGGTCTATGCCCTGCCGAACGTCCACGTCGGGCAGACGGTGCTCGTCGAGCCATTCGTCACGACGACGCCCCTGCCCCACGGCGATGAGGTGCCGGTGCTGCGGCTCGAGTCGCTCCTGGGACATGGGCCGGCCTCCGACCGCCGCCCCGGCGTGGTGCTGTCGTTCGCGGGCAAGACGCTCGTGTGCACCGTCGACAAGATCGTCGGGCCGCGGGAGATCATCATCAAGCCCCTCGGCCCCTTGCTCGCGCCCCTGACGCTGTACGCAGGCGCGACGATCAGTGGCTCGGGTAAGGTCCAGCTCATCCTCGATCCGGCGCAGCTCGTGCGGCGCACGTATCCCGATGCGCCCGTCGGCGAGATGCAGGACGTGGTCAGCACGCCGACGGTCCTCGCCGGCCGCGCGCTCGTGGTGGATGACTCGCGCGCGATCCGCGAAGCCATGACGAGCATGCTCGGGCGCGAGGGCTGGATCGTCGACGTGGCCGAGGACGGCGCCCGCGCCCTGCAGATGACCCGGCAGCTGCGGTACGACCTGATCGTCACCGACCTCGAGATGCCCGAGCTCGGGGGCTTCGACCTGATCGCACACCTGCGCAAGGACGAGCGGTTCCGCTCGACGCCCATCGTCATCATCACCTCTCGGGCCAATCCCGAGCACCGCCGCCGCGCCCGGGACCTCGGGGTGCGAGCCCTGGTTGCGAAGCCCGTCACACGTCGCAAGCTGCTCGAGGCACTCGCTACGAAGTGAGCTGCTACGATGGCGGCCGATGAGCCGCCGTATTGCTCGCCCGTGGCCGCTGGCCTGTCTCCTCGTCTTCGCCGCCGGTTGCGAAGACTGCGGTTCGCCGCCCGTGTTCCGCGAGGACGCGCCGACCGTCGATGGGGATGACACCACGATCGACGCCAGCGATGGGACGCTCGACGCCGACGAGACGCCGGATGCGGACCTCTGCGTCGGCGGCTCGCTCTGCGGCACGCCCGCCTCGTGCTGCCCGGCGGGCAACGAGTGCGTCTCCGATCGGTGTCTGCCGGCGTGCTCGTCGGGGGTCTATTGTGGCGTGGATCTCCTCACCTGCTGCGATGCGGGTCAGGTCTGCCTCGAAGCGCAGTGCGTGAGCCCGGGCGCGACGTGCGCTGATCCGTATGATTGCGAGGCCGGGAACTTCTGCGAGCCCACGCTCGAACAGTGCCTCCCGCAGCCCGATC
This sequence comes from Kofleriaceae bacterium, assembly GCA_022842285.1. Taxonomy (GTDB): domain Bacteria; phylum Myxococcota_A; class Polyangia; order Haliangiales; family Haliangiaceae; genus JABFXX01. The sequence continues at coordinate 2,270 of JALHPV010000105.1, forward strand.
CGCTGGCGTGTCAGATCGTGCCCGTCTTCAGCGACCTCGTCGTGACCGAGGAATGGACCTCGGTGGCGAACCAGATCATCTCGATCCCCGTCGTGGCGAACCTCGACGGCGTGGGCGCGCCCGAGGTCGTCGTGAACCTGACGCAGATGGACGGCGCCGGATTCCCCGGCGGCCGCATCCAGATCCTGAACGGCGCGACCGGCGCCGAGATCCTCGCGCCCATCGCCCACAACCCGCCGGTGTCTTACGGCTCGCACGGGCGCTCGACGATCGCCGTAGGTGATGTCTCCGGCGACCTCTTGCCCGACATCATCTACGCCGCCCGCTCGGGCTCGGGCGGCGCGGGCCGCAGCCTGATCATCGCGGTCGACCGCACCGGCACCGTCCTGTGGAAGTCGCACGATCCGATGGGCGCCGACTACGGCATCCGGGTCGAGAACGGCGGCGCGACGCTCGCGAACTTCGACGGCGATGCGCAGGCCGAGATCGTCTTTGGCGCCACGCTCCTCGACCATGACGGGACCGTGCTCTGGGATCAGGGCGGCGGCGGGAACGGAGGCTTCGTCGGGACGAACAGCGGCTACAACGGTGGCATCGCGGCCGTCGCCGACCTCGACAACGATGGCGCGCCGGAGATCGTCTCGGGCAGGAACGCGTGGAAGGTCGCGTGGAACAGCGCGACCCCGGCGCTGACCACCGTCACACCCTACTGGACCGCCGCGGGCCCCGACGGCTACCCGGCGATCGCGGACCTCGACCTGAACGGCACGCCCGAGGTCGTCCTCGTCGCCAGTGGCAGCGTCTACCTCCTGAATGGCCAGACCGGCGCTCCGCTCGCCCCGGCCATCGCCATCCCCGGTGGCGCCACCAGTAACATCGGCGGGCCACCGACGGTCGCGGACTTCGACGGTGACGGCCGCCCGGAGATCGGGGTCGCTGGTGGCTACAGCTACTCCGTGTACGACTGGTATCGCCCCGGCGAGGACATCTCGGGCATCACGCCCGTGCCCGCCCCCGGCGCACAGTTCGTGCGCTGGACCCAGGCCACCCAGGATCTCTCGTCGAACGCCACCGGCTCCTCCGTCTTCGACTTCCAAGGTGACGGCAGCGCCGAGGTCGTCTACCAGGACGAGTGCAACGTGCGCGTCTACAGCGGCACCGATGGCCGCGTGCAGCTGACCATCCCCAACACCACCGGCACCATCCACGAGTACCCGCTCGTCGTCGATGTCGATGGCGACGGCAACTCCGAGATCCTCGTCGTGGCCAACGACTCCAACGCCGCCGGCAACTGCCCCGCCACCACGCCGCGCCGCGGCCTCTTCGTCTACGGCGATGCCCTCGATCGCTGGGTCCCCACCCGCAAGGTCTGGACGCAGCACGCCTACCACGTCACCAACGCGACCGCCGCCGGCAACGTCCCCTTGACCGAGCTTCCCAACTGGACCCAGCCCGGCCTCAACGACTACCGCAAGAACGCCCAGGGTGAAGGCGTCTTCAACGCGCCCGATCTCGCCGTCGATCTCGCCGTCGGCCTCGACGAGTGCGCCGACGGCAACCTCGTCCTCGCCGCCCGGGTCACCAACCTCGGCTCCCTCGGCGTCCGCCCCGGCGTGACCGTCGCCTTCCACGAGGGCGCCTCGGCCGCAGGGCCCCTCCTCGGCACCGCCGTGACCACGCAGCCGATCCTCCCCGGCGGCTCGACGGTCGTGAAGATCACGATCCCCATCCCCGCCGTCGCGTCCGACTACTTTGTCGTCGCCGACAGCACCGCGACCGTCGCCGAGTGCGACGAGCTCAACAACACCGACTCGGCCACCGGCGTCGCCTGCCCCATCGTCGGCAAGTCCGTCCGCTAGGGAGACGACTGCGCCGCGTCCTTGGGCAGCGCCGGCAACACGATGTGTGCCGGCAGCCCCGTGACGGCGATGGCCGAGCCATCGGCGAGGATCGCGGTCAGCTCTAGGTCGATGCCCGCGGAGAGCATCGAGACGGCGAAGTTCCTGTTGCAGCCGATCTCGCCGAGGTGCAGCACCTGTTTGGACTTGCGCGTCATCGCCGGCACCTCGAGCGTCTGCCACGCGGTGTTCGCATCGCGGCGCCACTTCACGGTGAAGCGCACCGCCTTCGCAGTCACGGCCACCTCGAGGCCATCCTCGAGCTCGTGCACGGTCGAATGGCGGTAGGCCTGGTGGAAGCGCGAGAAGGTGCCGGTTACGGCGGTCACCGGTTTGGCCTTCTTGATCGTGTAGGTCACGGTCGGCGGCGGCGGATAGTTGGACTCGCTCCAGGTGATCTTGAGCGTGCCCGTTTTGTCGCTGTCGACCTCGATGATGGCCATGACCTGCGGGCCGTCGACGGTGGTCAGCGTCGCCGGCACGACCTTGCCATTGATCTTCGTGATCGGCTGCGGCAGCCGCTTCGCCTCGAAGTCGGGCATGTAGAGCACCACGCGCGGATGCACGGGCACGACAGACTTCGCCGGCAGCGCCCACCCGGTCTCCCCACCGCACGCCGAGATTGCGTGGGCCGCGCGCTCGCCTCCGAGGAGCGCGACCACCACGACCAGGCCGAGGACGAATGATCGCATCGGGAGGACAACGACCCGCTAGCGGCGTTTCTTCCCGCCGGGCTTGCCGCCCTTGCCCTTGGGCTTGCGCGACCCGCCGCCGTCCTCGTCGCGCATGAGGCGATGCGAGACGCCGATGCGGAGCTTGCCGCCCGAGGCCGAGGCCCCGGCTCGCTTCTTGGCGCCCGGCTCGGCCCGGCCGCGGACGGCCTGCTCGACCGCTTTCCCCGCCGCCTTGCGCTGTGGGATCGAGACACGGGGGTTGGCGCGCTGCTCGGGGGCATTGCGGCGCTTGGTGTCGCGCGGGTCGACCTTGCCCTTGGCGTGGATGGTGACCTTGCCGGTCTGCTTGCGGGCAATGGCGATCAGCGTGAAGTCGATGCGCCGCCGGATGACCGAGACGTTGGCGATCTCGATACGGACCTTGTCACCGAGCTCGATGGTCTTGCCGGTCTTGGTGCCCGAGAGCCGCATGTGGATCTGGTCGAAGTCCCAGCGCTCGTCGCCGAGGGTCTCGAGCTTGATGAGGCCCTCGACGTAGGGCTCCTCGATCTCCACGAAGACGCCGAAGCTCGTCACCGCGCTGACGACACCGTCGAACTCCTGGCCGACCTGATCGCGCATGAGGTGCGCGCGGTACATCGCCACGGCCTCGCGCTCCGCTTCCATCGCGCGGCGCTCTTGCCCGGAGGCATTGCGAGCGAGCTCGGCGAGGGTCTCGGTGGGCGGCGGCGGCTTGCTGTAGCCCCCGCCCGAGGGATGACCGTCCTTGTGCAGGTGGTACTTGAGGAGGCGGTGGACGAGGAGATCCGGGTAGCGCCGGATCGGCGACGTGAAGTGGAGGTAGTCGCCCGAGGCGAGACCGAAGTGCCCGATCGGCACCGTGTCCCAGACGGCCTGCGTGAGCGTGCGTAGGACCAGGAAGGACAGCGCCTGCGCCCCGGGCTTCTCGTTGATCTGGTCGAGGACGGCCATCATGCCGAGGGGCGTGGTGGCCGCGGAGACATCCACGTGGATGTCGTAGGCCTGCATCATCTCGGCGAGCTGCGCGACGCGGTCCTGCTTCGGCGGCGCGTGGACACGCCACACGGTCGGAGCCCCGCGCTTGCGGAAGAAGCTGCCGACGGCCTCGTTGGCCGCGATCATGAATTCCTCGACGAGCTGGTACGCGCCCTTCACGGCTGGATCCCCCTTCGCCTTGATGACATCGCGCACGAGGCGCGGGTCATCGGCGTCGAGGATCACCTTCGGCTCGGCGATCTCGAGGTCGAGCGCGCCGCGCGCCCGACGCTTCACGCGGAGCTTCTGCGCGAGGTCGTTCAGCTGGTGGAGCTCCTGCTCCCAGGGGCGATACAGCTCGCGGCGGCCGCGGAAGTCGCCGTTCAGCGCCGCCGCCACCCCGGGGTAGTCGAGCCGGGCCTTCGACTTGATCACCGCGGCCGCGTAGCCGACGTCGGCGAGCTCGGCGTCCTCGGTGTAGTCGAGGCGCACGACCATCGCGCAGCGATCGACGAGCGGATTCAGGGAGCAGATGCCGGCCGAGAGCTCCTGGCGCAGCATCGGGATCACGCGGTCGGGCAAGTAGACCGAGACGCCGCGGATCGTCGACTCCTTGTCGAGGGCGTCGTTCCACCGCACGTAGTGCGAGACATCGGCGACCGCGACCCACACGCGCGTGCCGCCGTGCGGTCCCGGCTCGATGCAGAGCGCATCGTCGAAGTCGCGGGCCGTCTCGGGATCGATCGTCGCAAAGCGGCGGTCACGCAGATCGATGCGATCCGCGAAGTCGCCGGCGGAGAGCTCCTGGGGCGTGGCGACCGCCTGCGCGATGGCCTCCTCGGGGAACTCGATCGGGATCATCGAGACCGCGAGGATCTTCTCGATCTCCGTGCGCGGATCCTCGGGGTCGCCGAGGACCTTGATGACCTTGCCGGCGAGCTCGCGGCGGGCCGGATCCGGATAGCGCGTGATCTCGAGGACCACCGCGTCACCATCCTTGCCCACCGGCGCGGAATCGACGTGCACGCGGCCGTAGTCGGCGGCGATGCGCGGATCATCGGGCTCGACGTAGACGGCGCGCCCCACGCGCCGCAGCACGCCGGTCAGGCGCGCCCGCCCGCGGGCGATCACCTCCGTGACCCGGCCCTCGGTGCCCTTGTGGCCGGCCCAGGTATCGACGACCACGCGGTCACCGTCGAGCGACGTGCCGCGATACTTCGCCGGCACGAAGACGGTCTCGCCGTCGGGCAAGGCCACGAAGCCGTAGCCCGCGGGGTGCACGGTGATGCGACCGGTGATGCGGTCGTCGACGGGCAGCGGGGCCGGCGGCGCGGGCGTGGCGCTCGGGGCGGGGCTCGCGCTCGGGGCCTCGGGGACCACGAGGCGCATCTCGCCGGTCTCCGGGTCGTACTCCTCGCGCGGTCCCGTCTTCACGGGGGAGGCCTTCGGAGCCCCCCACGGCAGTGTGGGCTTGCGCGCCGGGGCCGGCGGCTCGTGACGCTTGGCCTTCGCCGCCGCCTTGGCCGCGGCCTTCTTCGCCGCCTTGGCCTTCGCGACCGCGCGACTCATGGGGGTGTCCTCGGGCTCGAGCTCCACCTCGCCGGGGAGCGGCTTGCCGTGCGGGTCGACGGCCCGCCCCGAGGGGGCGAGTGCAAAGGCCCCTCCGGAGAGCACGTGAACCGTGCCCTCCTCGACGAGGTCGAACAAGATCGACCGCAGGTCGGCGTATTCGTGCTTGCGGGCGCCGAGCTCGTCAGCGAGCGCGGTCAGCTTGATACCTGGCGTGACCAGGCGGGACAGGACTTCTAGGACGGCCTGTCGATCCAACGTAGACATTCAATTCCTTCTCAGCGAAATGCGTGAAGCACGCCGGAGTCTCCGGCGATGTAAAGCGTGCCGTCGCGAGCGATGGCGGGCGTCGTATCGATGTCGCCCCCCATCGGCAACAGCCAAAGTAACGTGCCGCTCGGCGCGACGGCGTAGACATGAGCATCCTCGGCGCCGACGAGGATCGTTCCATTGGTGGCGATGCCCGGCGCGGCGACGATCTTGTCGGCCGAGGCAACCTTCCACTTCACAGAACCGTTGGGAGCGAGTGCGTACAACGCTCCGTCGAGCGACCCGAAGTAGATCGTGCCGTCGCTCCCGATCGCGGCCCCACCTCGGACCTGTGCGCCCGTGACCGTCTTCCAGAGGACCTTCCCCGCCGGGGAGATCGCATAGAGGGACTTGTCATCGGAGCCGACGTAGACGGTGCCATCCTCGGCGATCGCGGGCGCACCATCGACGTCACCGCCGGTGCGGACCTCCCACTTCTTCACGCCGTCGGATGCCACCGCGTACAACGCGTCGTCCTGGCTGCCCGCATACACGGTGCCGTCACCCGCGAGGGCCGGCGTGGAGCCGACATGCTCGGCGGTGGCGAGCTTCCAGCGGAGGGTCCCGTCGGGCCACACCGCATGGATGCCGTCGCCGCCGACATAGATCGTACCGTCGGGGCCGATCGTCGGGCCCCCATCCACGTCGCAGCGCGACGACTCGGGACCGAAGCCCTTCGGATCGCACGCGCCGAGGCGCAGCTTCCACGAGACCTTGCCGTCGGCGCTGATCGCGTACAGGTGGTCGTCGTCGGAGCCGATGTAGATCCGCCCATCCTCGGCGACCGCGGGCGTGCTCCACACCCGATCGCCGGTGGCGAGCTTCCACTTCTGCTTGCCCGCGGCATCGACCGCGTAGAGCGAGCCATCGTGAGAGGTCACGTAGATCGTGCCGTCGGGGCCGATCGTCGGCGACCCCGCGACCGCCCCGCCGAGCTTGAACTGCCAAACCTCCTTGGGCTTCTTGCTCGGCGCGGGACCAGCCCGGCGCCCCGTGTGGCGCGCATCGCCGCCGAACATCGCGAACGCGGGCGGTCCAGTGACTGGCGTCTGGGAGGTCGACGGGCTCGGCGCCCCTGTGGGGTCGGGTGCGCTCGTCGGAGTCATGCCGACGGCCTGCGGATCGACGCAGATGCTCCGTTCACAGACCCGCGGGTTGCGGCAGTCGGTGTCCTTCGAGCAGCCCGCCGGCGTTGCCTGCCGTCCGCTGCAGCTGGCTCCAACCAGGATGGTCGCCAGCAGGATGAATCTAGAAACCCTCGTCACGCCTTCGGTAGATCGTTCGAGAACCGCTCGGCGAGCTTCTCGAAGTACCTACGCGTCTCTTCTAGCACGACCGGATCCTGATCGGGATACATGCGGATGCCGTGGGCACCGAACGGATCCGTGGTCACGGGCCCGACCGGGAGCCCGCCGACGATGCCCGTCTGCTCGTGATAGAGGAGCGCGAGCACCTCGGAGTGGTTCTCGGGCACCAAGAACGTGCGACGCCCGAGCTCGGGCTTCCCGTCTTTAAACCCGTCGACCAACTTGGCCATGCCGAACGGCCTGAGTCTAACCGAAGTGCTCGTGGCATGCTCGGTCCGTGGCCGCACGTAGCTTCGAGCTCTGGTTCGACTTCTCGTGCCCGTACGCGTATCTCGCCTCCCGGGTGGCCCCCCGCCTCGGTGTCAGCGTCGATTGGCGGCCCATGTTGCTGGGGGGCGTCTTTCGCGGGATCGGCGCGGGCGACGGCCCCATGGCGACGATCTCCCCCGCCAAGGCCGCCCACAACCTCCGGGACATGCACCGCTGGGCCGACCAGTTCGGGGTTCCGTTCGCGATGCCTCCTGCCCACCCCATGCGGACCGTGCGCGCCCTGCGGACCCTCCTGGGCCTCCCCCACACCGACTGGCCGACGGCGATCGCGGCTCTCTTCGCCGCCTACTGGGAGCACGGTCGCGACATCACCTCCGACGAGGTGATTTCCTCCTCCCTGGCCCGGGCCGGACTCGCTCCGGAGGCCGTGGCCGCCGCCCTGCGCGGAGCCGACGACAAGAAGGACGAGCTCATCGCCCGCACCCAGGAGGCCATCGACCTCGGGATCTTCGGGGCCCCCGCCTGGGTCATCCGGGGGCTTCGCCCCGAGCCCATCCTGGTCTGGGGCCAGGATCGTCTCCCCTGGCTCGAGGCCATCGCCGCCGGCTGGGATCCCGAGGCCGGCCCGCCGCCCCCGCGACCGGCGCCGCCCCCCGTTCGTCGTGACGGTGGACGGGCCCTCGACGTGTACTTCGATATCTCGTCGCCGTTCGCGTATCTCGGGCTCACGCAGGTTCCCCGCCTCGCGGCCCGCGCGTCGGCGGTGCGACTGGTGCCGATTCTCCTCGGGGCGCTCTTTCGCGAGATCGGCCAGGCCAACGTTCCGCTGCTCGTCATGCCGCCGAGCAAGCAGCGCTACGTCTCGCGCGAGATGGCGCGCTGGGGCCGGTGGTGGAACGTCCCGTTCACGGGGCCGAAGAAGTTTCCGCAACGCACGGTGGCGGCACAACGCCTCGTGATCCTCGCGAACGAGCACTCCACCGATCAGGCCCTCGCGCTCGCCACGGCCCTGGGCCGCGGCATGTGGGCCGAGGGTCGCGACCTCGAGGACGACGCGACGCTACGCACGATCCTCGTCGAGCAAGGCCTGCCGCCGGAGCTCGTCGAGCGGACGCAGGAGCCCGCCGTGAAGGCCCAGCTCGCCACGAACACCGCCGAGGCGCAGACCCGCGGCGTGTTCGGTGTGCCGTCGTTTGTCGTCGGTGACCGCTTCCTGGTCTGGGGCCAGGATCGCCTCGAGCTCGTCGAGAAGTTGCTCGAGGGCTGGGTCCCGCCGATGGAGCACGACGCCCCCGCGCTGCCCCGATGATCCTGACGGTTGGCTGGCTCGTAGCAATGGGCATGAGGGTGGTCGCGGAGAAGACGCGATGATCTTGACGATCACGTGCATCGTCGCGACGGCCATCCTGGTCGCGGCAGAGTGGAAACACTGGGCGCTGGTGCGCGTGCTCGCCAAGTTCGGGGCGTCGGGCTCGTTCGTGCTCCTCGGGCTGAGTACGCACGGCGACTACGGGCGGTGGGTGCTCATCGGCCTCATCCTCGGTGCGATCGGTGACATCTGCCTGCTCGGGAAGACCACGCGCCCGTTCCTGGCCGGACTCGTCGCGTTCCTGTTCGGGCATCTGTCCTATGTCGTCGCGATCGCGCACCTCGTGCCGCCGGGGTCCTGGCTCGAGGGCGCCGGCTGGCTCGCGATCGTACCGGCGCTGGCCGGCGTCACCACTGTCGCGCTGCTCTGGCCGCGCCTCGGCCGCCTGACCGGGCCGGTCATCGCGTACCTGCTCGCGATCGTCGCGATGGTCATCGCCGCCATCGCCGCGTGGCGCCTGGAAGCGCTGCCCGCGCCGGCACGCGACTACCTCGCGCTCGGTGCGGCCCTGTTCTTCGTGAGCGACATCTCGGTTGCCCGCAATCGATTCGTGGGCGACGCGATGGCGAACAAGGCCTGGGGCCTGCCCGCCTACTTCGCAGGCCAGCTCCTGATCGCCTGGTCGGCCATCGGGTACGCGTGATCCGGCTCACCGACGCAGGAAAGCCGGGGCCGGCGTCGGCGGGATGCGACGTCGGGTCCCGGCCTACGGCCTGGTGACAGTTCTGCGCGGAACGCGCAGGCGCGGGGTCAGGCGCGCTTGGACTTGCGGGCGCGGCGCGCCTTCGACGCACCGAGGCCCCGCTTGTGGGCGGCCTTCTTCTTTGCCTTCATCTTGCGGCCCTTGAGGGACCGAGCAACCTTGTACTTGGGACGCTTGGAAAGCTTGCTCTTCGTGCGACGACCGGAAGCCATGCGCGGGTTGTAACCCAAACCCCTGCGTGGCGTATACCCACCGGCGCCGGCATGGCCGACGCGAAGGATCTCATGGCGAGGTACGTCAGCGGCGATGCAACGGCGTTTCGCGAGCTGTACGCACTGGTCGCCCCACGTCTCTACGGCTATCTGGTGAAGCTCGCCCGGCAGCGATCGGTGGCGGACGACTTGCTCCAGCAGACCTTTCTCAAGGTGCACCGGGCGCGTGCGACCTACGTCCTCGGAGCCGACCCCGTGCCCTGGATCTACTCGATCGCCCACCGCACCTTCATCGACGAGGCCCGCAAGCAGAACCGCGCGGTCGTCCGGGTCGCGGACGACGATGTCCTGCCCGAGGAGGCCGCCGACCTCGCGGGCTCGACCGCGGACCGCCGCGACGAATCCCGGGTCGACCCGGAGCTGGTCCGAGACACCCTCGACGCCCTCGCCGAGCTGCCCGCTTCGCAGCGCGAGGCCGTGATCCTCACGAAGCTCGATGGAAAGTCCGTCGCCGAGGCCGCTCAGATCGCGGGCACGACCGTCGGAGCCATGAAGGTGCGCGCCCACCGCGGCTACGAACGGCTGCGCGCGCTCCTCGGCGGCCGCGGGAACCGGGAGGAGGCATCGTGAGCAACGACGACCGCGCGATCGCATCCACCGCCGCGTGGACCCCGGCGCCACCGCCCCTCCCGGCGGGGTTCGAAGCCGAGCTCGCCACCCTCGCGCCCGTGCGGGCCCGCGTGCCAATGAAGCAGCTCGCCGCGCTCATCGGTGGGTCGTTCGTCTACGCCCTCGGGCTCGTGTTCCTCCTCGACATCCGCGACGACCTCGGCGAGATGCCGCGCACCTGGATCATCTCCGTCGGTGCGGCCTGGCTCCTCGGGTTCGTCGCGCCCGTCTATCTGGCCCTCGTCCCGCGGCGCGGCGACGTGTTGCCGCGATGGCAGCTCGCCGTCCTCGTCGCTGGCGTGGCGAGCGTCGCCTTCGTCGTGCTCGGCCTCGCGATCCATCCGATGGGACCGCACTCCGTCGCGTACGGCGCGGCGCAGTTCGGGCGGGGCCACGTATGCCTCGAGATCGGGCTCGTCACCGCGCTCGTGCCCGTGCTGATCGGCGCCATCTACCTGCGGCGCTCGCTCCCGGTCGCCTCGCGCCCCGTGGCGGCCGCGCTCGGGGCCGGTGGCGGGTGCCTCGGTGGTCTCGTGCTCCACGCACATTGCCATGTCGCCGACGGCCTTCACGTTGGCCTCATTCATGGTGGGGTCGTCGTGGTGAGTGCGCTGTTGGCGGCCGCGGTCGTTCCGCGCGTGACGACCCTGCGCTAAACCGCCGGCATGCGAAGCCTGCTCCTCGTTCTCGCCCTCGGCGCGTGCTCGTCGTCCAGGCCGCCGGCCGCGGCCCCCGGGACGCCTCCCACGGTGACGGACACGACGACCGGCCTCACCGGCGCCGTCACCGAGGAGCAGTTCAAGGCGATGCACGAGCTGCCCGTCGAGGGGAAGGAGACCCTGAAGGGCACCGAGATCGATCTGAAGGGCACCCGCGCGTACCTGTCGCTGCCCGCGGGCGCGGGGCCGTTCCCCGCCATCGTCGTCATCCACGAGTGGTGGGGGCTCAACACGAACGTCGAGCACTGGGCCGACCGCCTCGCGAGCGCGGGCTGGGCCGCGATCGCCGTGGACCTCTATGGCACCGTCGCCACCACGCGCGACGAAGCGATGGCAGCGATGAAGGCTGTCGACGACACCAAGGCCGCCGCCACCATCTCCGCCGCGTTCGAGCTCGCGCGGACCGATCCGCGCATCGCGGCCACCAAGCGCGCCGTCATCGGCTGGTGCTTTGGCGGCGGCTGGTCGCTGAAGACCGCCCTCGCCCACCCCGACCTCGATGCCGCCATCATGTACTACGGCCAGCTCGAGCTCGATCCGGCGAAGCTCGCCGCGTTCCAGGGGCAGCTGCTCGGCATCTTCGGCGAGCAGGACAAGGGCCTACCGCCCGAGCAGGTCCGCGAATTCGAGGCCGCCCTGAAGACGGCGAACGTCCCCGCCGAGATTCATATCTACCCGGCGGACCACGCCTTCGCGAACCCGTCGAACCCGAAGTACGACCAGGCCAACGCCGCCGCCGCCTGGACCGAGGTGCTCGACCTCCTCGGCGCCGTCGCGAAGAAGTGAGCTAGATTCTCGGGCGATGTCCCGTATTGGCCTGGTCCTGTCGTGCGAGCACGCGTCCTGGACGCTGCCGCCCGGCGTGGACCTGGGCGTGTCGCTCGCCGATCTGCAGTCGCAGGCGAGCTGGGACCACGGCGCCTTCGACATCGCGAATCGGCTCTCGGAGGCCGCCGGCATCCCCGTGCACGCCGGTGCGTTCTCGCGCATGTACGTCGATCTCAACCGCCCCCCTGCGCACGAGGGCGTCGTCCCGCTGACGAGCTACGGCGCCCCGGTGCCCGGCAACGCGTCGCTGACCGCCGCCGAGCGCGCCACCCGCGTCGAGCAGTTTCATGCGCCGTACTGGGCGGCCGTGCGGCGCGACGTGCTCGCGCGGCTCCGCGACCCGGGCGCGGTCCTGCATCTGTCCTCGCACAGCTTCGATCCGGCGCTGGATCCCACGAACCGGCAGTTCGATGTCGGCGTGCTCTACGACCCCGCCCACCCGTTCGAGGCCGAGCTCGCCGAGCGCATGATGTTCGCGCTGCGCGGAGCGGGGCTGCTGGTGCGCGCGAATCAGCCGTATACCGGCGTCGGTCCCGCGCTCTGCACGGAGTTGCGCATCGAGCTCGCGCCCAAGCCCTACGCGGGCATCGAGCTCGAGACCTCCCATGCCGTCACCCACCAGGCCGGCGGCTGCGCCCGCGTGGCGGAGGCGCTGTTCCCGTTCCTCGACGAGCTCTGACCGTCGCCGTAGCGACGACCGCTGCTACCAGCTGTCGTCGGGCAGTTCCATGAGATCCAGGTCGCTGGCCTCGATCATCTTGCGCGCGAAGCTGATGCCCGGCAGCACCTGCTTGGCGTAGAAGCGCGAGGCTGCGAGCTTGCCGCGATAGAACGCCTTGTCGTCGCCGGACGCGCTGCCAATCTTGCCGAGCGCGACCTGCGCCGACACCGCCAGGCGCCAGCCGATCACGATCTCGGCGAGGGCGAACAGGATGCGATTGCCCTGCAGGCCCACGTGATAGACGGACTGCCCGAGCTTGCCGAGCATGGTCATCATGATCGCCTGCACGTCGCCGAGCGCGGTGAGCAGGGCCGTCTTCTCGACGGCGAGGTCGGCCGGGAGGCCGTCGGCGGTCGCCTTCACCTGCGCGAGGAGCGCGTTCAGCGTGGCGCCGCGATCGCGGCCGATCTTGCGGAAGAACAGGTCGAGCGCCTGGATGGCGGTCGTGCCCTCGTACAGCGTGTCGATCTTCTGGTCGCGGATGTACTGCTCGATCGGATAATCCTGGCAGTAGCCGGAGCCGCCGAAGCACTGGAGCGACAGCGAGAGCAACTCGTAGACCTTCTCCGAGGAGTAGCCCTTGATGAGCGGCAGGAGCAGATCGTTCTGCGCCTCGAGCGGCCGGGCCGCTTCGGCACCGTGCCCACCTGCGAGCTCGATCTGATCCTGGACGTTGGCCGTGTAGAGGATCAGCGCCCGAAGCCCTTCGGCGAAGCACTTCTGCAGCATGAGCATGCGGCGCACGTCGGGGTGCTTGATGACCTCGACCCGCGGCGCGGTCTTGTCCGCCGCCCTCGCGAGGTCGGCGCCCTGCTTGCGCTCGCGCGTGTACGCGAGGGCGTTGCCGTAGGCCGTTTGCAGGGTGGCCATCGACTTCGTACCGACGCCCATGCGGGCGTACTCGATGACGTGGAACATCTGGGCGATGCCGTCGTGGACCTCGCCGACCAGGAGCCCGCGGCACGGTGCGCCGTCACCGAGGGTGAGCTCGCACGTCGCGGAGCCCTTGATGCCCATCTTGTGCTCGACGTTCGTGACGACCGCGCCGTTGCGCTCGCCGATCGAGCCATCGGCCTCGACCCAGTACTTCGGCACGATGAAGAGCGAGAGGCCCTTCGTGCCGGGGCCAGCGCCGGCGGGACGCGCGAGCACCATGTGGACGATGTTCTTCGAGAAGTCGAAGTCACCGTTGGTGATGAAGCGCTTCACGCCCTCGAGGTGATACTCGTCGCCCGCGATGTGCGTGGCCTTCGTGGTGCCGGCGCCGACATCGGAGCCCGCGTTCGGCTCGGTGAGCACCATCGTGGCGCCCCACTGACCGTCGAGCATCGGCTTCACGTAGCGCTGCTTCTGCGCCTCGGTCCCGAGCTGGTCGATGACCTTCGACATCTGGTTACCCAGCATGTAGAAGCAGACCGCCGGGTTCGCGCCGGCCATGAACTCGAACCCGGCCCACTGCACCGAGGGCGGCGCGCCGTAGCCGCCCAGGTGCTCGGGCAGGTCGAGCTTGTTCCAGCCACCGTCGTAGTAGGCCTTCATGGCCTTCAGGAAGCTCGCCGGCAGCTTGACGTTGCCCTTGCCGTCGAACGTGGCTCCCTGGCGATCGCCGTCGGCGAACGCGGGCGCCCACGCGGCCTGCATCACCTCGAGGAAGCCCTCGAGCGACGTGCGCGCGGTGTCCTCGTCCATCGAGTCGAACGGCGCCTTGCCGAGGACGCCCTTCTGGATCTCGAGGACCTCGAAGAGCTGGAAGAAGGTGTCGCGGAGATTGGGCTTGTAATGATCGACGGTGGTCACGGGGGGCACGTCCGGCCGAGGTTGAGGGTACGGGTGAGGGTCGCCATCGCGGGCGGCACGGCGAGCATGTCGTTGTTCTGGAAGCACGACGTCGCGTCGATGTTGCCGCGCACCGCGACCTGGTAGTTGTTCGTCGGGAGGCCCGTGACGGTGACGACCTGATCCGTCTCGATGCACGGGCCCGCGACCGGCGTCTCGCAGCTGGAGGCCGTGTACGTCGACGCTGGCGCACCCGACATGGTGCCCGCGGCGATATTGAAGGTCACCGGGAAGCACGTACCGCTCGGCGACTCGCGCATGGCGAGGGTCATCGAGGTGATGCCGGCGCCGCCGGCACAGTTGCCACCCGCGATGTTCGTGTTGATCGTGAGCGCCAGGTTGCCCGTCGCGTTCACCGTGAACACGGCGGGCTCGAGCGGCGTGTTGTTCTCCGACTGGACGATGATGCCTTCGACGACGGGCACGGTGTCGAGGATGCCCGCCGGGGGCGTGCCGACGAGCTCGATGCCGACCTCGTACTCGCCGACCGGCAGCACGGGCGTCGTGCCCGCCGCGATTTCGCAGCCGAACACCTCGGGTTGTCCGCCCGAGATGGCGCGACTACGCAGGTTCAACGTGACGGCTTGCGCGCCGATACGCAGGCAGGTCAGCGGGTCGCCGTTTTGATCGACGATCGACCACCGGAGCGACATGGTCCCGCCGGGCGGGGGACCATCGATAGGCTGGGCATCGGGAAAGCCAGCGTCGTCACCGCAAGCAGCCAGGGCCGCGGTCACGAGGGCAGCACGCAGGGCACTCATGCCCGCAGCCTAACTCAGACGCTCACGCTGCGGCGAGAGCGGGCGCGGCGAGCGTGCGCTGCATCGCAACGAAGTGGCAGGGCTGCTTCACGGTGCGGTGCTCGACGAAGGGCGCCGTCCCCACCGGGCGATACCCGAGGCCACCGTACCAGCGCATCAGCTCCTCCCGGAGGTTCACGAGCTCGATGCTGATCGTCGACGCCCCCATGGCCTCGGCCATCGCCTCGGCGATCCGGACCAGGCGGGTCCCGAGGCCCATGCCCTGTACGGAGGGGTCGACGGCGAGCATCCCGAAGGTGGCTCCACCCGGCCCCGCCTGGACGTACACGGCGGCGGCGAGGCCCCCCTCGCCCTCCAGGACGATGAAGCTGCCGGTCCGGCACAGCTCGCGGATTTCCGCCGCGGACGTCCGGTCGCCTTCCACGAAGAATCCCTCGACGGAATACGCGCGGTTAACGAGGTTGGCCAGGGCGGCGGCTTCGGTGGACTCGGCGCGGCGCACGGAGATGGCTAGCTGGGTCACGCGTGAAGCAGTATCAGGGAGGTCTGATCCTGATTCAAAGATCCGGGATCTCGCCTGAATCGATCCCGGGGGTCGCGCGTTTCACTGGGACGATGTCCCGCGCCCTGGTGATGGTGATGCTCGCCGCCTGTGGCTCCGCCGCCGCGGACCACGCCGGAGGGGACCACCCACCCGCGTCGTCCCCGCCCCCGACGCCCTCTGGCTCGTCGGCCGGGTCCGCGGCTCCCTCTGAGGTCGTGGACGTGACACGTGCACGTGCACGTGCGCGATCTGACTCGCCCGCGTTGCTGGGCACCGAGGCCAATGGGGGCACGGTCGTCGGCGCGCAGGTTCTCGCCGCGGTCAACGACGGGCCCGCGACCGATGCGCCGGCGTACGCCCGCTCCGACCAGACGGTCACTCTCTATGCGCTGGTCACGGTCGACGTCGGCGGCAAGCAGCAGCGCTACTCCGATGCCCCGGCCGTGAAGCTCGGCGGCAAGACCGTGAAACCCAAGCCGCTCTCCGAGGCGCCGCGTATCTCGCTCGCGTGGAACCGGGTCGAGTCCGCCGTCACCAACATCTCGAACGGCGAGCCCGACACGTTCCACTACGAGCGGATCGACTACCGCACGACCGCCATCGCCGGCGCGACCGCGGCCTCGCTCGCGGCCGATGTTCGGCCCACCCTCATCCCCGACTACGGCGATGGCGTCGGCACCATGCGCTTCCAGGTCGTCGTCACCCAGGGCGCCGCCACCGTGGCAAGCCCCGGCCCCGAGACCCAGCGCAGCGGTGCGAGTGGTGGGCTCACCGATGCGGTGCTGCGCGTGTCGATCCGCAAGGACGACACGTTCCTCGGCTACCTCACCGAGATGATCAACCAGCCGTACATCTGGGCGTCGGCCGGCCGCAGCGATGTCACGCACCAGAGCGAGCGTCTCGAAGGTAGCGACTGCGCGGACCTCATGATCTACGCCCAGCGCCGCACGGGCGCGAAGCTCGCGTACACGTGGACGGGTGCGCTGCCCCAGGTCACGAAGCGGCTCGGGGGCGGCGCGCGCGGCGACGACGGCATCTATCGCGACGCGGGCGGCAACCCCGTCGCGTTCACGCGTCCCGGCGACCTGGTGCTGTTCCCCCGCCACGTCGGCGCGCTCGTCGAGGATCGCGGCACCGTGGGCGTGCTCGACGACCAGGACGTCATGTTCCACACGCTGTTCGACGCCCCGAAGGCGCAGGCCATCGCAGATTCCGGCTACGCCGACAAGCCCGTCGAAGTCCGCCGCTTCAAGTAGACCGGCGACGCTCAGTTCGCGTCGGGGCGGCGCCTCGTTCTCGGCGCGCCTCGTCGACCAGTCATCTCCCCCGTGGGGAGGAGCTAGACCAGATCCTCGTCGGGCTCGATCGAGTAGCCGACGAGCGACAGGACCGTCGGGTGGAAGGCGGTCGAGCCGGCGGGCAAGCGGCCGCCGAGCTCGTCGACGTGCGCCACCTGCGAGACGGGAACCGGCCGCACGATCAGCACCGCGCTCGCGCCTTGACCGAGCGCAGCGAGCGCGTCGGCGGAGCTCGTCGTCGTCGCTACCTCCACCTCGGGCAGCGCGCGCTGGAGGAACATGTACTCGATCACGACGGGGTCGTACTTCTGCAGCGCGCGGTCGATCGCCACGCCCTCCGATACCGGGCTCACGTCGGGCTTCAGGGTCAGCTTCCAGGCGTCGGCCTCGCCGGCGAACACCACGACGAAGGCCGGCTGGTGGGCGACGGTGTCGCCGAGCGATTGCTGCAGCTTCGTGCCGTCGGCGGCGTCCCCCGCCAGCTTCTCGATGATGAAGTACGGCGCGACGGTCGCGAGCGCGGCCTCCCGCGTGACCTTGGCATTGCGCACGATGCGATGCCGGGGCGCCGCGGCGAGCGCTGGATCGGCGAGGTCCACGAGGTGCGCGAGCGTGTAGTTGGCCGACGAGTACATCGGGAGATTCGGGTGCTCGGCGAGCTGC
Organism: Kofleriaceae bacterium; assembly: GCA_022842285.1. Classification (GTDB taxonomy): domain Bacteria; phylum Myxococcota_A; class Polyangia; order Haliangiales; family Haliangiaceae; genus JABFXX01. The sequence goes on from JALHPV010000105.1 coordinate 19,616, forward strand.
GCGAGGCGCGCCTCGTACAGGGCGTGGCCCTCGAGCACGTGCAGCTTGTGCGGCGCGAACAGCGGACGCAGCTTGCCGAGGACCTCGGCATCCGTGCTCCGCCACACGCGGTGGATCGTGCCGTCGGCGGTGGTCTTCTCGAGGAGAGGCCGACCACCCTCCGTCCGGCTCAGTTGCCGACCGATCTCGCCCGACGGATCGCGGTAGCCCGCGACGATCGGCTGCATGACCACCTTCGACGAACGGAGCGCGGCGAGCGCGGCCTCGCGATCGGCATCGCCCACGAGCTCGTGCGGCCGCACGATGCCCTCGTCCCACGGCGTCAGCTTCACGGCGCAGACAAGCGAGCGTCGCGTGAACGTGCGTCCGGTGCCCGGAAACACCTGCTGATACCGGTAAATCGCGCGCCCGGAGTCTCGCACCCCGTCGATCACCCCGCGGAAACCCGCTATCTGAGCCATTCCCAGGACAATAGCTCAGCGGCCGCGTGCCCCGATATCGCGGCGCACCTGCTTACCTGGGAGGTCAATCGCGTCCACGGCCGCGTAGGCCCGGTCGCGCGCCTGGTCGACGCCAATACCCAGGGCGGTCACCCCCAGCACGCGGCCGCCCGCGCTCACGATGTCCGAGCCCGACCGGGCCGTGCCCGCATGGAACACAGTGACATCGTCGGGCACCCGATCGAGCCCCGCGATGCGGTCGCCGGTACGCGGGGCTGCGGGGTAGCCCGCCGCCGCCACGACCACACACACGGCGAACCGCGAGTCCCAGGCGAGGGCCCCTGTCGGGAGCGCGCCCCGCGCCGCCCCCGCGAGCACCCCGGCAAAGTCGCCGCGCATGCGCGCGAGCGTCGGCTGGCATTCGGGGTCACCAAACCGGCAGTTGTACTCGAGGAGGTAGGGAGCTCCGCCCGGATCCACCATCACGCCCGCGAACAGCACGCCTCGGTAGTCGATGCCATCCGCAGCGAGCCCACGGACCGTCGGCACGAGGATCTCGGTCGTGATGCGGCCGGCGATGACCTCCGGAACCCACGCCGGAGACACCGTGCCCATCCCCCCCGTGTTCGCGCCCGTGTCGCCCTCGCCGATGGTCTTGTGATCCTCGATCGGCGGGAGCACCTCGAGTCGCGTGCCATCGGTGATGGCCAGGACGCTGACCTCACGCCCTTCGATCTTCTTCTCGATGACGACCGTCGCACCGGCCGCGCCGAACCGCCCTGCCTCGAGCATCTCGCGCGCGGCCGCCCGCGCCTCCGCCGCATCGCGCGCGACCACGACGCCCTTCCCCGCCGCGAGCCCGTCGGCTTTCACGACCACGCGATCGCCATTCGCGGTGAGCCGCGCGATGGCCGCATCCGCGCTTGCCACGTCGGGCGCGACCTCGAAGGGCGCCGTCGGGATGTGGTGCCGCGCGAAGAACTGCTTCGCGACCACCTTGCTGCCCTCGAGGGCGGCCCCCGCGGCGCCGGGGCCGAAGGTGTCGAGCCCACGCGCGCGCAGCCGATCCGCGAGCCCCGCGACGAGCGGCGCCTCCGGTCCCACGACCACGAGGTCAACCCGCTCGCGCTCCGCCAGCGCGACGATGCCATCGAGGTCGTCGACCGTGACAGCCACGCAGCGCGCGACCGCCTCGATGCCCGGATTGCCGGGGGCGGCGACGATCTCGTGACCGTCCTGCGCGAGTCGCCATGCGAGGGCGTGCTCGCGCCCTCCGCTGCCCACGACGAGGATCTTCATCGCGGGCGACTCTACACCGGGCTGGATGCGCGCTCTCTCACCCTGCGAGGTTACCGCTCGCAGCGTCGGCCCAGAAGTCACCGCCAAGGCGCGGAGGACGCCAAGGTTGGTGGACGAGATCCGTCCTCGGGTGCGCGCCTCGAGCCGCCTCACACCGGTTACATGGGTGTCAGATCCGTGCACCGCCGTGGAGTCTGCGTGCGCGGAGCGCCCGACGGCTCTGGCCTTGGCGTCCTCTGCGGCCTTGGCGGTGAAAACTCCGGGGTTCGTTCGAGCGCGCGCTAGTGGCGGAAGTGGCGCATGCCGGTGAGCACCATCGCGAGATCGTGCTCGTTGGCGGCGCCAATGACCTCGTCGTCGCGCACCGAGCCGCCCGGCTGCACCACCGCGCGAGCACCGGCGGTGGCCAGCACGTCGAGGCCATCGCGGAACGGGAAGAAGGCATCCGAGGCGACACAGGAGCCCTTCAGCGCCTCGCCCGCCTTGCGCTCGCAGATGCGCACCGAATCGACGCGCGACATCTGGCCCGCGCCGATCGCGACCGTGACGCCGTCCTTGGCGAACACGATGGCGTTCGACTTCACGTGCTTCGCGACGCGCCACGCGAACGCGAGGTCCGCGAGCTCCGCCGGCGATGGAGCGCGCTTCGTGGCGACCTTTGCCGTGGCGAGGTCGACCATCCCGTGGTCGACGGTCTGGACGAGCGCGCCGCCGGCGATGGTCCGGATCGACCAGGCCGTCTCGTTCGTCGGCGCGGCCCACGAGCCGTGCGCGGCGACGAGCCGAAGGTTCTTCTTCGACGCGAGGATGTCGCGCGCGGCCGCCGAGTAGCCCGGGGCCACGACGCATTCGAGGAAGGTCTCGACCAGGAGCTGCGCGAGGGGCTCGTCGACCTCGCGGTTCACGGCGACAATGCCGCCGAAGGCGCTGGTGGCATCGGCCTCGCGCGCCCGGCGGTAGGCACGGGCCACGTCCGTGTCCGTGGCGACGCCGCACGGGTTGTTGTGCTTCACGACGACCGCGGCCGGCGCGGTGAATTCGAGGCAGAGGCCGAGGGCGGCGTCGAGATCGAGGATGTTGTTGTAGGAGAGCTGCTTGCCGCCGAGCACCTCGGCGGTGGCGATGGTCGGCCGCGCCGACTCGGTGCGAACGAGGGGCGAACGCGCGTCGGCGTAGAAGGCCGCCTGCTGGTGAGGGTTCTCGCCGTAGCGGCACTCGTAGAGTCGCTTCCACTGCATGCCGAG
>JALHPV010000106.1 GCA_022842285.1 Kofleriaceae bacterium
CCGCCGCGACCGCTCCGGGTCCCGTCGGCGCGGACACGGCCGCAGCGGCCGCACCCCCCGCCGCGCCCCCGCCGATGCCGCCAGCGAGGCGTCCGCCGTTCACGTACGCGTTGCGGAGATCGTTGCCACCGGAGACGGTGGAGAGATCGGTCGTGGAGAGCTCGAAGAGATGTTCGCTAGTCGTGTTCATTTGATAGTCCGTTTCGTGATTGGTTGATGAGGCAACCTAGAGCACTCGATGTGCCAGCGCGTGCCCTTCGAGGTTTCGCTCGCTTGAGCCGCGGTCTCTTGACTGGTCGTCAACTCCAACCAGGCAGCGACTGTCCAGTCGAGCTGACATTCCGTCGAGAACGGGGTGTCGCCGCGCGCAACCTCGGGAATGCGCAGGCGCGAGCCAGCAGGTGCAGGCGCGAGCCAGCAGGGGTGCAGGCGCGAACCAGCAGTCCCGGTGATACCTTCCCCGCGTGACCCAGCCTGCGGCCGGCCTCGACGAGACCCAGCCGGCGCCCACCCCCGCGGCAGCGCCCGCGAAGGCGAGCGCGAGCGATCCACTCGACCGCACGGCCACGATGCCGCAGGGCTTGACGGTCCCGCCGGCGCCGACCACGGGCATCGCGAGCGGACATCGGCTCGATCACTTCCAGGTCGAGCGTCCGCTCGGCGCCGGCGGCATGGGCGAGGTCTATCTCGCCACCGACCTGGCCCTCGATCGGTCGGTCGCGATCAAGGTCCTGCCGCAGTCCGTGGCGGCGGACTCGCGCCGCCGGGACCGCCTGGTGCGGGAGGCGCAACAGCAGGCGAAGGTCTCGCACCAGAACGTCGCGCACATCTACTTCGTCGGCGAGGCCGATGACCGCATCTACTTCGCGATGGAGCTCGTCGGCGGCAAGACGCTCAGCGAGATGATCGCGACGGCGCCCCTCTCCGTCGAGGAGGCCCTCGCCGTCATCCGCGGCGCCGTACAGGGCCTCCGCGAAGCGCATCGCCAGGGCATCACCCATCGCGACATCAAGCCGTCGAACCTGATGGTCGACGCGCACGGCGTGGTGAAGGTCCTCGACTTCGGACTCGCCGCGGGCGGACTCGATGCCAGCGAGCGGGGCGGCCCGGTCGCGCAGACCTCACTCGCGGGGACGCCGCTCTACATGGCGCCCGAGCAGGCGCGGGGCGAGCCGGTCGATCACCGCACGGACATCTATTCGCTCGGCGCGACGCTCTATCACCTCGTGACGGGCAAGCCGCCCTTTGGCGCCGACTCGGTCGACGAGCTGGTGTCGCTGCACGCGACGGCCGCACGGCCCGGGGTCGCGGGCAAACGCCGTGGTCTCTCGCGCACGGAGATCCGCAACGTCGACGCGCTGTGCGCACGGATGATGGCGACCGATCCGGCGCAGCGCTTCGCCAGCTACGACGAGCTGCTGCTCGCCCTCGAGCTGGCCTCGGTGGCCGAGACGCGCCCCGGCGGCTTCTTCGCGCGCAGCCTCGCCGCCGGCATCGACGCCGTGCTGCTCACGCTGCTCTACGCGCTCGCCTTGTTCGCCATCCGTGGCTCCGGGGGTGACGTCGAGATCAGCATGGGCGATTCCCTGTTCCAGCTCGTCTTGTTCGTCTACACCGTGGTCCTCCACGCGCGGTGGGGCCGCACCGTCGGCAAGGCGATCGTCGAGCTGGAGGTCGTCGACGTCGACACGGGGCAGCGCCCGACCTGGCGACGATCGATCGCCCGCTCCGCCATCCCGCTCGGCATCCCCGCGATCCTCGCCCTCCTCCAGGCGCTGAACACCCCCGCGTCAGGGCTGTTCAAGTTGGTCGGCGGCGTGCTCGCCGTGTCGATGTTCGGCTTCCTCTTCGCGGCCGCGGTCTCGTATCCCAGCAAGCGCACCATCTGGGATCGCGCTGGTCGCACGCTCGTCCGCTACCGCGCGCCGAAACCCACGCTCTCCTCGCGGTGACCGCTCAGCGACTGAGCGAACTGTAGCGGCGCACGGCGAGCGGCGCGAATACGGACACGAGGACGATCGTCCAGGCGATGGTGGCCGCGATCGGATGCTGCGCGGGCCACGCGTCGCTCGCATACGGATTCGGGTTTCCCCATAGCTCGCGCACGGCGCCGGTGAGCGTGCTGCAAGGGTTCCATTCGGCGACCGTCTGGAGCCAGCTCGGCAACGTCTCGGGTGGCACGAAGATGTTCGACAGGAACGTCAGCGGGAAGATGACGATGAAGCCAACCTGGTTCGCGATCTCGACCGAGGGGACCATGAGCCCGAGCCAGATGCCGACCCAGGACATGGCGAACGTGACGAGGAGCAGGAGGCCAGCGCCGGCGAGCAGCGCAAGGGGACCGGTATGAACAGTCCACCCGACGGCGAGGCCCGACAACATGAGCACGACGAGGATGCCCGCGTTGTAGACAAGGTCGGAGAACGCACGGCCCGACATCACGGCGGAGCGCGCCATGGGCAGCGACCGGAAGCGATCGATCAGGCCCTTGTTGACGTCGTCGGTCGTGCCGATCGCGGTGACCACACACGCGAAGAACACGGTCTGCACGAAGATCCCGGGCATCAAGAACTCGCGATACGAGCCGCCGCCGGGGAGCGGAATCGCGCCGCCGAAGACGAACGCGAAGAGCAGCACGAACATCACGGACTGAAGGATGGCGAAGATCGCGAGCTCGGGGATCCGCGGTACGCGGCGCAGGTTCCGGCCCGCCACGAGCAGACCGTCGCGCACCGCGCTCACGCCGCACCTCCCGCCGCCGTCGCGGCGCTCGGCTCGCCCGCCACCGGCGCGCTGGCATCGTGACCGGTGAGGGCGAGGAACACGTCGTCGAGCGTCGGACGGCGCAGGGCGACGTCGTCGAGACGAATCCCCGCGCCATCGAGCTCGCGCAGCACGTGGACGAGACGAGCCGCCCCTCCGCGCGCGGGTCCGGACAGGCGGCGATGGGCGTCGTCGCGCTGGACGGCGATCGAAGCGGGGTCGACCGGCACGCCATCGACGGCCGCCGCGAGGGCGACGCCGAGTACGCGCGCCGCGTCGTCGAGCTGCGCCCGATCGTTGATCACGACCTCGATCCGCTCGCCTCCAACCCGCGCCTTGAGCTCGTCGGACGTGCCGCTGGCGATGACCTTGCCGCGATCGACGACCGCGATGCGACTCGCCAGCGCGTCGGCCTCCTCGAGGTACTGCGTGGTGAGCAGCACCGTCGCGCCGTCGCGGACCTGGCGCCGGATCACCTCCCACAGCGCGAGCCGGCTGCGAGGATCGAGCCCGGTGGTGGGCTCGTCGAGGAACAAGACGCGCGGTTGGCCGATCAGCGCACAGGCGAGGTCGAGCCGCCGACGCATGCCACCGGAGTAGCCCTTCGTCACGCGTCCCGCCGCTTCAACCAGATCGAACTCGACGAGCAGCGCCTCGGCGCGTTGCTGCGCCTCGCGCGGACCGAGCTGATAGAGGCGCCCGAACAGGACGAGGTTCTCGCGTCCGGTCAGGTTCTCGTCGACCGCCGCGTACTGCCCCGACAGGCCGATCACGCGGCGCAAGGCCTGCGCCTCGCGCACCACGTCGTAGTTCGCCACCGTCGCGCGTCCGCTGTCGGGACGCAGCAAGGTGGCAAGGATCCGCACCGTGGTGGTCTTGCCCGCACCGTTGGGCCCGAGCAGGCCGAGCACGGAGCCCTCGGCGACCGTCAAGTCGAGTCCGTCGAGCGCCCGGACGGTCCCGGTACGACCTCGATAGGTCTTGGTGAGGCCCGACGCCGAGATGATCTCCACGCTCGGCAGGCTACGTGGCGCCCCATCGCCTCGCAAGGCGAGGCCACATCACGGCCCTGGTTCGCTGACACCAAGGTGTCAGGTTCCGCGCCGGTTCTTAGCGGCGCTGCCAGCTCTCTCGCACGTCCGCGCCCACGCCGCGAACGAACCCGTCCACCGCGCCGAAGGTCCCGCCGACCACGCCGCCAACGCCAGCGCCCACGGAGGCGCCGAGCTCACCGAACGTCGCGCCGTGATAGGCGCCGATGAAGCGGCCGTTCAGCGCGCCGACCTGCATGCCGATCGATCCCTCGAACCAGCCACGGCGAAGCGCGGAGGTCACGGAGCCACCCTCGACGGTGGCGAGCTGGGTGAGGCTGAGCGTCTCGAGCTGGTTCGTCATGCCCGCGCTACCTTGCAGCGCGAGGACCACCCGCGGTGGCGAGCAAGATCGAACAGTTAGCTCGCGGGCCCTGGCCACTCCACCTGGCGTTGCCGGTCGGGGGATTGCCCCTCGGCCCTGCATCTCGCGGGTGACACACGGGTCCCGCGGAGCGGACACGATCGCGACGACCCCGTAGTTCGAGCCGAGCGCCTCGCCACTGTGACAATCCGCGGTCGCGAGGAATCAATCACGCTCTCCATCGCGCGCAAGGATGTCGAATCCGTGCACCCGCCGTCACAACCGCGATCGGTCGCCATCCATCGGACGCAATGAAATCATTCCACGTGTTGTCTGCTGCATTGATGGTGGTGGCGACGGCCTGCGTCGACATGGGCGAGCCCGCCCCCGGTGACGAGGAGAGCGGGTCGAGCGCCGAGCCGAGCTACGAGGCGCCAGGCACCGTCGGGATCGACTCGCCCGCGCGCCACACCGTCGTCGAAACCGAGCACGGGCGCCACGTCGTCGCGTACGAGGTCCGCGATAGCCGCGCCGTGATTGAAGGCGATATCGATATCGGTGCTGCCGACGTGATGGTTGACGTGGCGCCCGACTTCGACGTCAAGGAGGACGTCGCCGAGGCCTGGACGTCTATCTACGCCACGAAGTGGCCGAACAGCACCGTGTTCTATCAGCCGCCCGATATCAATGTCGTGGGCTCGATTCGGTTCAACGCCATCTACGCCGCGATCGCCGAACTCCAGAGCGATACGCACATGAACTTCCAGGCCACGTACACGGGCGGCAATCGCATCGTTTTCCTCGCGGTCGACGGTGCCTCGTCGTCACCCGTCGGCCGCCAGGGCGGCGTCCAGTACGTGCGCGTGGGTCGCGGCACGAACCTGACCCGGACCGTGGTGCACGAGCTCATGCACGCGGCCGGCTTCTATCACGAGCAGTCGCGCACGGACCGCGACTCGTACATCGACATCAACTGGCCCTGCATCGAGGCAGGTCGCGAGCACAACTTCTATTCGGTCACTGGTCTCAGCAGCGTCAATTATGACGTGAACTCGATCATGCACTACGGCCCTACGGCGTTCATGCGCGCCGGCTGCAGCTGGACGATCCGGCGTGACGATGGTGTGCCGCTGACGCCGGATCCTCATCTGACCTCGAAGGACATCACGTCCGTGAACCTCTGGTACTAGCCGCTCTTCGCCGGATCGTTGAGCGCGATGGTCGGAGTCCAGCGGGCGCGCAGCTCCGCCGTGTAGATCGAGTCGGGATGCAGCGCACGGGCGAGCGTGACGGCGAGGGCCGTCGCGAGCACGAGCGGCAGCACGATCGCGTAGTCGCCGGAGAGCTCGAACGCGATGACCGCGGCCATGAGCGGCGCGTGGGTCGCGGCGGCGATCGCGGCCGCCATCCCAACGAGGGTGTAGCCACCGACGGGGCCGACCTCGAGGCCCGCGGCGGCGAGGCCACTACCACAGAGGAAGCCGGTGCAGCCGCCGAGCATCAAGGTCGGGGTGAAGACACCGCCCGGCGAGCCCGAGGCCACCGATGATGTGGTCGCGAGGGCCTTGGCGACCAGGAGCACGGCCACGGCGCCGAGCGCGAGGCTGCCATCGAGGAGGTGGCCGAGCGGCTCGTAGCCGTTACCAGCCACGTCGGGAACCACGACGATGATCGCGCCCGCTCCGAGGCCACCGAGGGCCTGGCGCCAGGGCGACGGGAGCCAGGGGCGCGCGAAGGCCTTCTCACCGAGAGCGACGAGGCGCGTGAAGCCCACGGCCACGAGCCCCGCGACGAGGCCCACGCCCGCGAACGCCGCGAGCTCGCCCGCGCTCGCGAGCTCGAAGGCGCGCACGCCGTAGAGCGGCCCCGCGCCCACCACGCTGCGCGTGATCGCCGTCGCGAGGACGGTCACGATCAAGGTCGGCACGACCGTCTCCACGACCACGATGCCGGTCACGATCTCGAGCACGAACACCACCGCTGCGAGGGGCGTGTTGTAGGCGGCGGCAAAGCCGGCCGCGGTGCCGGCGGCGATCAGCACGCGGCGGCGCGTCGCATCGATCGCGAGCCATTCGCCGATGGCCTGACCGGAGACACCGCCGACTTGAATGAGCGGTCCCTCACGGCCGATCGAGCCGCCGGCCGCCATCGCCGAGAGCGACGCGAAGGACTTCGCCAGCGCGACGCGCACCGAGAGCCGCGTCGTGCCGAGCGCCACGGCCTCCATCACGCTGCCGACGCTCCCACCGCCGCGCGTCGCGACGAGCTTCGCCATGATGCCGGCGACGAGCGCACCGGCAACGGGCACGCCCAGGCGCCACCACCAGTCGGCGCCGTGCATCGCCTGGACGACGTTCTGCGCGCCCGATACCCCATGGACGACCGCATCGAGCGCGACCCGGAACGCGATCGCGAAGCCGGCGGCCGCCACGGCCACGAGCACCATGGCCACGACGAACCGCGGTGACCACGGACGCCGGGGCTCGAGCGCATCGCCGGGGCTCGGTTCGCCGGCCGTCATGACTGCACCATCGCACGAGCCTGGGCCCGACTTCTGATATCGATGCAGCGTGATCACCCTGCGCATCGCCACGCCCGCTGACGCCCCCCTGCTCTTTCCGCTCACGCGGGCGCTGAACGACCACGAGGGCATCACGGTCTCGGACGAGACGCTCCAGCGCGGCCTCGCCGAGCTACTCGGGGATCCGGCCCTGGGGCGCATCTTCATTGTCGAGAGCGGGACGCAGCCGATCGGCTATGGCCTCGTGACGTTCGCGTTCGATCTCGAATTCGGTGGCCGCGAAGGCTGGCTCACCGAGCTCTGGATCGCCGCGGAGCATCGGAAGGGCGGCGCGGGCGCGGGCGCCCTCGCCCAGATCGAGGAGCAGCTGAAGGGCCTGGGCGTGCGTGCCTTGCACCTCCAGGTGCGTCCCGACAATCCCGCGAAGCGGCTCTACGACCGCCTCGGGTGGGAGGCATCGCCGCGCATCGTCATGACTCGCCGCCTCGCATAGTGGTAAGCCAGCGCGCATGCACGACGCGATCGTCTCGGTCCCCGAGCCAATCAACGAGACCGTCCGCGGCTATGCGCCCGGCAGCCCGGAGCGCGCGGCGGTCAAAGCAGCCCTGAAGCAGATCGAGGGCGAGGTCATCGAGATCCCCTGCGTCGTCGGCGGCGCGCGCATTCACACCGGCGTCATCAAGGACGTGGTGATGCCGCACCGGCACCAGCACGTCATCGCCCGCTACCACGCGGCCACGCCCGAGGTCGCCGAGCAGGCGATTCGCGCCGCGCTCGTCGCGCGCAAGGAGTGGAGCGCGATGCGGTGGGAGGCCCGGGCGGCGGTGCTCCTCCGCGCTGCCGAGCTCCTCGCCGGGACGTGGCGCGCGCGCCTCAATGCCTCGACGATGCACGGCCAGAGCAAGACCGCGCACCAGGCCGAGATCGACTCCGCGTGCGAGCTCATCGACTTCTGGCGCTTCAACGTCGCCTTCGCGCAGCAGCTCTACACGCAGCAGCCGAAGTCGTCGCCGGGCGTGTGGAACATGACCGAGCTGCGTCCGCTCGAGGGCTTCATCTTCGCGCTCACGCCGTTCAACTTCACCGCCATCGCCGGCAACCTCCCGACGGCGCCCGCGCTGATGGGCAACACCGTCGTTTGGAAGCCCGCCGAGACCCAGGTCCTCGCCGCCTGGGACATCGTCCGCATCCTCGAGGAAGCCGGCATGCCCGCCGGCGTCATCAATTTCATCCCGGGCCTCCCGCATGGCTCGACGAACCTCCTCCTCGATCACCCTGCCCTCGCCGGCATCCACTTCACCGGCTCGACGGATGTCTTCCGCATGATGTGGCGCCGGGTCGCCGAAAACATCGACAAGTACGCGACGTATCCGCGCCTTGTCGGCGAGACCGGCGGCAAGGACTTCATCCTCGCGCACCCGTCGGCGGATCCCGCCGCCCTCGCCACCGCGATCGTCCGCGGCGGCTTCGAGTACCAGGGCCAGAAGTGCTCGGCCGCCTCGCGCGTCTACGTGCCGCGGAGCGTCTGGGGCGCGATGAAAGATCAGCTCGTCGACACCACGCAATCGCTCAAGATGGGCGACGTCTCCGACTTCACGAACTTCATGGGCGCCGTCATCAAGCAGACCGCGTTCGACAAGCACTCGGCGGCCATCGCCGAGGCCCGCGAGACGCGCGGCATGGAGATCATCGCCGGCGGCGAGACGAAGGGCGACACGGGCTGGTTCGTCCGCCCGACCCTCATCACCACCGAAGATCCGATGGTTCGCCATATGCGCGAGGAGTTCTTCGGCCCCATCGTCACTCTCCACGTCTATCCCGACGAGGCCTGGACCGAGACCTTGGCCCTCGTCGATCGGACGTCGCCGTACGCCCTCACCGGCGCCATCTTCGCCCGCGACCGGGCCGCCATCGTCGAGGCCACGACGGCGCTGCGCGACGCCGCCGGCAACTTCTACATCAACGACAAGCCCACCGGCGCCGTCGTCGGTCAGCAGCCCTTCGGGGGCGCCCGCGCGTCGGGCACCGACGACAAGGCCGGCTCCGCGATGAACCTCCTCCGCTTCACCGCCGCCCGGACGATCAAGGAGACGTTCCTGTCTCCAACCGACTACCGCTACGCGTTCCTCGACGCGCCCTAGCTAAGCTAGCTAGCCCAGATAGCACCCGACAGGGCGACGATACGGGTGCGACACCCACCGGGACATCCCTGCGACGTCCCGGCCGCTGCCTCTTCCGATGAATGGCCCACGGCCGCATCATCGCTGCGCCCATGAATCGCAAAGTCGTCGGAGGAGTGGTCGCCCTGGCTCTGATCGGAGTCGCGGTGTGGTTCTTCGTCCTGCGAGGCGGCGACAAGGCCGCCTCGACCTCGCCGCCGACCGCGCGGTCGGGCGAGGTCGAGAAGCCGACGACGACGCCGCCGCCCAGGGAGCAAGCCGGTGGCGACAAGGCCGGTGGCGGCGGGGCGCGGTCGGCGGAGTGGTCGCTCGATCCGGATCGCGAAGGCACGCTGGTGCTCGATGGTCAGGTGATCGACGCCGAGGGCAAGGGGGTCGGAGGGGCGCAGGTGTTCCTCGGCTCGGTGCCCGAGCGGAGCACGACGTCGAACGACGACGGCTCGTTCATGTTCGACAAGCTGGTGTCGCGCACGTATGCGCTCCAGGCGCGAAGCGGAACGCAGACGGGTGGCATTCAGTACAAGCTGCTCGCGACGGGCGACCCGGCGGTGATTCGCGTGAGCGAGGGCGCGTCGGTGCAGGTGACCGTCGTGGACGCGAAGGACGCGCCCATCGCCGGGGCGGACGTGTTCGCGGGCGGGCTCGGCGAGCTCGCGGTGAAGACGGACGCGAAGGGCATCGCGCTCCTGCAGCCGGTGGAGCCGGGGTACGTCGGCATCGAGGCGAAGGCAAACGGCTTCGCCCCCGTGCGCACGTTCACGACGGTGGGCTCGGGCGGCGCGAAGGGGACCATCCGCATCACGCTCCAGCCGGGGTTCCCGATCAGCGGGCGCGTGGTCGACGAGCGCGGGACGGCCATCGCGAAGGTGCGCGTGACCGTGAGCCAGGGCCCGTGGGGCTCGTGGGACCGCAACGAACGCGATCAGACCCTGACCAACGCGAAGGGCGAGTTCTCGATCTCCGCCGTCTCGCCGGGCCGCCACACGCTGTACGCCGTCGATGGTGAGCATGCACCAGCGCGCTCGGCCCCCATCTCGATCAGCGACAAGCCGGTGACGGGCGTCGAGGTCACGATGAAGGCGGGCGGCTCGATCAAGGGCAGCGTCGTCGACATCACGGGCAACCCCGTCCCGTTCGCGGTCGTGCGTGTCGCCGGGGCGGGGTCGGATATCCAGACGGTGCAGGCCCGGCAGGCGAATGCCGACCTGCAGGGCCGCTTCGAGCTTCGCGGCCTCGCGCGCGCCAAGATGCACGTGCGTGCCGAATCCGAGACGGCGGCGAGCAAGCTCGCGGACGTCGACCTCGCCACCACCGCGGAGCGCGCGGACCTGAAGCTCGTGCTCGACGTCACCGGCACGATCGCGGGCGTCGTCGTCGACAGCCTCGGCAAGCCGATGCCCGAGGTCCAGGTGAATGCCTTCCCCGACTTCCTGTCCGGCGGCGCCTCCACCGAGGGCATCGCGCTCGCGGGCATGGCCACGGCGAGCAGTGACGGTGACGGCAAGTTCCTCCTGCACGGCCTCGCCGACGGCAAGTACCGGCTGTGGCCCGATCGCGGCTCGAACAGCCGCTTCGACTGGGGCCAGGACGGCGTCGTGGCGGCGGTCGGCGAACAGAGCGTGAAGCTCGTCATGCAGTCGCCCGGCGGCATCAAGGGCAAGATCGTCATCGACGGCGGCACGGTGCCGAAGGTCGCGAGCGTGCAGGCGGGCTGGGAGCCGCCGACGCCTGCGCAGGACGGGGCCTTCGAGGTGCGCGGCCTGAAGCCTGGCTCGTTCGACGTGCGTGTGCGGGGTCCCGAGTTCAGCGAGCTCGTGAAGCGCAACATCAAGATCGAACCCGGTCAGGTGCTCGACCTCGGCGAGATCGTCGTGAAGCGCGGGCGTCGCCTCACCGGCAAGGTCGTCACCAAGGATGGGGCGCCGGTCGCGGGGGCGAAGATCAAGCTCGGCGACTTCATCTTCTACGCCGAAGGCGAGGAGGACTCCGAGGAGTCGTGGCAGGACCTGTATGGCATCCGCTCGTCGGTGACCGACCAGGAGGGAACCTTCACCGTCATCGGCGTGCCCGAAAAGGGGACGCAGGCCGCGGCCAATCACTCGCTCGGTCGGTCGGACCCGACGGCGATCCCGCCGGGCAAGGACGACCCGCCGGCGGTCACCCTGACGCTCAAGGGGTTCGGCTCCGTCGTTGGCAAGGTGATGCGCAAAGGGCAGCCGCTGACGAACGTGAACGTCACGCACTCGTCGAAGTCCGGCGGCAAGCAGATGTCGTTGACGAAGACCGACGACACGGGCTCGTTCCGGCTCGACAAGGTTCCTGAGGGCTCCGTCGCCCTGCAGGCGATGACCAGCGAAGGGATGATGTCGGCGCGCTTGCACTCGGTGACCGTCGAGGTCGTCGCCGGCAAGGAGACGGTCGCGAACATCGACTTCCCGGTCGGTCAGATCGAGCTCGCGATCACCATCCAGCCCAAGGATGGCGCGGACCTCGCGATGGCCATGGTGGTGCTCGTTCCGGGGACAACGACCGTGGCGAATGCCGGCGAGCTGACGGAGCTCGGGAGCAAGGGGGGCGTCGTCGGGCAGATGCCGTGGACGCCGGGCCAGACGCCCTCGTTCAAGGAGCTCGTGCCGGGCGCCTACTCGCTGTGCAGCGTGCCCATCTCGGGCAACCCGATGGACCCACGGCTCCAGGAGCACATGATGACGCTCAAGGTGTATTGCCAGGCGGTTCCGCTCGCCGAGTCCCCGGCGAAGCAATCGGTGACTCAGATCCTGCCCGCGATGGATCCTCTGCCGACGGAGCAGCCGACGGATTGAGCCGACGGGCGCACGTTCGACGCGCGCCCGCATCGTCTATTCACCCGCACGCGACGTGTCGTGATCGCGCCTCATGTGGCGCGTGAACCCGCCGTCACGACGGCCGCTCGGCGCGCGCGATCGTCGACCGCTGCGTGCGGGCATGGCCGGTGCAGCCGTACTCAACGCATGGCGCACAACAGCTGGCTCAGCGTCGCGATGACGCTCCTCCTCGGATCGGCGTGCACGATCCAGAACTACTATCCGGCGCCCGTCGCGGCCCCGAGCCCCGCACCCGTCGCCGTGATCGGCGCGGACCCCACCGCGACGACCGCGCCCCCCGTGATGGCCGAGCCGGTGACGGCCGAGCCGGTGACGGGCGAGCCGGTGACGACGGCTCCCGTCGCGACGAGCACGGTCTCGCCACTGCCGACATCAGCGAAGGGCCAGATCCTCTACTCGCAGCTGACGCAGCAGGGCACATACCTCATCGGAGCCGGGCCCCTCCTCGCGCTGTCCCCGGACGCCCCCGACCAGCGCGTGACGGTGCAGTCGCTGTCGAGCCTCTCGTTCGAGGTCGCGGGCGGCCTCGTCGGTGGCTACAACAGCACCCGCGGCAGTTCTGGACCCTCGATCTGCGCCGCGGCCAGGGCGCGATGATCCCCGCCGGTATCGAGATCCACGGGCTCACCACCGATGGGCGGATCGTGTCGCGCTGCCGCGGCGGACTCGATGACGCCTTCGAGCTCTGCACGTACGACCGCACCGGCGCGCAGCGCACGACCGTGATGACCGAGGCCGGCATCCCGAACGAGGCCGCGCTCGTCGAGGGGGTCGGTGGCACCCGCGTGCTCGGCGACTACGCGAACCTGACCCGCGCGCCGTTCATCTTCGATCTCGCCACGGGTCAACGCCGCGACCTGCCGGGGCTGCGGCGCGCCGACTGGAAGTACGTCACGCGCCCCGTCATCTCGTCGAGCGGGGCGCTGGTCGCGCACTGCTTCGTCGGTGACAAGCGAGACTCCCTCGTGATCGCCAATCTCGACACCGGGCACGAACGATCCATCGATCTTGGCGAGCTCACGCGCTGCGAGTGCGAGTTCTCGCCCAACGACCGCATGCTCGCCTGCGGGATCCTGCCTGCGAAGCCCGGGTTCTCGGGCAAGCCCGATCAGCTCCTCACGATCGACCTCGCCTCCGGTAAGCGGCGGCTCCTCAGCTCGACGATGCTGATCGCCTCGTTCGCCTTCTCGCCCGATAGCCGCGAGCTCGTGTACGCCGCCACGCGCGCACCCGATCACGACGAGTACCGGCTCGGCATCGTCTCGGTGACGGGCGGGGCGACCCGCGACCTCGCGCCCTGGGGGGCGGACAAGGATCTCGTCGGCTGGGTGGCTACGGAGTGACGTAGACGCGCGGCCGCTGGTGATCGTGATAGCCCCAGCCCCACGCCACGTTCGGCGTGCCGAAGAGCATCACCGGCGGCGTGATCGCGGCGGTGACGCGCGTCGGGCAATGCGTCGGGACATCCCGGACCACCACCCGGTCGCGACGCGTGAGGTTGACGGCGGCGAGCGTCGCCAGCACGCCAAACAGGGAGCCGAAAAGGAAAATCGCGAGCGGGATTCGAGCCGCTCGCGAGACAGTCACGATGGGTTCCATGTGACGCCGTACCGGAGGAACCCGGCCGGTTATTTCACCACCACCACCACCAGTCATCGGGCGAGTAGCCGGGCATCTCCTGCACCGCGACCTGACCGAGGTCCGAGGTCCGGTGCACCGTGATGGCCTTGTCGCTGATGGCGTACACGTAGTCGCCCATGAAGATCGAGCGGCGGATGTCGAGGTAGTACCAGCGGTTGTCATCCGGCGGATAGAACTGCGTGTGGTCGATGGCGCCCTTGCGGCTGAGCGCACCGGTCTCCTCGTTCACGTTGACGAGCTCGAGCTTCGAGAGGTAGCGGTAGTTGTAGTAGCCGGTCTCGTCGTCGTAGTCGTACTCGTACGTCGACTGCGGGACCGCCAGGAGCTGCTTCGGCGCCCAGTAGGTGAACGCGTGGTGGTCCCACTGCGCCTCGCTCCAGCTCCAGCCGTCCTCACCGGCGATGTCGAGCACGCCGCTGCGGGTCGGGTTGGCAAAGTCGCTGACGTCGAACGTGGAGATGGTGGTGCGCCAGTTCGCGCCCGTCTCGTCGCCACCGACGCCGATGGTGAGGAGCTTGTCGTCGCCGAGCGGGTGGATGTACGAGGAGAAGCCCGGCACCTCGAGGTGGCCGATGACGCGCGGGTTCGTGTTGTCGGAGAGGTCGAGGGTGAACAGCGGGTCGGTGTTGCGGAACGTCACGAGGTACGCCTTGTCACCGGCGAAGCGCGCCGACTGGATGGTCTCGCCCGGCGCGATGCCACCAACATGACCGACGGTGACGAGCTGCGAGCCCTGCTGCTCGAGCACGTAGACGTGGCTCGCGGGCTGCGGCGGCTCCTCGCCCTCCTCGAGGTTCCACCAGCGCGCGAACATGTCGGTCGTGGTGGCGATGCGGAGTGCACCCTCGTACTCGGAGATCTGGAACTGATCCCAGAGGATACCCTCGACGCGCCCCGAGCCCGCGTAGTGGGTCTCACCCGGCGTACGGATGTCGAACGCGTGCACGTTCAGCTGATCCGGATCCTCCGGGTACGTATAGAACCACCACCAGTCGTGGGCAGACTCGGTGAGGACGATGTTGTCCTGCGACGAGTAGAACGTCGCGTAGTTCGAGATCACGTTGTCGCTGTCGATCGTGAGCTCGTCGTCGTTCAGGTCGAACGACATGATCGACGCGACACCGCGCGCGTGGCTGTCGGTCGGGCGGTAGAACGAGTTGCAGTTCGCCGTCGACAGGCTCGTCGTCGTGAACTGACCGTCCGGCGTGCGGACGTACACCTGCGGGATCATGTCCGCGAGGGTGAGCGCGCGGACCTGCTCGGCCACGATCTGCTTCGTGGCGTCCTCGCCCTGCTCCTCGATGTAGCGGTACCAGTTCCACAGCACGGGGTTGTCGATCGACGCGTACGACGAGATGCGCACCGACGAGTCGACCTTGCGGGCCGTCTGGTACCAGCCCTCGAAGTACGCCTCGCGCAGGAGCGTGGGCTCCGTGCGATCGGTGATGTCGAACGTCGTGAGCTTCGAGAGATACGGCGTGCGCCAGTACCAGTAATCCTGGTTGTCGGGCTCGTTGTTGCCGACGAGGTCACGCAGCGGATGCCCCTCGGGCAGCGTGTCCGTGTTGACGATCGAGAACACGACGAGGCGGTTCGCATCCTTGTCGAGCAGGATCTGCTGGGGGTGTCCCTCGAGCGGGGTCGCGCTCTCGTCGGTGAGCTGACCGAACTCGGGCACGCCGAAGATGTGGAGGCGGTTCCCGTTGACGGTGTAGATGTGATAGCCGTCGGTCTTCACGAGGTCGGCTTCGTCGACGCCGTCCTCCTGGTTGTTCGTGCCGGAGAAGTCTTCCCCCTCCTGGCGTGGACCGCCGTTGTCATCACCTGCGGAGGGCTCGGCGCCGTCGTCGCCGCCGGAGTCCTCGCCCCACCCGTACGAGTTGCGCCGGTCGATCTGACCGTGCACATCGCGGATGAGCATGTCCTCGAGGTCGGCCTCGAGGGCCGCGCAGGTCTGGTACTGGGTGAGCTGCGTGGTCTTGGCCACGATGTGCTCACCCTTGAGGTTGTCTCCACAGGCCGCCAGCGCGAGCGCGGGCAGAAGGAGTCGTTGGAGCTTCATGGCTGACCCCTAGAGCAAGAGGCCTGCCACCGAGACGCTCGTGATCACAGCGACTTGGCGAGTCATCCTCCGCACCAGTTGCAGCGCCGGGAGGGTTTCGGCTCGAAAATCTGAGGCTATGACGCCCGTGTCGCGGCCTACGCCCCGATGGAACAGGACACGCCGGTCCCGCCCAGCCCGCAGTAGCCCCCCGGGTTCTTGCCCAGGTACTGCTGGTGATACTCCTCGGCGTAATAGAAGGTCGGCGCCGGCAGGACCTCGGTCGTGATCGCCCCGTGACCGGCCGCCCCGAGCGCCTTGCCGTAGCTGGCCAGGCTGGCCGCGGCCGCCTTCGCCTGGTCCGCGTCATAGGTGTAGATGCCCGAGCGATACTGCGTACCTGCGTCGTTCCCCTGGCGCATGCCCTGGGTCGGGTTGTGGCTCTCCCAGAACGTGGCGAGGAGCTTCTCGTACGTGACCTTCGTCGGGTCGTACACGACGAGCACGACCTCGTTGTGGCCGGTCATGCCCGAGCAGACCTCCTTGTAGGTCGGGTTCGGGGTGATCCCGGCCGCGTAGCCGACCGCCGTCGAGTACACGCCCGGCACTTGCCAGAACTTGCGCTCGGCGCCCCAGAAGCAGCCCATCCCGAACATCGCGAGCTTCATCCCGTCGGGAAACGGCGCCACGATACGGTTGCCGTTGATGAAGTGCTGGGCCGGGACGTCGGCCATCGGCGTCGAGCGGCCAGGGAGCGCCTCGTCCGGGCGCGGCATTCGGGCCTTGTTCACCTGCGAGAAGAACATGGGCATTGGGTAGCATACGCCCATGCCCTCGCTCCTCGGCATCTGCGGAAGTCTACGCAGAGCCTCGCTCAACCGTGCCCTGCTGCGCGCCGTCGGGGAAACGCTCCCCGCGGGCGTGACCCTGACGCTCTACGACTCGCTCGACCTCCCGATCTTCTCGAGTGACCTGCCCGAACCGCCGGCGGTCTCGGCACTGAAGGCGGCCATCGCCGCGGCCGACGGCGTGATCTTCGGCGTGCCCGAGTACAACTACTCGATCCCGGGCGGCCTGAAGAACGCCCTCGACTGGATCTCGCGCCCCCCGGCCACCTCGCCGATGCGCGGCAAGCCGATCGGACTGGTGGGCGCCGCGACGGGAATGAGCGGGACCATCCGCGCCCAGCTGCACATGCGCCAGATCCTGATCTACTCGGATGCGCCCTGCATGAGTCAACCGGAGGTGCTGATCCCGCGCGCGCAAGAGCGCTTCGACGCCGACGGCAAGCTGATCGAGCCGACCACACGTGAGCTGCTGACGCGCTACGGCGTGGCGTTCGAGGCGTTCGTCGCGCGCCACCGCGCATGATGGGAACGGACCTGACCGCGACGTTGCGCGCGGTCGCCGAGCTACCGGCCGACGATCCACGGCTCGAGGCGGCGACCTTGCAACTCCAGTTGCTCCCGCCCCTCGACGTGGCACGGGCCGGCCTCGATGCGTACGCCCGCGATCGCTGTCGACCATCCCGTGTGGGAGGTCGTGACTGCTGCCCTCGGTCTGGTCACCGATGTCACGCCCCTTGTCCCGCACTTCCTGAGCGCATGGGACGCGACCGTGCTCGATCGCACCTTGCCCGACCATGCGGAAGAGGCGCTGGCTCGTCATCCACTGATCGAGGCGCGGTTGCGCGCCGACCTCGCCGCGAGCACGACGAGCCCCGATGCGGAGCTCGTCGTCCATCGGCGGGCACAGATGGCCGGCCACTACCTGGGGAAGGCCGGTACGGCGACCGCTCTCATCGCGCTGATCGAGGCGACGCGCGAGGTCCGGAGCAGGTCGGTCACGCGCGAGCAGCGTAAGTTCACCGTTCAGGGGATCCTCGCCGGGCTCAACATCGCCAGGGTCCCTGCGATCGTCCCGACGCTCATGCTCGCGGCGATCGGAGCCGACCTCGCGACGACGCAAGGTTTCGAGGCCCTGTTCACGCTCGCGACGGTGGCGCCCGAGCGGATCGGTCCGGTGCTCACGCTGCTCGCGAACGCGACCGAGCTCGTGCCCGAGGTGATCGAGGCCCTCATACTCGCGGCGAGGGTCACCCGCGATCCCTCACATATCGCCGCGCTTCGGACTCTCTGCGCCGCGCCCGTGAGCGAGAGCCTCGACGCGTCCGAGGCGCTGGGTGACCTCGGGTACGAGTCGCCCGCGACGACGCCGGTGCCCGAGCCCGAATCGCTACTCGGTCATCCCAGCGAGTTCGTCCGCGCGCGTGCGATCAGGATCCTCGACGAGCGCGCGGACCCGACCCTCACCGCCGCGATGCTTGCCGCCGACGCGCTTCAGTCAGAGCTGAGTCGCGAGGGAGGACGTGCACGTCCCGAGCTGCTCCGCGCAGTGCGAGAGCAGTGGCGCTGGCAGCCGCTCGCAGAGCAGCTCGCATGGGCGATGAGCTCCGAGGCGAGCGGATTGCCGCCGCAGACCATCGCTCCCTTGCTGGCCACGGTGCTCGCGCGCGGGTTCGCGGCAACCGTCGCGGACTATCCGCGAACGTGGCCCTTCCTCTCGCCGTCGTGCCGCGCTGCGCTCTTCGCGGAGGAGTCGGCGATCCTCGCGGGGCTGCGCGGCGCCCGACTAGCCCCCGATGGCGACACGTTCGCGATCGCGCCGCCTGCCGAGCTCGAGCTCGTGCCGGAGGCGCTTGCCGGCTCCACCGATTCGACGACCGAACAGGTCGATGCGGCGCTCACTGCGCTCGCGCAACCGTTGCCCTTCGCCCGCGAGCGCGCGCTCCGCAGCGAGCTGCTGGCGATGCCGCCCGGTCTCGTCACGCGCCGCTTGCTGGCGCACTCCGCGCTCGCGCGCGGCGAGCTCGTTCGGCTCGCGAATGAGGTCCTCCCCCGCGCGGTCGCCGACCCCGACCTCGCGCGCATCGTCGCCGCGACCTGGGCTGATCGCGTCGAGCGGTCCGCGGACGACGCGGTGCACGTCACCGAGTTGTTCGAGAGTGTGGCCACCGATGACCTCCTGTTCGCAGAGGCTCTCGACGCGCTGGGGGCGCCGGATGACGATGCCCTCCGCTACCGCACGACGGCGGCCATCGATCTTCTCGGGTGGGCCGCCCGCCGGCGAGAGGCCGCGACCGCCGTCCTCGTCGCGTTGCTGCGCCGGACCCGTGGCCACCGCGTCGACGGGGTGCGCTGGCGTAGCAGAGTGTTGCAGGCCCTGATCCGCCTCGATTCGCCGTCGGCGCTTCCCACCGCGCTCCTTGAATGCGCGGAGCACGCCAACTTCGACAACCTGTCCGACTACATCCGGTTGCTCCAGAAGCAGGGTACCGAAGGGCGGCATGCGCTCCTGCGCGTGCTCGAGCTACCCCACGCGTCCGAGGCCGCCGTCCAGGAGCTCTGCCGCACGTCGACGGCCGCACGCGCCGGCTACCTGGCGCACCCGTACTACAAGCTCCAGCTCGCCGCTGCGTCCACGCACGACGAGTTGGCGCGCACGCGAGCCGAGTCACTCTCCATCCACGCCGCGCTCGAGGCGCTCGGGATCCCGATCCGCGAGGTGGATCGGCGCCGAGCGCGGCCATCTGACTCCGACCCGGCCATGGGATGGGCCGACCTCGCGCAGCCCCACGGCGGGCTCGTGCCGGTGCCGACGCCAGGCGATCCGCGCCTGGGCTTCGCGGCGCGGTGCGCTGATCATCGAGCGTGGGCGCTCTGGGCCGCCGACGAGCGTACCGACCCCGTCGACCTGCCCGCGCGCATCTTTGCGGATGAGCTGGACCGGGTCCTCGCCGAACGCGGCGGCATTCGTACAGGTGCACGGTGGGGGCGCTGGCGGAGCGCCGTGCCAGCGCTGCCGCGCGACCGCGCAGGCCGTCTCGCGTGGGCACGCGCGGTGTCCGCTGACCTCGACCCGGTGCTTGCACTCGTGCGTGACGAAGGCGCCACGGCGGTCGCCGCCACCTATCCAGGCGCTGTCCTGAAGCTCGATGCCGATACCCGTCTCCGCTACGAACGGGCGGAGGCGAGCGTGGTCGAGCTCGGCAACGCGTTGCTGTCCGGAGGCCTGGCTGCGAGGGCGCGCTTCGACGAGGTGCCCGACCGGCGCCCGGCCCCGGTTCCCGCGCCATTCTTCTGACGGATCTCGTGGCGCGTCGCGCCCACGAGCAGCCGCGCCCTGGCCCCTTCCGCCCTCGCAATTGCGTTGAGTGGCCGGAGACCTCCGCGTAGGTTCCGCGCCATGAAGCTGCTGGCATGGGTCGTCGCACTGGTGATGGTCGCGGGCACGGTCGAGGTGGTGCGCGCCGACGAGCCGGCCATCAAGGTCCTGAACTCTGGCAAGGAGGGCACGCGCACGGAGCTCCGCTTCAAGCCGACCAAGGGCGCGAAGCGCTCGATCGTGCTGACCACGACGGGCACGCGCGCGCGCGGGGGCAACGGCAAGGTCGGCAAGGCGGAAGCGACCCCGGGCAGCAAGCTGACGGTCGCCCTCGAGGTCACGGACGTCGCGGCCTCTGGAGACATCACCTCGCGCATCACCTACCGCGAGCTCGAGACCATCAAGTCCAAGGGGGCGTCGGCCGACGAAGCGAAGCAGCAGGAAGCGGTCCTGTCGCTGTTCAAGGGCGTGAGCGTGGTGGCGGTGACACCAATCGCGGCATCCTGAAGAGCTCGAAGGTCGACGAGTCGACCGCGTCGGCGCAGGCCACGGCGGCCCTCGAATTCGTCAACGGCCTCTCCGGCCAGCTGGCGCAACCGCTTCCCGTCGAGCCGGTCGGCGTCGGTGCGAAGTGGCAGCAGTCGACGACAGCGTCCGTCGGCGGCCTCGACGCCACCACGACGGCTGTCTATCAGCTCACCAAGCTCACGGCCACGCAGGCCACGATCAAGGTGACCATCACCGTCAACGGCAAGGGCACCGGCCAGGGCTCGATCACCACGAAGACCACGGGCAAGGGCGAGTTCGTCGTCGACTTCGGCTACCTCGCGCCAACGTCGAGCAAGCTCGCCATGAAGACCACCGTGAACCTCGTCGACGGGGACATGAAGCTGACGCAGGTCGGGACGCAGAAGACGACCATCGAGATCGAGTAGCGCTACTCGAGCAAGCGCTTCAGGTAGCGCTCGCGGTGGTTCAGGAAGTCGCGCGTGATCAGGTAGTGCGCGCTGTCCTCGTAGGCGACGGGCTCGATCCCGCTCGCGCTCAGCTCGTAAATGAGTGCCTCGGGATACGCCATCAGGATCGGCGAGTGCGTCGCGATCAGGAACTGCGAGCCCGACTTGATCAGGCGATGCAGGTGCGCGAGCAGCGCCAGCTGACGCTGGGGCGACAGCGCGGCTTCGGGCTCGTCGAGGATGTAGAGGCCGCCATCGCCGAAGCGATGCTCGATCAGCGCGAGGAACGCTTCGCCGTGGGATTGCTCGTGCAGCGAGGTCGCACCGTGGGACCCCGTCCCGACATTGTCGACCTCGGTGGCGACGTTGAAGAAGCTCTCAGCGCGGAGGAAATAGCCGTCCTTGGGACGTCGGGCGCCGCGCACGAGCCGCAGGTGCTGATGGAGCTCCGACTCCGAGGACCGCGTGGCGAACCTCATGTTTCGCGACCCGCCCTCGGCGTTGAATCCGGCGGCGACCGCGATCGCCTCGACGAGCGTCGACTTGCCCGAGCCATTCTCGCCGACGAGAAACGTGACCCGCTTGTCGAGGGCCAGCTCCTCGATGGCGCGCACCGCCGGGATCGAAAAGGGATACGCGTCGGGGCTCTCCACGCCGTCGCGCACCACTCGTACCGCGCGGATCAGCGCATCCACCGCCGAGTTGTACTACTGGCCGGCGACGGTCGGCGTGCCCGTGTACACGATGCACGTCGCGTAGATGCCCTTGCGGCCCTTCGCGTCGTCGTTCAGCCACGTCTCGGTGTCGCCGAGGTTCGGGTCGCGCGACGACATCCCGCCAAAGACGATCGCGTCGCAGCCCATCTGCGCCCCGCGCTCGCGAAGCGCCGTAAGCATCTCGGGCGTCTTGTGGGTCGAGAAGCTGGACTCCTCTTCGGCCTCCATGAGGGCTACATCGACGTAGGGCCGCTGCGGCGGTCCGGACGTGAACATCTCCACGGTCTCGGGCGGCCGCGGGGTCATGGCGTGCGGAGCCGGATTGATCGCGATGGTCTTCACGGACGAGCCGCACGCGGCGGCGCCCAGGGTCAGGATCAAGGCAACGAGTCGATTCGGCATGTCGGAAGCTAGAGCAACCCGAGCGCCAACCCCCTGCCCCACGTATTTCGCGTGAATAAAGCGACCCGACCTCGCGTAGCGGTGCCGCGTTAACGACCCATGTCGTTTCCTTGCGTCACTGGGTGAAGCCAACCTGCCCGACCTGGGACCGCCGCCGCTCCAGCAGGGCGAGCCGCAGCCCCGTCTCGGCCCCCGTGACGTACGGCACGAGGGCGTCGAGCAGCCCCTGCGCCGCCTCCTGCACGTTCTCGATCGCCACCACCGGCTCGACGTCGCGCTCCGTGATCCGCGTCGTCATGGCGAGCAGCCCGAGGACGCTCAGGTACGCCTCCCGCGCCAGCGTCCGCTCCGTGCCGTTCGCCCGGAGGTACTTCGTCAGTCCGGGCATGGCGGCACACACGTGGTGCATCACATCCATGCTCAACGTCTCGAGCCGCGCGGCCTCGATCCGCGCCGCCTCGTCGTCACTCCTCGGATCGGTCCACACGATCTCGGTCTTCACGACCGCCTCCATGAGTTGCCCGAAGCTCCGTTCCACCTCTCGGTCCGCGCAAAAGCTGATCGTCATGCGGACGCCCCATCAGCAAGGCCGTTGCCAGGCGCATCCCCGCGATTCTTCATGCGCCCGATCGCGATTCGTCCGCCCGTCGGCCGGACGCGTCCGCCACCCGTCCACCGCCGGACAACAGCTCGTCCCGCGGTGACCTGGGGCCGTGGCGCGGGCACGAGCCCCGCCGTGGTGCGCGGCCTCGCCGTCCTGCTCCATTTGATTGGGCACGTCGAGGTGTCGCAGGGGTCGGACCCCTGCGACACCCGGCTCGCCCCGCCGAGACAGCAGATTATCGTCGCGGGAACCGGTGCT
>JALHPV010000107.1 GCA_022842285.1 Kofleriaceae bacterium
AGCAACGAACATGACATCTGCCTTTCTGCCGCCCCAGGCGCTTTGCTCCCGGAGGAGGGGCGGCGGGGGAGCGCCCGATGCCCGTCGCTGCGCGGGGCGTGCGCAAAGCGACGGGCTCGGCGCCCCCGCTGCCCCGACGAGCAACGACAAGCTTCTTCGTTGCGCCATCGAACGCAGGGAGTAGCCACACGACAAACGTGCGCGAGCGAAGCGAGCCGCGCGGTGGAGCTGCGCAATCGCGCGAGCGACGCAGCGAATAGGCCGCGCAACAAACGCGAGCGAAGCGGCCGCCATGGAGCGGCGCAGTCGCGAAAACTATCGGCGAAAAAGCGCCGACGATCGTGGGACCGATCACGAGCCGCAGACCGAGACCCAGACCGTCCGCCCAGACCCAGACCGTCCGCCCCGCGCGACAAACGCGCGCGAGCGAAGCGAGCCGCGCGGTGCTACTTCGTCGCCGGAATCACGACCGCCGCGCCGTCGACGTTCTTCACGACCAGCTCGGGCGGGTCCGAGTACGGCCCCTCGAGCTTCGTCCGATACAGCGCCAGCGGCCCCGTCGGCAACGGCACCGCGATATCGTCCGCATCCGAGGGCACCGACGCTCCGTCCGGTTGCTCGTCCGCCGCTGACTCCTCGGAGTCCTCGTCGGACGGCTCGGCCTTCTTCTTCTTCTTCGAGTCCTTCTTCTTGTCCTTGTCCTTGTCGCGATCGCGATCCCCGAGGACCAGGGCGAACGATCCGTCGGCGGCAATCCCGACCGCGGTGTAGCCCTTCCAGCACTTGTACTGGCCGCCCGTCGCGCGGACGATGCAGGCGCTCGTGCGGTCCTGGAGCAACACCCACTGTCCGTCGTGCGACCAGTCGACGGGGACCGCCTTCTCGATCGACTTGCGGTGAACGTCCGTGCCATCGAGCGGGAACCCCACGAGCCACTCGGTGGGCGCCGACTCCTTCTTGCCGACGTAGGTACGCTCCGAGTACACGCCGACGGCGCGGGTGCCGTCGGGGCTGGGGAGAAAGCCGCGCAGCGGAGCCTGCGAGGCCAGCGACTTCTTCTCGCCGAGACGATTCGGGTTCGCGATCCAGACTCCCGAGGCGTCCGACCAGACGAGCTTGCGATTGGGATACGAGCCGACGATCCGGGCACCCTGAGTGGGGACGTTCTTCAGCTGCCAGACCTTGCCGTCGCTCAGGCGGACGAACACGGACTGGGCCGGCACGGTGGAGCTCCGGCAGATGACGTTGGTGCCGTCGGCGGCCACCTGCAGCGGGCCATCGCCACACGGGAGCTTGGCGAGCTGCTTGGCCGAGCCATCGAGAGGCATCCAGTACCAGGACGCAGCGAGATCGACAGCGAGGACCTTGCCGGCCGCATCCGTGCGGAGGGCGCGGACCTTGCCGGCGCCGGCGGGGAGCTCGACGAGCTTCTGGTCGTTCCGGCCGCGTGCGTCGGACGTGTAGAGCGCGTCGTCGTGCGCGTAGACGATCTTCTGGAGCGAGAGTGCGTCGGGGCTGTCGTCGCGCTCGGCGTGCGCCGACGAGGTCAGGAGCACGACCGCGAGAACGACGCCGCGGCGCATCACATCACCAGGCGCGCGGCGCTCTGCGCGTCCCCGAGTGAGGTGACGAAGCGGCCCTTGCCCGCGATCTCGAAGAGGCGGACCTCGCCGAAGCGCGGGAAGTGGACCTCGAGGGATTTGAAGCCATCGGCCGTCTGCGCATCGCGCTCGAACGCCTGCTTGGTGAGCGGCTTGCCGTCGACGAAGACCTCGGACAGGAACTCGATCGGGGCGACCCAGCCGGCCCCGTCGCGCTGCAGGCGGTCGCGCTGCGAACCGGAGAGATTGTCCGAGCTGCGGACGACCTGGTCCCAGTCGCGCTTCCCGAGGGCAGCGGCGACGTCGAGGTCGAAGCGCTCGGCGGGGAACACGATGATCACCTTGCCGTCGAGCTCCTGCACGGAGAGCGGCGGTCCCTTGGGCTCGACCTTGGGCTCTGGCGCCGGCTTGGCCGGCGGCGCGGCGGCGACGGGCTTCTGGGTCGCCTCGGTCTTGAGCGCCCCGTTGGTCGGGCCGGCCGGCGCGACGGGTACCTTGGCCGTCGACGGTGCGCCGGGGATCAACGAGAACGTGTCGATCGCGGCGAGCTGCTGCTCCATGAGCATCGACTTGCGCTGATCCCAGGTGCCGTCGGCTTCGAGCACATCGACGACGAGCAGCTCGCCGCGGCGCTCGAAGTTGACGCCGGAGAGGCGCGCGAGGATCTGCGTCTCGTCGAGCTCGTCGAGGCGCTTCTCGTAGGCCATCAGCTTCTGCTCGAACTCCTTCTGCGAGAGCTGCGAGCCGCGGCGCTTGCCGTCCTGGTCCATCTGCGGGTCCAGGGCCCACAGGACGAGCGCGATGCCGCGGAGGTCGCGGGCATTGCGAGCGACGATCACGGAGTCACCCCAGCTGCCGAGCGCGAACAAGCGGCCGAGGCGGATCGGCAGCTTCGTGCAGATGTCGATCAGCGCCTCCTTGGAGGACCGCAGATCGGTCGCGATGATCGGATCCTCCTGCGGGTTCTCGCGCGGCGGATTGATGTTCGGATCGATCAACATGATCCGCTTCTCGCCGCGACGGCGGAAGGGCATCGAAGGAGAGAGCTCCATCTCGGCGCGCGGATCGAGGCGGTCGATGTCGAGGACCTGCTTGGTCGCCAGGGCCTCCTCGCCGCCGAAACCTGCGATGAGGGTCGCCTGATCCAGGGAGGCGGTAGCCTGGAAGATCAGGTCAGTGACGATGCTGTCGAGGGCCAGGGACATTGCGGTCCCGGTTTTACCCTATTGCTGCGCGCAGTCGACCGGCGTCATGCCCTCGATCCAGGCCCGCACGAGCTCCACGCCGCGGGCATGCGAGAGGGACCGCCCGAGGAGGGGCATCATGGCCCCTACCTGCGTGGTCTCGAGCCGGAACTGGAGGATCGACTCGGCAGGATTGCCCGGCACGATGTCGAACTCCAGGCCGCCATTCCCGGCTCCCGCGCTGCCCGGGCGCTTGCAGGCTCCGAGGCGGAACAGGTCGGTGTTGTCGTAGTTCAGGAAGAGCTGCGACGTCTCGCCCTGCACCGCATCGGGTCGGTGGCAGTGCGCACAGTTGATGTCGAGGTAGCTACGGGCAGCGGTCTCGATCTGGGTGGGGGAGAGCCCGGCGATGCCGTTCATCTCGATCGTGCGGAAGTCGGTCGCCGCCGGGACGGCGGACGCCGGCAGCCCCGTGAGCAGGCCTCGCGCCGCGAAGTCCTCGAGCTGACCGTTCCAGTTGAGGTGC
This sequence comes from Kofleriaceae bacterium, assembly GCA_022842285.1. GTDB lineage: Bacteria > Myxococcota_A > Polyangia > Haliangiales > Haliangiaceae > JABFXX01. The sequence continues at coordinate 3,312 of JALHPV010000107.1, forward strand.
CGCGCCGCGATCCCGATCGGCACCTGCTTCTCGCCCGCGCGCTCGTGGCAGTTCTCGCACTGGTTGCGCTGCGGGATCAGGTAGTTCGCCGTCCGGGGAGCGCCGGCGGCATCGATGAACGAGATGGCTCGCACCTCACCGCCCGGTGCGAACACGGCGTCGGTCTGCTCGGCATTCCAGATGTACGGGAAGGCGGTCCACCCCTCCGCGCGACGGACGAGGAGCCGTGTCTCCACGAGTGTCACGTCCTGATCGGGCGCACGGAAGTCCGCCGGGAACAGGAAGTTCTTCGCGATCACCGAGCCAACGGGTAGCTCGAACCAGGCGTCCGCCGAGTACGCGGTGCTGGTGCCGTCGGGCAGGTAGACCGCACGCGACTTGAGCGCGTAGTCGGAGAACAGCGGCGTGTTGAGATCGTACGGTGCGATGCGATCGCCCGTCGGATTCCACTCGATGGTTCCGTTCCACGCGAACAGGTTGAACGCCGACAGGTTCGTCGGCGCCGGCCCCTCGGGCACGGTCACCGGCTTCGTCAGATCGACGCCCCCTCCACCATCATCACCGCCGCACGCAGCGACGAGCAGGATCGGCAGGATCGCGCGCATCGGCTAGGGCAGGATGACTTCGGCGACGGGACCGTTGGCCAGCGCCGTGCAATCGAACGGCGCGAACGGCGCCGCGGGGCGGAAGAACGGGATGATGTTCGTCGTCGATTGTGCCGGCAGGTTCATGCTCCCGAACGTGCCGCCCGTGTTGCCACCGACGCACATGCGGTTCGTGTTGGTGTTCATCAGCGGGTCGGTCGAGCTGAACATCGGCTCGCCGATCGCGTCGTAGAGGACGCTGTCGATGGGGCCGATCCCGGAATAGGCCGCGCCGAGGAGCAACCCGAACATGAACGGGTCGCCGGTGTCCGGGTCCATGCCCGAGCCCATGTGCGTGTTGTTCGCGACGAGCACGTTCTCCTGGCGGAAGTTCGTGATGGTATTCGGCGTGGCGCCAGCGGCCAGCCCGAGGTCATCCCACCTGCCCTGGAGGTCGGCCGTCGCCAGCTCCCACATCACCTGGTTGTCCTCGACGACGAGGCCGCTGATCAACGCGATGTCGACCGTCTTGTTGCCCTGGTAGGTGTTGCCCGTGATCTCGACGCGGCGCGACGCCATCGCGAAGGTCCCGGTTCCCGACGGGATCACGGCGACAGTGCCGCCGGGGGCGAAGTTTTGATAGTTGTTGTCGATGATCATGTTGTCGCGCAACCGCACGTCGCGACCGACGATCGGATTGCCCGGCAGATCGAACACGACGATGCCGGCCGTGTTGTTGGTCGCGGTGTTGTTGTAGACGTCGGCGTACTGCGTGTTCTCGATCTCGAGACCGGCGACGTTGTTCTGCACGCGGTTGTTGCGCACGATCACGCGCTGCGACTGCCCGACGTAGAGCCCGGCATCGGAGGCATGCTCCGCGACGCAATCCTCGACGAGGACGTTCTCTGACTTCACCGGGTAGAGCCCGTAGCCACCGTTCGTCATGTCGCCCGGCGTCGTCCACGTGGTCTTCACGTCGCGCAGGACCACGCCCACGCTCGCCTCGACGCGCACCGCATCCTTCGGCGCATCGACGACCGTGACGCCCTGCAGGAGAAAGTCATCGCTCTGGGCATCGACGCCGTTGCTCTGCGCCGTCGACTGACCGAAGTCGATGATCGTCTCGTCCATGCCCTGGCCGATGATGTGCGCGCCATCCGTGCGGATCGTGAGCGCACCGGTCATCGAGAACGTGCCCGTGCCGAGAACGAGGGTCGTGTTCGCCTCGATCGAGTTCGCGGCCGTCACGAGGGCCGCGGGATCACCGGCCGGAAGCTCCTGACAGGTCCCCGTTACATCGGCGCAGGACGTGGTCGGGAACTCGTTCGAGTCATCGCCGCCACACGCGGCGAACAGCAGACAGGCCAGGCCCCAGTGCTTCATGAGAAGACAATGTCACAGGTAGCCGCTCCGCTGGCGGAGGAGCCACTCGAGTCCGAGGAGCGCGACGATGAGCAGCAGGAGGCCCGGGCGGCTCCAGAGCTCGACGTCCGTGCGCCGGTCCACCCGCACGATCCGGGGGGCATCGAAAGGCAGTGATTCCGGCAACGTCTCGACGGCACCGAGGGCCGTGCCGCGGGTGCCACTGGCCACGATGGCGAGGGTCTCGGGGTCGCCAGTGGGACGGTCGAGCTCCGTCCCACCTTCTCGCACCAAGAAGATGTCGGAGGCATCGACCTGTCGGCCAGCGATCGTCGCGTGACCTTCGACACGGTAGACGCCCGGCTCCGCGACGTCCTCCCCTGACAGCTCGTACACCGCCGTACCGTCATCGCCGACGGTCAGCTTGGTCGCCTGCACCTGCTGCGCCCGCAGAGGATCGGCGCCGCGCTTCACGACGAGCGAGACCGTGCCGCGGGGCAACGGCTGGTAGTCGCGCCCGAGGAGCCGCACCGTCACGCGCACCGGCGCGTTGGGGACGTACTCGACCGCATCGCTGTCGACGAGCAGGTTCCGGAGATCGGGATCCTGGATGAGCCAGCGCATCGCGTTCTCCCAGAGCTTCGTGTAGTGGCGGCCGTCGTCACCAGGGCGCGCCGCCGCGACGAAGCCGTAGTGCCACAGCGAGTCGGTCATCACCGCGAGCGAGCGGCCCTTGCCGTAGTCACCGGCGACGATGACGGGCAGCGGCTTGCCGTTCTTGAGCTTCAGGCGCGGGTGCGTGGCGAGCACGGTGGCGTCGGGCTTCACCCCCGCGACGAGGTTCGTGCCGACGAGCGGCGGCAGCGCCTTCCACACGGCGGCGTTGTCGGAGGCGGAGTAGCGCAGCGACGTGACGGGGTGGAGCGAGCCATGCTCGGTGAGGACGGGCGAGTAGCGGCCTCCGTCGAGCACCGGGTCGCCGTCGAACGGGCCGTAGAGCTCGACCGGGAGCGCCGTCGCGACGGGGGTGCCGAAGTAGCCGCCCGACGAGAACGAGACCGAGCCACCGAGCATGGCGAGCCCCCCGCCGCCCTCCACGTAGCTGCGGATGTTCTCGAGGTAGTCGCCGATGCCGTACGGCAGGTACTCGAAGTTCTGCAAGATGATGAGGTCGAACGAGGGAAGTTGCTGTTCGAACAGCTCGCGCGTGGGGAACGGGATGAGTGACATCTCGTCGTTGGGCACCAGCGAGATGTCGTCCTGCGTGCGCAGGATGAAGAACGAGATCAGGTCGACGTTCGGGTTGCTCTTCAGCATCTGGCGCAGCGCCCGCACGTCCCATGCGGGCTGCCCGGCGACCTGGAGCACGCGGATCTTGTCGCGGATGACGCGGATGACGAAGCTGCGCGTGTTGTTGGTCGTGACGGCTTCTCCCGCCGCGACCGGGACGCTGACCTCGTAGACGTACCGGCCCACGCGAGGCGGCGTGACTTCGAACGTCACCGTGACCTCGGCATCGCCCGCGGGGAGATCGACGAGCTTCTGGCGCAGCGGCTGCCCGTCGGTGGAGAGGGTGACGGGGAGCCGTTGCGGGGTGAGGCCGGTGGTGCGGATCACCGCGTCGATCCGCACCACGGTGCGCACGAAGGCGAACTCGTCCGCGTTCACCCGTGCGATGGCGATATCCTTCAAGCCCGAACGGGCCGCCCACACCGTGTGCACGCGGGTGTCGAGGGTGCGGAGGAAGTCGCGCATCACGGCCTCGCTGGCGTCCTCGCCGAACCCCCCGGTGGCGGCCCCGTCGGAGATGAGGACGATGCCGGCGAGGTCGTTGCCCTCGTAGCGGGCCCGCACCGACTCGAGCGCCTTGCGCATGAGCGTGGCCTTGCCGAGCGGCTGCATGATGGCGAGGCCCGCCAGCGACGTCGCGCCAACGGTCTCGCTGAACGTGTAGTAGTCGGTCTTGTGATCGCGCTGCCACACGTCGAGCGTGGACGCGGAGTCGCGGAACAGCTGGCGCGTGCGCTCGAAGCGCGTCGGGCCCTGCGGATCCTCGGCGAGGCCCATCGAGGCGGAATCGTCGATGAGAAAGGCGATGCGGTTGGGCTCGCGTGCGACCTGACGGAGCTCGACGGCTGGCTCGAGGAACACGACGAGCGCACCGACGGCCGCGCCGGCGCGCAGGCCGATCATCGTCGCGCGACGCCAGGCTGGGGCACCACGGGTGGCGCGCCACGACAGGCCGACGATCAGGAGGACGGCGACGGCGCCGAGCGCGAGCCCCAGGCGGCCCCACGGCGCGAGCATGACCCAGCGGTATTCGTTGAAGTCGGTCGCGCCTGGTGCGGCCAGCTTCACCGTCAAGTTGACGAGCGCCTCCGTGGCGAGCGCACCCCCGGCCGCGAGGGTGGCGACGCCGAGGGCCGCCCCGAGGCCGCCCTTGCCGCGCTTCACCGCGAGGACCGTCAGGATCGCGAGGACGACCGCGGCCCCGGCGAGCGCGTACCGCAGGTACGTATGAAAGAGGACGATGCTCATGCCCGCTTCGGCGGCCCTACTCGTCGGGTTTCCACTTGCGCCGCTTCATGATGAAGGGCACGTGGACCTGATCGGCCTTGTAGTCGAGGCAGAGCGCGTACATCACGACGTTCACGCCCATGCGGAACGAGAGCTCGCGCTGGCGCTCGCCGCCGGGCTCGCACGGAAAGTCGTAGTTGCCGAAGTCGTCGCGGGCCCAGGCGCCGCCCAGGTCGTTCGCCACGTATGCGGCGACGATGCGGCCGTCGCGCTCCACGGCCTCGAGCGCGGGCGCGATCGCGAGGCGGCCCAGCGGCTGATCGAGGAGGTAGAACGACTTGAAGATGACGTGGTCCTTCGGGACGACCTCGAGGTTCTTCGCCGGCGCGGGGAAGACCGCGGCCATGAGCTTGCGGACGCTCGCCGCGAACGCACCGTCGGTGGCCCCCTCGGCCGAGTCGATGAGCAAGAAGCCACCGAACGTCAGGAACCGGCGCAGGGCCTCGATGCTCGTTGGCCCGGGCAGCTCGATCTCGCGCTCGCCCGCGAGGTACAGGAACGGCGTCTCGTGCAGCGTCTCGCTCGCGAGCGTGACGACGGCCGCCTCGAGCTCGACCTCGATCGACGTCCGCTTCTCGAGCTCCCAGCCGAGACGCCGCAGCGCCCCGGGACGGGGATTCCACGACGAACCGCTGCCGAGCTGGAGCTGACCGAAGCGGAACTTGCTCGAGCCGTGCGCGGGCGCCTTGCGAGACCGATCTGCGAGCGCACGCCGGCCCAGGGCGGCGGCCGCAGCGGCGGCGAATCCTCCCGCAAGCAACCCGCGGCGCGAGACCGGCATCCCAGGGTCATAGCATGACGTTCCGGGACAATTTCTCCTCGGTAGCGACCGGCTACGCGAAGTACCGGCCGGTCTATCCGCGGGAGCTCGTGGACACCCTGGCCGACCGGTCGAGGGCGACCGACCTCGCCTGGGACGTGGGGTGCGGCTCGGGACAGCTCTCGGTCGGGCTGTCCGAGCGGTTCGACCGGGTGATCGCGACGGATGCCTCGGCACAGCAGGTCGGCCAGGCCGCGCCGCATCCTCGGATCTCGTACCGGGTGGCGCCGGCCGAGACGAGCGGCCTGCCCGATGGCTGCGCATCGCTCGTGGTCGTGGCGCAGGCCGCGCACTGGTTCGACTGGCCGCGCTTCGTGGCGGAGGCCGGTCGGGTGGCGAGGCCCGGCGCGCTGGTGGCGCTCGTGACCTACAACGACATGACGCTCGATGACCTCCTGGCCGCGGTGGTCGGTCCGTACCGGGACGCGGTCGAGCCGTTCTGGCATCCCGAACGCGCGATCGTCGCGAATGGCTATGCGGATCTCGAGATGCCGTGGCCCGCTGTGACCGCGCCGCCCATCGAGCTCACCGCCACCTGGGGGCCCGACGCGCTGCTCGGCTACATCGGCACGTGGTCCGCGCACCAGCAGTTCAGGGCGCGCGAACCGCAGGCCGCGAGTGAGGCATGGCACGCCCTCGAAGAGCGGGTCGCGAGGCTGTGGGGCGATCGCCAGCCCCGTCAGATCAACTGGCCCCTCACGATCAAGCTCGCACGCCGCTGATACAGTGTCGGCGCATGCGTCGCTTCGCTCATGGCCCAGGGACGCTATGACCTACAAGCTCCTCGCCCTCGACCTCGACGGGACCCTGCTGCGCCGCGATCAGGTCGTGGATCCACGTGACGTCGCCGCGATCGCGGAGCTGCAACGGGCCGGCGTGACCGTCACCATCGCGACCGGCCGCCTGCAGTCGGGCTCGCTCGGCGCCGCGCAGCAGTGCGGGATCGAGGGCCTGATCGCGTGCGTCGAGGGCAGCCACCTCGTCGAGCTATCGAGTAACCGCACGCACGCGCATCACCCGATGTCCGAGGCCATGCGCGCCGAGCTGCGCAAGACCATCTCCGGCCACGGCCTCGCCAGCTTCGTCTTCGATGCCGCCGGCATCGCGCACGCCGAGCCCGGGGCGCCGTGGTCGAGCTACATCGCCACGTGGTCACCGAATGTTCGTGTCGTGGAGGACGAAGTCGCGTGGCAGCAGGAGCCGCTCATGACCGTCGCCGTCGGCGAGCAAGCGGCCGTCGAAGCCGCGCACGCGGTGCTGGCGGGTGTACCGGGCCTGTTCACGGTGGCCTTCCCCGTCTGGACCCATCCGAACACCTACGCCGTCCTCGCGCGCGATGCGTCACGCAGCAAGGGCATCGCGCTCGCCGAGCTCTGCGCGGCCGCCGGGTGCGAGACCTCGGAGGCGGTCGCCATCGGCGACTGGGTCAACGACATCCCGATGTTCAACGTCGCCGGTCGCTCCTTCGCGATGGGCGGTGCCCCCGAGGCCGTCCGCGCCGCGGCCAGCGATCTGCTCGAAGCTCGCGCCGGCGAGGGTGGCGGCATCGCCGAGGCGATCAAGCGCGCCTGGGGCTGACATCACGGTACGGAGACGGTGTCGCCGGGGAGGATCCAGATGTTCATGTCGAGGCGCGAGCCGCTGGTGAGATCGTTGTAGTCGATCGGAATCTGGCGGACCTCCGACGTCTTCACGTCGCGGCGGAAGATGCGGATGTCGCCCCGCTTGGCGAAGCGGGTCAGGCCGCCGGCCATCGCGAGGGCCTCGGCGACGGTGACGAACGAGTCGGACTGGAAGACACCCTGGCGAGCGACCTCGCCCTGCACCGTGAACTTGTAGGACTTCCATTCCTTGACCGCGACCGTGACCTCGATGCCCTCGAGCTTCACGAACTCCTGGACCCGCCGCTTGATGAGCTCGCGAAGCGCGGTGGGAGTCTCGCCTCGGGCCTTCAGGTCACCGACGAGCGGCATCGTGATGGTGCCGTCCGGGCGAACGGTGGTCTCGGTCGAGAGATCAGGGTTCTCCCAGACGTTGATGGCCACGACGTCACCGACGCCGAGCACGAGCTCGGCGGTGCGGGGGTCAGGCTCCTGCGCGTAGTCGTGAGCGGGGGTCCGAGAGCCACATGCGCCGAGGAGCACGAGCAGGACGAGTCGAAGCAGGCGATCCGAGCACATGGCCTCGCCAGGCTACCGACTTGACGCAGGCTCACGCCCCGCGAAGGGCGTCATCACTGTGGGTTTCGCTCGGATCAGTCCCAGGAGCGCGTCACGTGCACGGTGCCGCCGAGCGGCATGACCGAGATACGCACCTGACGTTCGCGGGAGGGACCGCGGGTGCCTTCGAAGAACACGGTCTTCGCCGAGCAAGTGCCATTCGGGAAGCAGTGAAGCACGAAGGTGCTGAAGTCGGCTTCGAGTGTGAGTGCTGAGTGAGTCCCGACGGCGTCGCTGTAGGACTCGGCTTCGACGTCCCGGTGGACCGTGAACTGGGTCTCGGGAACCCACGTGGCGCTGGTCGCGGTGACGGGGGAGTCCTCGACGAGCGTGAAGAGCGTGAAGGTAGGATGGGGACCCGCGGAGCCTTCGATGCGGACACGCGCACGGCCCTCCACGGCGGCGACATTGGGGCGGACCTGCCCCATGGTGACGGCGCGGCGGTGAGCGTCCTTGACCATGGCGGCGAAGCGGTTGGAGACGTCGGCCGCGGTGGTGACCGGGCGCATGTAGACGCTGGCGAGAGTCACGAGGACACCGATGATGGCGACGACGACCATCATCTCGGTGAGCGTGAATCCGCGCTGCGGGCGCCGGGTCATCGCCCGACTCCGATGTTGCGGAGGTCGGCGTAGAAGGTCGTGTGGCGATAGAGGCGGTTGCCCTGGAGGGCCGGGTTGGAGGTGAGCGAAAGATCGACCTCGTCGCGGTCACCGATCATGTTGTTGTTGACGTTGAGGTCGTCAACGAGCTTCGGCGTGAAGGCGGTGCCAAGGCCCTCCCGATCTGCTTCCGTACGCGCCACCAGTGACACGGAGAGCTGGAGCATGGGAGCTAGCGTGGAGACGCCCTTCTGTGCGGGGAGCGTCTTGGTCTCCATCAGCGTGCTCGAGTACCAGTCGCGTTGCGGATCGGAGTCGGGGTCGGACGTATCGGAGGTGTCGCTGGACTCGAAGAAATAGGCGGCGAGCTGAAGATCGGTGAAACCCATGCCGATGTCCTCGAACGCCGCAGCCGAGTTCAGGACGCCGGTACGCGAGATCTGGAGGACGCCGAGGGCGGCGCGGGTGGGGGAGGGATCGATGCGGTAGGTGTGTGCGACGAAGCGATAGATCATCGTGCGCGCGACCGTGGGCGAGGAGCAGTGATTGAGGCCCGTGGTGCCCCACGAACCGCTCTGGGCCATCTCGAAGCCAGGCGGGGTCGAGATGACGGAGGAGATCTGGACGACGCAGGCGTCGTAGGTCGCGATCTTGCCGTCGCCGAGCAGGCCGTCGATGAGGTCGGGCGTCGACATCACCACGACCATGCCGTCCTGGAAGCCAGAGACGTCGTCGACCTGCACGCGACGGGTCGAGCCCGTCCATTCGCCATTGGCGGTGACCAGGGCCTGGAGCGTCGGATCGGCATAGTGAAAGCTGACCTGATCGGGGCCCGTGTTGCTGTTGACGATCGCCACCGGTGCGATGAGCGGCGGCGGGATCGTGGTAGACGCGACGGTGAAGCCCTGCGCGAGCCCGTAGCCCGCCTGCTTGGCGTCGCGCTCGATCCACGCGCGTGCGGACTGAAGGACGCTCTGGACGCCAGAGACCTCCTGCTGGCTTCGGTACGCCAGCGACATGCGCAAGAAGATCGCGAGGATCATGCCTACGAGGAGCGAGCTGATGAGGAGCGCGACGAGGAGCTCGAGGATCGTGAAGCCGCGCTGACGAGTGCGTTTCACAGCGCTTCTTTCGTCGTGCGCACGAGCTCGGCAGCGATCCGGTGGTCGTAGATGCCTTCGTCGGCACCCGCGGCCGCCCCGTCGTCCGTCCACGTCACCTCGACGCGGATGCGCCAGAGCTGGTTATTGATCGCGGTCACGAGTACGCGGCGCTCGTAGGTCAGGCCGTTGCGGCCCGCCATCGTGCTGATGGTGACGTTGGTCGGAGGCATCGACGTTCCGCTACCAGTGAGCTGCGTCATCATCTCGGCCTGCGTCATCGACCGCAAATTCTCGACGGTCTGGTTGGCGATAACGACGGCCTCGGCAGACCGCCCCTGCCCTTCGTTGCCGCGCGTGAGCGAGACGTGGAGGGAGAGCAGGCCGACCAGCCCGATTGTCGTGACGATCAATGTCACGAGGAGCTCGAGCAGCGTGAAGCCGCGCTCGCGGTTACGTGGACGACGCTTCACAGGACGACTCGCCATCCCATGAGCGCGAAGCCCTTGGTCGGAGATGCCGTCTCCGTACCGATCGACGCCATGCCGCCGGTGTAGCCGGTGGCACTGTCTCCGCCGGCCTCGGCGACGCGGGGCGTGCCGATGCGTGCGACCTGACCACTCAGAGTTGCGAAGTAGAGAGCGCCGGCATCGCCATAGAGCGGACCGGAGACTGCGGCGAGCGTACCGCCGTTGTCGACCGTGAAGGTCGGCGTGAAGGTGGAGCCGCTATTCAGCGAGTAGGCCGAGATGATCGTCTTGCCGTAGTCGCACGTCCCGCCACCAACTAGCGGGTCATACGTGCGCTGGGTGATGGCTTCGTCCGGCGTCAGGACGACGCCGCCGTAGAACTTCTCGCACTGGACCGGCGTCGTCGCCTTGCACGTGCCGACGAGCTTGCTGCGGATCGCGCCGTTCCTCGCGTACACGGCGTAGAAGTGGTTCGTGAGCTTCGGATCGTAGGTCTCGAGACCGCCGGTCCCGAAGTAGAGGACCACGTCGTTCGTGCTATCAACCCGCGCCCCGATCGTACCGGTGATGGGGCGGCTCGCCGCGAGCGAACCCGACGAATCGATCGTCGAGAAGAGCGCGACGCGCGCCACGTTGTTGGACGTGGCCGAGCTCGGGATCGCGATCGAGCCGAGCCCGGTGTTGCTGATCCAACCATTCGGGTTGGCAGCCGTGACCGCGTTCTGCGCCGGGTTGACCTTGTAGACGTAGCCGCATTCGTCAGCGAACACCGCGCGGTCCGCGAAGCCGTCGAGCGCGGGCGAGCCCGCCTCCCCGGCGTCATCCGTCTCGAAGACCGTGATGTCGCTCGTCAGCGGGCACCGCATCTCGAACGACCACATCAACTCTCCGCTTGCCAGGTTGTAGCCGGAGACCACGCGGCCCGGGCAGGCGGTGATGGGCGTCGTGGCGCCGGGGGAGGCAACGACCGAGCAGCTGCCCGACGGTCCCGTGCCGGCGATCATGACGTAGGTCTCGACGGTGCCGATCTTGGTTCGCGCGACGCCGACCTTCGACGAAGCCTTGCCGGCCAACGACGTGCCCGGCTGCACCGAGAACATCGGTGTCGGACCGCTGACGGAGTTGGCCGTGGGCGAGATGACGGGCACGGTGTTCGTGACGTCGAGCGCCGTGACCGAGATGCCGCCCGCACCCGTGTTGATGATGGCGGCGGTGGCGATCGTGTTCGAGTCCTTCTTCCAGTCGAGGAGCGTCGGCGAGCCATCGGGGAAGGACGAGATCGCCAACGTGCCCGAGAGACTGTTCGTGTAGTCCGTCGTCATCGTCGCCGCGTTGGTCGGAGGCACGAACGCCCACGCTTCGTTGCCGTTGCGCGGGTCGCTGATGTTGCGGGCGATGGAGTAGTGCGCATGCACCATGCCGTCCTTCGAGCCGTAGATCACGAGCGGGATGCGCGAGGCGTTGGAGCTCGCGAACGTGTCGTACAGCGCGCGATCCGCGAGCGTCACATAGCTGTACCAGTTCGGGCGGAACGGCACGGACAGCACCGCCGGGGTCGAGCTCACGATCGAGCCGAGCTTGGAGAGGGCGGTGGCGCCGCCGACGCCGAAGCGCGCCGAGAGGATCCACGAAATTACATTCTGGGCCTGCGTCAGCGACCCGGCACCAAGCACCGACTGGAGGGTCGCAGCGTTCGCGAGGGTGAAGTCGAGGCGCGTGGGCGAGGTGCTTTGGGTGTCGCTCGTGTAGATGTTGCGAGTGGCCTGAGCGTCGAGCTTCTCCGCTGCGTCCCAATAGGTCGTCGAGAGCCCGGCGTTGATCGCGTACAAATGACCGCGTTCGCCCGGCTGCGTGAACGACCCCGTGTACGTGATTCCGTCGTTGACGACGACGCCGGCGCGGTAGTGCTGGCCGGACGGTGTATAGACGTACTGCGCGTTCACGGACGAGATCGAAGGCGTGTTCGAGCCAGTGGACGTGCACACGCCAGCCCCATCGGCCGTGTTCGAATCCATGACGGCTCGCCACCGCACCGCGCGGCCGGTGACGGTAGGAAAGGTGACGCACCAATCGGTGGTTGGCGCCGTGAGGCAGCTCGTGGCCGGGATCCAGTTCGCGGGCTCCTCGTTCGACATGAAATAGGTGATCGACGTGCCAGCCGGCACCGTAGCGTTCGCAGTGAGGCGCGCTCCCGTGATGATGAGCTCGGCGGTGGCGGAGACGGGCAACGTTCCCGATGCGACCTCGCCGCATGGCGCGAACGTGGCCGGCGTCGCGCGGTTCGGGAACACGTAGAAGCTCGACGAGTTGTTGCCGTCGGTGAAGACCATGTCCTTCGTGCGCTGCGGGTCGTTGTCGTAGTCGAGCATGAAGCCCATATCGAAGTCCTGGGAGACGACCCCTTCGGCAGCGACCGTGGTTGTTGGAGCGATGGTGAACGGCGAGGCGGTTGCGCTGTTGCGCCAGTACAACACCTCACCGCCGGGCGAACCGCTGTACCCGAAGTTGTCACTGCCGGTGACAACATCGCTTCTCCCGTCACCTGAGAAGTCCGTGACGAACACGCCTGTGAGCCCGCCGCCGAAGCCACGGGGCGCCGTCGCCGCTGACAAGATGATCGGAGCCGACGTATCGAGACGCTGGACGGCCGCCGTCGCGCCGGCACCACGGAAGATGCGCAGCCGACGGTTGGCGTTCGCCGCCTGACTGCAGCAACCAGGGGACCCGAGCGCCAGGTCCAGCTTGCCGTCACCGGTCACGTCACCGAAGGCGAAGGTCGGCGTATCCGCCCCGGCAACATCGAACCCGAGAGAGGTGAACGTCGTGGTGGTGTTGTACGTACCAGAGGGGTCGGGGAGGAACGGCGTGGCTGCCTTCACGAAGGTCGGCACAACGCCTGCCGGGCACGGCCAAGGAGAAACGCCATCCCAGCTCGTCGGAGGCGCCGTCGGGTTGCACTGGTTCATCCACACGTCGATTGCGGCGATGAACGTCTCCCCCGCAACGGTGCAGAGAGAGCCCGGACACGTTCCCGATCCGTGGCCGTAGAGGATGTCGATGTCGTGATCTCCGTCCACATCGAGCGAGATCGAGTTCGTGGACGAGTGCGACGTCGGTCCGAAATCACCTGGCTTGTGCGTCGCGGGCGCCGTCGCGCTCGTGGGACTCGACGTGGCGTTCGCGGCTGTGAGCGTGGCGCCGGTTCGCGCGTCGCGAGGCGCCTCGAACGTCGGAAAGTTGGGCGTGTTGCAGATGGCCGTGCCGGCGGTCGGCCAGCTCGTGCACGACATGTCCAGCTCGGAGCGCGGCACGTTGGTTCCGTTGTTCCGGCTGTTGAGGAAGAGCCGGACCGCTGCCGGAAAGTCACCGTTGGCATAGTCGACGGTCGCCGAGACGGCGATGAAATCCACCCAGCCGTCGCCGTTGAAGTCCCCCGTGACGAGAGGGGTGTGAGCTGCGCCGGACCCAAGTCCGGGCCGCATCGGAACCATCGCTCCCGCCGCGGTAGTCGGTGTCGCGAACCGAGCCCGCCGAACATTCGTGAGGGTGTTCCACCATGGGTCCGTGTTCGCGATCGGATCCGGCAGCGGGACCGTGCTGCAGGTGGTCTTGCCGCACGTGATCGTCTGATTGCGCATGATGAACAACCGGTCGCGGTCGTTCGCGCCGATGAAGTCATCCCACCCGTCCCGATCGAAGTCACCCACGGCCGCGAAGTAGACGCCGGCCGACACCGAGGCGCCGGGCGGCGCCTGGAAGTTCCCGGCGGCTCCGGGCAGCTTCAGCAAATTCGCTGTCGTGTCGAAGGTCGTGCCGCTGCGGGTCGAGCATTGTGTCGACCCGACCGTGCAGTCGGTCTGCAGCGCCGTCGCTCCGAACACGGTCGGGCTCGTCGTGACCGGACATGCCGCCTGAGAAGCAGCCTCGCGAGCTGATATCGAGAAGAAGGTCATACCCGCGACAAGACCGAGTACTGGCTTCAGGGTTCGCTTCATGGATCTCCTCATGGCGTGTACGTCACGGCGCCGCCAGCCGTGTTGATGTTCCGCAGGCACTCGTTCGCACCCGAGTTGTCCTCGGATAGATTCTCTTGCGCGTATCCGGTGCAGGGGCGCTGGGCCGCATCCGTCCCCGCCATCACGTCCCACTCGATGATCGCGATCGCCCCATCGGGGCCGTGTCCGGTCACGCGAATGACCGCGCGGCGATCGGTGTCGTCGCCGGCGGAGTAACCGGAGTCCGACTTGTTGTTCATGATCTCGACCCGGTACCACGCGTTGATGTCATCGCTGAATGGATTCCCGGTCGCGCCCGGCAGCACGTTGTTGCCGAGGATGTCGCTCGGACTCGCCAGCTCCGTGTTGTTCGGCTGCATCACGCCCGACCAACCCAACGTCGGATCGACGTTCTCGCGCATCCAGTTCATCGCGGCGGCGCCGCCTGACTCGGCGGCGTAGACCGCGATGGAATGAAACCGATCCGCAGACGTAGTCCGCGAACCACTCTGCACCGTGATCACGGTGAGCGCGCTGAGGGCTCCGAGACCGGTGAGGACGATCATCGCGAGGAGCATGGCGCTGCCACGCTCGCGATGTCTTGGACGTCTTTGCACGTCGACCATTGTAGAGAGGATCGACGGCGACGCCCAATATGTAAGTGATCGCTACTTGACGATCTTTCCGTCGACGTCCAGCTCCACGAACGCACCCTTGCCTACAGTGCCCTTGGCCGCGAGATCAGTAAGCGCCTGGCGCAGAGTCGCCGGCTTCCCGTCGATCAAGTACGGAACGTCACGCTTCCCCTCGGGCTGCGTGGGGTCGTACGAGATCATCGCCGCATCGCCATCACCGACGACAAGGTAGACCGCCTCGCCGGGCTTCAGGTGCTTCTTCGCGCTTGCCGTGACGGCCTTCTCCGTGACCTTCTCTACATTGGCGACAAAGCTGTTGTAGTAGTTCAGCGGTAGGCCGAAGTAGACGAGGCTGCGATACCGACCGAGCGCCGACGCGGCGGTCGCGAACGAACCGGGCAGCCCCAGGATGGCGCCTTGCTTCTCGCGCGAGAGCTCCTCGGGGGTCACCGGGCGCTTGCCGGAGGCGAGGTCGTTCACCTCGCGATTGATCTCGATGAGCGTCTGGAACGTCGAGTCGGTGCGAACCGACGAGCCCGCCGAGAACGCGCCGTAGTCACGCGAGTAGCTGAAGCCACCGCGCGCGCCGTACGAGTACCCCTTGTCCTCGCGGAGGTTCATGTTGATGCGGCTCGCGAAACCGCCGCCGAACACCGACGCCATCATCGTGTTCGCGAAGTAGTCCTTCGCCGTGCGCTTCGGACCGAAGTGCATGAGCGAGACCTGCGACTGCGCGACGCCCGGCATGTGAACGAAGAAGATCCGTCCCGCCATCGTCTTCGGGGCGGGCAGCTTCGGCGCCTGCGCCTTGCCCTTCCAGCTCGCAAGGGTCCCGGCGCCTTCGCCGTCGAAGAGCGCGCGCACGCCGGCCTCGTCGAGATCACCGACGACGAACAGACGCGCGCCCTGGGGCTGCAGCTGCGCCTTCGCGAAGGTCTTGCACTCGTCGAGAGTGAGCGCGGCGAGCGACTCTTCCGTCGTGATCTTGCCGAACGGGTGGGCCGTTCCGTACATCACCGCCGGCAGGACGCGGCCCTGCACGGACGCCGGCGACGCCTTCGCCTGCTTCACGGCCTCCGTGCGGCGCTTGATGAGGCGGGTGAAGTCACCCTGGCGGAAGCCCGGCGTGCGGATCGTGTCCGCGAACAGCGAAAACGTCGTCGGGAGGTGCTTGGTCAGGCTCGAGAGCGAGACGACCGACTCCATCTCTCCGGCGTACGCGCTGATGTTCGAGGCGACATCGGCGAGCGCTTCCGAGTACGCCGGCTTGTCGAGCTTCTCGGTGCCCTCGGTGAGCATCGTCATGCAAACGCTCGCGAGGCCGTCCTTGCCAGCCGGGTCGAGCGCGTTACCGCCGTCGAACACGAGGTCCATCGACACGAGCGGCAGGGTGTGCTGCTCGACGAGGTACACCTTGATGCCGCTCTTCAGCGTGAACGGCTTCATCGCCGGCAGCCGGAACGGGCGGACCGCGGCGGGCTTCGGCTGTTCCTTGCGGAACGCCTCGTCGGGGAACACGAGCTCCTGCGGCGTCGCGGTCTGAGTCATGCGAGGCGGCTCCGGATCGGGCGTGGGAATGGGGGTGGGGTCAGCCACCGGCGGATCCGGCGGCGGGGCCGGCTGCGCGGTGGGCGGGTTCTTGGGGCCGCAGGCAGCGGCCATGATCATGAGGGCGACGAGCTTACGCATCACTTGCCTCCAGTCGGAGCGGCGGCGGGCTTGGTGATGATCGTGACCACCTCGCTCGGGACGAGATACTTCGCGACGACGGCGCGGATCTTCTCGGGGGTCGTCGTGCGGTAGCGATCGAGGTTGAAGGTGATCTTGTCGGGATCCCCGAGGTAGTGGTTGTAGGACTGCAGCGTCTGGGCACGCCCCATGACGGACTCGAGACCGCGGACGGTCATCGCCTCGACCTGGGTGACGACCTGGTTGATGTCCTTCTGGTCGAGCGGGTCCTTCGCGAGGCGCGAGAGCTCGGCCATCACGATCTTGCTGACCTCCTCGACGGTGGTGCCGGGGAGGAGGCGCACCTGGACCTCGAAGATCGACGAGAAGCCACCGCTGCTCTGCGAGGCGTCCACGTACTGCACCTTCTTCGTCTCGACGAGCGCGCGCCAGAGCCGACCGAAGCCCTCCGCGGTGAGCGCGTTGGCGGTGATGTCGAGCTCGGCATCGCCGGGCTGGAAGTTCGCCGGCGTGTGCCACGCGAACGAGACCTGCTCGAGCTTCGCGAGGGGGTCGCTCACCGTCACCGTCGCCGCCTTCGGCGCGGGCGCGGGGATCGTGACGGTCGACGGCTTCGTGCTCTTCGGGAACGAGCCGAACCACTTCTCGACGAGCTGCTTGGCGTTCGCGGTGTCGAAGTCACCGACGAGGGTAAGCGTCGCGTTCGACGGCACGTACCAGGTCTTGAAGAAGTTCTTCACGTCATCGACGGTGGCGGCGTTCAGGTCCTTCTGGAGGCCGATCGTCAGGTAGCGATACGGGTGACCTTCGGGGTACATCGCCTCGTAGAGCGCGAACAGCGAGAGCCGATAAGCGACGGTCTCGTAGTTCTGGCGGCGCTCGTTCTTAACGACCTCGATCTGGTTGTCGAGGGCCGCCTTGTCGAGCATCGGCAGCATGAAGCCCATGCGATCGCTCTCGAGCCAGAGGCCGGTCTCGAGCTCGTTCGACGGCACGATCTCGAAGTAGTTCGTACGGTCCTGGTTCGTCGTGCCGTTGACGCCTTCGGCGCCGATCTGCTTCAGCGTGCTGAAGTGCGCGTCCTTGCCGGTGTGGACCGAGCCCTGGAACATCATGTGCTCGAACAGGTGCGCGAACCCGGAGCGGCCGACGACCTCGTGGCCGGAGCCCACGTGGTACCAGACGTTCACCGCGACCACGGGGACGCTGTTGTCCTGCACGAGGATCACCTCGAGGCCGTTCGAGAGCGTGTACTTCTCGAACGGGATCTTGGGATCGTTGTTGATGGGGACCTTCGGTCGCAGCGCCACCGGATCTGGCTGCGCGACCGTCGGCTGAAGGAACGCGACGGGGGCCAGGAGGCCAACCCCGAGGAGCGCTCGACGCCAGAATTTCGACGAGAACATGGCGGGGACCCTACTACGGGTCCGAACCGCGGCGCGCGTCTCCGCGGCTCACTATGGACGGGGCGCGGGGGGCTTCAGGTCGGCGCCATCGTGAACGTCGTGCTGGTGCGGACGGAGCTGGAGGTCAGCGACGAGCGGACGGTGGTCCGAGGCCTGCCGCGCGAGCGGCGAGTCGCAGCGCGATAGCTTCAGGAAGTCGACCATCCCCCGGACGAAGATCGCGTCGAGCGAGCGCACGGGCCCCCACGCCGGGAAGGTCAGCGGGCGCTTCGCGATGCCGCGGAAGCCGGCCGGCTCCAGGTCCTTCCCGAGCCCGCCGTAGACGTCGTTGAGATCACCACCGACGATGATCGGCGTGTCCGTGTGAAGATGTGCGAAGGGCTGGCAGTCGACGAACTTCTTGAGCTGGATGCGCCGCTCGAAGCGCGCGAGCCCGAGGTGCATGTTGAAGAGGTGGATGGTCCTGTCGATCCACCGTCCTTCGGCACCGCTGTCGCCGGCTCCGCCGTCATCGTGGCGAACGCGGATGACGGCGTGGAGGGCGCTGCGCTTCTTCTTCCAGCGGATCGAGAGATCGATGTTGCTGCTCTCGATGATGGGATAGCGCGAGAGGATCGCGTTGCCGTACTGCCCGCCCCCGCGTACGTCCACGTTCGGGAACCACGTGCGGTGCGGCAGGCCGAGGTGGTCACCGAGGACATCGACCTGCTTGTCTCCGCGCGAGCGCGGGACGCCGGCATCGACCTCCTGCAACATCAGGACGTCGCAATCGAGCTTGCTCACGACCTCGGCGATGCGCTCGGGCATGTACTTGCGGTCGACGCCGCCGATGCACTTGTGGATGTTGTAGGAGAGGACCCGCAGCTTCACGGGGCGGTCTCCGCGATGCGGGCGGTCACGATCGTCTCGTCATCGTCGAGGGCCCGCCCGGCGCGATGCGCGGCCAGGTTCGCCTGGATGATGTCGTGGACCGCGAGCGGGCTCGAGCGGGCGCGGTCGAGCTTCTTCAGGAGTTGTTGCAACCGGCGGTCGCCGAAGGGCTTGCCCGCGGGGTCCAGCGCCTCGATCACACCATCGGTATACCAGACGATCAGATCCCCCGGCTCCAGCGCCCGTTCCTGCTGGCGAGGGGGAGTCGGGACTCCCATGCCGAGTAGATTGCCGCGGCCCACGAGCGCGTGGAGAGCCGTCGGCCGACACAGGTATGGCACCGGGTGACCGCACGAGACGTACGTGATCTTGAGGTTCACGGGGTCGACGATCGCGGCGAAACAGGTCGCGGCGAGCTGCCCACCACCGACGCGCCGGATGGCCACATCGAGCGCCGAGACGACATCGGTCAGCTCGAGGCGGGTGGAGGCGCGGCGGACACAGACCTCGAGCGCCCCGGCACAGGCGGCCGTGACCATCGCGGAGGCGACGCCGTGACCGGTGACGTCACCGATGGCGAGCAAGGCGCGGCCATCGCCGAGCGGGTGAAAGCCCCAGAAGTCGCCGGCGCACCGGGTCGCCGGCCGCCAGGATCCGACGACGGTGAGCGGCCCCACGACGTGCGGGCCCTTGCCGGGCAGGAGCTCGGCCTGCACGGTGGCGGCGAGCTCGACCTCGCGGGCG
>JALHPV010000108.1 GCA_022842285.1 Kofleriaceae bacterium
ATGATGACCTCCGCTTCCTCGTCGCTGCCGGTGCGATGCTCGACGCCCGGCGGCACCGTGACGAGCTCGCCGGGTCGAAGCTCCACGACGCGATCGCGGAACTCGACGCGAAACACGCCACGCCAGCACAGGAACACCTCCGCGGCGCTCTCGTGCCGATGCCACGGGAAGAGGCCGCGCGTCTTCACGATGCGCACGTCCTGGCCGTTCGCCGTCGCCACGACCTTGGGCCGCCACGGCTCGGAGAACGACGCAAAGGCGTCGGCGAGGTTCCACTTCTCTGCGTCCCAGCTCGCGAGGGACTGCAGAGCCTTTGTCAGCTCCTCCTTGATGCTGGCGAAATGGTCGTCTCGCTTCTGTTCCTTTTCGGCCAGCGCGGCGGGTTCCCAGTGCGCGCGGTTCGGTCCGGTCGGGACGTCGTCGAGGTCGTCCGCGTTGTAGGCGACGTACAGGAGATCCTGGTTACTCCGGTCAGCCTCGGCGAGGTCGTGGTGAATCGCGTGGATCCACCGACAACCTTCGAGCAGCGGCGTGTGGCCGAGGAGCATCGCGCGCGCGATGGCGGCGATATCCTGCTTCACCCCGAGTCGGTCGCTCACGGCGAATCCTTCTCGAAGATCGTGAGGCCAGCGGGCAGCGTGACCCACGCGTGGCGGCGGGAGGTGTAGACGCTGTCCTGCGGCGGAGGGAACGTGGGGTCGGCGAAGCCACCGACGGCGACGAGCACGATGTCCGCGCCGCCCTCGGGGGTGTGGAAGAGGTTCGTGCCGCACACGGGGCAGAAGCGGAACCTCGCCTTGCTGCCCTGATCACCGGCGTGCACGTATTCGGTCGCGATCCCCGTGACGGTCCACGGGGGCGGGAAGCCGGCGAGGGTCGCGAACACGCTGCCCGTACGGCGCTGGCAGTTCAGGCAATGGCAAATCCCCGTGCCGGTGGTCTCGCCGACGGTGATGCTCAGCTGGCCGCAGACACACGAAGCGGTGCGTGACACCGCGCGAGCGTACCTGAACTACCCGTGGCGCTCGGCCTGGAGCCGCTCGTCCGGTGATACGGTGGCCGAACATGAAACCAGCCTCGCATCACATGACGCTCCTGCTCGCCATCGCCACGCTCGGCGCGTGTGGTGGTTCGAATCCCGCCCCCGCGGCCCCGGCCGCCGATCCGCCGCCGGCGGGCGACGGTGCCTCCACCACGCCGTTCGATGCGGAGAGCGTGCGCGCCACCGTCGCGTCGATGGGGGTTCCGGAGCAGTGCGCCACCGGCGATGGCACGCCAGCGACGCTCGGCGAGTTGCTCGAGCAGAACCGCAGCCTGCTCGGCGAGGCGGGCACCGAGGTGACGTTCACGTGTTCTCCGCCGTCCGAAGAGCAGGCCACGTGGTCGTGCATGTGGGCGGCGACCAACGCGCCGGTGGGACCCCGCAACCCCGATGATCCCAACGAGGGCGAGGGCGAAGGCTCGGCGTTCCAGATCATGATGCAGGTCAACGCCGACGGCAGCCTGGTCCCTGGCTCGATCGGCTGCATCGCCGCGGGCTGACCCGCTGCATCGTTACTCGCTCGCTGCGCGGGCGACCGAATAGCAAAGCTCGGTCGGAATGCCGGTGCAGAAGTCGTCGGTCGCCGGATCCCCGTCGTCGCAGGTGGGCGCGAGGCCCGCGAGGTCACAGACGCCGGCGCGCATCACGCCCGTGCCCTGGACACACGGATCGGAGCAGGGGGCACCGTCGCGGACCTCACACGAGCACGCCGCGCTGGGGGTGGCCTCGGAGTCCCAGCCCGTGGCCGCGTTCCACGCGAGCGCCATGCACGGCTCGCCTGCCGCGAGGCTGTCCGGGTCGAGCGGCTGCGCCCCGACGGCGTAGAGCAGCGTGACGGAGTCGCCGGCGGCGCAGACATCACCGAGCCATGCGCTGGACGCGGTCTCGATGTGCTTGCGCGGGCCCAGGCCGGCCGGGTCGGCGACGGCGCACGTGATGCTCATGCTCGTCCCGTGCTGCGGATCGGGCGTGGACATGCCGCAGATCACGGCGCGGTCGCCAAAGCCCTGGCCATTGGCGTCGAGCATGTAGAGCGCGGGGTTGTCGTGGAACGAGAAGCGGTCCGCTCCCCGGACCAGCTCGACGGAGCGCCAGCCGTCGTCGCGGACCCGCGTGAAGACGAGCGAGAGCCCGGGGGCGTCGTCGATGGTGCGCGTGACGAGGGTCGTGCGGTCGCGCTCGGTGAGCGCCCCGCTCGAGGCCGGCGGCGGATCGGCGCAGGCGGTGAGCGCACCGACGAGGCCAACAACGAGAGACAGGTGGAG
The DNA here is from genome assembly GCA_022842285.1 of Kofleriaceae bacterium. Taxonomy (GTDB): domain Bacteria; phylum Myxococcota_A; class Polyangia; order Haliangiales; family Haliangiaceae; genus JABFXX01. Next base: position 2,308 of record JALHPV010000108.1, read on the forward strand.
GGTCGTGGTCATCATGGGTTCACTCCGGGTTCGGGCTGCCCGAGGGGCAGGCGCGGGCAGCGTCGGTCGGCGTCTTCCAGCAGCGCGGGAACCGCGTGCAGAAGTCCCAGAAGCCAAGCGGGAGGCAGAGCTCCGCTTCGTTGTTGAGGATGCGGAAGGACCCGCCGGGCGACACCATCGTCTCGATGCAGATCGCGGCGTACCCGTGGAACACCGGCTCGCCGTAGGGGTTCCCGTTGCAGTCGAGGCCGACCTGCCCCGTGACGGCGGCGCAGCCCTTGGCCCCGATGCCGACCTCGATCTCGAACTTCCACAGCTTGAACTTCGCCGAGGCCTTGCCCTCGACGAGCCCGGACGGCCCGGCCTCCAGGCTCCCCTTGCTGCGGCCGTTCTCACAACACGTGGCGCAGTTGCCCGTCGGCACGCCGTCGCTGCCCTGGATCGCGGCGGTCACGCCGACGCCGATCCGCGCGCTCGCCTTGACCTCGGCGATGCTGCAGAGCTTCTTACCGATCCAGCCGAACTTGCCGATGTACTTCTTGCAGAGGTCGAGCTCGACGCCGCGATAGGCCGCGAGCGAGCCGCCGGCCGACGAGGTCGTACACGAGTCTCCCCCGCACGAGTAGTTCGGCGGGGTCACGCACTCGGGCGTCTCGCACACGTGGTAAGCGCCGTTGCCCGAGAACGAGAAGCCGGCCTCTTGCCCGAGGATCTTGACCAGCAGGTATCCGAACAGGCTCGCGCTCGACGAGGCCTCGCAGGGAGCCTCGCCGTTCTTGCCCTCGGAGCGCACCTCGACGCCGAGCTTGATCTCGTTGTCGAAGCTGTCCTTCCCCTTGAGCTCGAGGCGGCGATTGAAGTCAGGCAGCGACAGGAGCGGGGGGGGATCGCCGGTACACATCGGCGGGCCATCCGGGGGCGCATCCGGCGTACCGCCGTCGGGATTCGGGCCGCCATCGGGCGAGCCGCCGTCGATGCCCGCATCGGCATCCACCGCTCCGTCGGGCGTGCCGGACCCCGCGTCCGCATCAGCGCCGTCGGGGCCCGCATCCGCGCCGCTGCCGGCCCCGCCGTCGGGGCAGCCGTAGGTGGCCCCACCGACATCGACCTGGCACTCCTCGACGGCCGCGAGCTCCGCGCTCCGCTCGTCGGTGAGCGGGGTGCAGCTGACGAACCCGGCCACGAGGAACACCAGCAGGCGTGGGCATCTCATCGCGGCGTCCTCATGCACCGACGATGCCGCCGCTAACCGACCGAAACCTGGTGCCGGGCTGCAGGCGGGCGCCTGCGGTGCTGCGGGCCCTCGGCTGCATTCCCGCGTGATCGCTAAAGGAGGGCCGCGATCGCGCGCGCGATGGCCGGATCGACGACGAGCATCGAGCTTGCACGAGCGAGGAGTCGCTCGGACTGCTCGAGATCGCCGCGCCGCGCACACGCGCGGGCCAGTGCTACCAAGCACGCCGCGGCGGTCTCCGGGCGGTTCGTGCGGCCCGCGTGATACGCGATACGCGCGAGCCACCCGACCCCGTCGGACATTGGCTGGGACTGCCAGTACTGCAGGGCGGCGGTATGGAGGCGCGCCCGCGCGCGATCATCGAGCACGGTGGCGCGGACCGTCGACGGCAGGAGCGGGTCGCGAAAGCGGAACCACCCAGCGTCCTCGACGAGCACCCCGTGTGCGACGAGCCACGCGAGGACCGGCGCGATGTCGCCGTGTCCGCCGGTGACCGCGATCTCCGGCGCGCCAAAGCGAGGTCCGAGGACGGCGCACGTCGCGACGACGCTCGCCATCTCGGGCGGGAGATCCTCGTACGCGCGCAGGGCGAGCCAGTCGGCGCCGGGAGGCGCGAGGAGCGTGTCGTGATGATCCGCGGCCACGTACCACTGGTTATTGGCGGCGTGTCGTCGCAGTCCCCCGCGCCGCTTGAGATCGCGCGCGAGTGCCTCGAGCAACCCCGGGTTGCCGAGCCCCCGCACGACCAGGCGATCGATCAGCACGTCCGGTACGAGGCGCGCCGGTCGCAGGAGCTGGCGCACGAGGGCCTGGGCGTCCTCGAGACGCAAGGCGGGGAGCTCGATGGCGAGGCGGGGGGTGCTCGGGGATGGGGCCGCCATCGCACGGCGACTGACGACCACCCGCGCGAGCGGGACATCATCCTGCAAGAGCAGTGTCCGGAGGCCGGACGAGAGGTGCTCGACGTTGTCGACGAGGAGGACGGCGCCGCGGGCGGCGGCGTGGGCAAACACCGTCCGCGGATCGCGGTGGGTGGGATCGAGGGCGGCGAGGAGCAGATCGTCATCGGGGGGCTCGCCGGGGAAGTGGGGCTGGGCCGTCACGAGCACCCCGGTGCCGCCGGCGAGGCGGGTCGCGAGCTGGGCCAGCAGGCGGCTCTTGCCGATGCCGGCGGGGCCACTGAGGGTGATGAGCTGGCCAGGCTGCGCGAGCGCGGCGACCAGATCGGCGAGGAGGTTCGCGCGGCCGACGAACGGTGGGGGCGCGGTGCCGCGGTCGGGCTCGGTCACGCTCTCGTCGGGTTCGCGCGAGAAGCCCGGCAACTCGGGCACGCTCACCGCATCCGGGACGCCCACGGCGGCGGCGGTCGTGAGCACCACGCCCGTGAACGGGATGCGCGGGATCCATGCGCCCGGACTCGCCACGTCGGGGCCGTAGATGCCGTGGCCGCCGCTCGCCGTGCGGCGCACGAAGGCATCGGTGACGTGCAGCGCGACATGGGCGTGGTGGGTCCAGGCGAGCTCGCGCGAGACGGCGCGCGCGGCCGCGAGAGGATCTGCGTGCTCGGCCGCGACGAAGGCGGCGAGGAGCCCTTCGCCCTGATGGCGCACGATCACGCCGTGGCCCTGCGTGATCTCGTGGCTCACCGCGAGAGGGTCACCTCCGACGCACCACGCGAGCACGACGCTGTCGGCGCGACCGGCCCGTACGGCGGGGTGCGAGACCAGATCGGTGGTGTCGGCGAAGTCGGTCGTGCGGAGCGCCGCGAGGGCGTGCTCGGCCGTCATCGGACGCGCGTCGGGGTGCTTCTCGAGACAGGCCGCCACGAGCTGCGCGATCGCGTCTGGAACCTCGCGGAGCTCGCGCAGCGACGGTGCTCTCACCACCTGGTGCTGATATTCGATGGCCCGTCGGTCGCCGATGAAGGGAGGCCGACCGGCGAGCAGCTCGTACGCGATGATGCCAAACGCGTACAGATCGGCGCGGTGGTCCACGGTGCCGCCGCTGCGTAGCTGCTCGGGGGCCGCGTAGTGGGTGGTGCCGAGGGCCTGGCCGGCCTGGGTCAGGTCGTGCGGCGTGCGCAGGGGCCGGCCGAGCCCGAAGTCCACGAGCCGCACCCGCGGCGGGCCGGCCACCAGGATGAGGTTCTCCGGCTTGAGGTCGCGATGGATGTAGCCGGCGCGGTGCAGGGCCGCGAGCGCCTCGAGCACACCGGTGAGGATCTCTCCGCTCGTGACGAGCGGGGCATCGCGACCGGCGGTCGCCATGTGGTGGGCGAGGGTGGGCCCCGCGATCAGCTCCATGACGGTGTAGGGGCGTCCATCGATGACACCATGTGCGACGTAGCCTGGCGTCGTCGGTGGCCCGACGGTGCGCAGCACCTCGGCCTCGACCGCGAACCGGGCGGCGGTGTCGGCGTCGCGGTGCCGCGCCGATTTCAGCACCGCGCTGCGCGTGCCGTCCGTCACGACGTGGACGTGGCCGGTCGCGCTCGTGGCCAGCCACCGGTCGAGCCGCCAGGGCGGCGGCACGGCCACCTGGACCGGCTCGGCGGCCACCACCGCATGGACGGCCGTGGGGCGGCCGTGGACCGCACAGGCTCCATCGGCCGGGATCCGGGCATGACAACGCGGACACCGGGCCATGCCCCACGGTACCGTTTCCTGCCGATGGCAAGCGAGTCGACGCGTCTGTTGCCCGACCGCCGTGAGGTGCGGTTCCCGCGGTTCCGTTTGACCGTGACGGAGGGGCCCGATCGCGGCCGCGTCCACGAGGGGGCGGCCCAGGAGGTGGCGATCGGGACGGCCGACGCCAACGACCTCGTGCTCACCGATCCGTCCGTCTCGCGGCATCACGTCGCGATCGCGCCGACCCCGCGGGGCCTCCTCGTTCGCGATCTCGGCAGCACGAACGGCACCGTCGTCGGGGCGGTGCCGGTGGAGGCGGCCTACCTCGTCCCGCACAGCGTGCTCGCGCTCGGCAACACCCGGATCGAGGTCTCGCCGCTCGACGGAGAGGAGTCCCCGCCGCTGTCTCCGGACGCGGGCTTCGGTCGCGCCCTCGGCAAGAGCGCGGCGATGCGCCGCCTGTTCGCCATGTTGCCCAAGCTCGCGGCGTCGGACGCGACCGTGCTGTTCGAGGGCGAGACGGGCACCGGCAAGACCCTGCTCGCGCACTCGCTCCACGAGGCGAGCGCACGTGCGCAGGGGCCGTTCGTCGTCGTGGACTGTGGCTCGATCCCGCCGAACCTGATCGAGAGCGAGCTGTTCGGTCACGAGAAGGGGGCCTTCACGGGCGCCACCGCGGCCCGCATCGGCGCGCTCGAGGCCGCGTCCACGGGGACCGTGTTCCTCGACGAGATCGGCGAGCTCCCGCTCGATCTCCAGCCGAAGCTCTTGCGCGCGCTCGACGAGCGCGTGGTCAAGCGCGTCGGGTCGAACGCCGAGATCGCGCTCGATGCTCGCGTCATCGCGGCCACGAATCGCGACCTCCGCAGCGAGGTGAACCGGGGCCAGTTCCGGATGGACCTGTACTACCGGCTCAACACCTTCCGGCTCCGGGTGCCGCCGCTGCGCGAGCGGCGCGAGGACATTCCCTTGCTCGTCGCCGAGCTCTACAGCCACTACTCGCGGAGCGCCGACGCGCCGCCGGCCGAGCTGATCGTCGAGCTCACCAAGCACGACTGGCCGGGGAACGTGCGCGAGCTCCGGGCCGCCGTCGAGCGCACGGTCCTCCTCGGTGATCCGCGGGTGTGGCGCGAGTTCGATGATCTGCGCAGCGGCGAGCCCGTCCCGGAGCCGACCCCCGCGGCGGTCACCGGGGCCGACGCTCCCTCGTTCCGGATCGCGAAGGAGCGCGCGGTCGCGGAGTGGGAGCGGGGGTACATCACGCAGCTCGTGCGGGCCCACGGCAACAACCTGTCGAAGGCCGCGCGGGCGGTGTGCATGGATCGCAACCACCTGCGCGAGCTCCTGATCCGTCACCGCGTTCGCGCGGATGAGTGAGTCCGAGCACGTCGGCGCCTGGCGCCTGGTGCGTCCGCTCGCCGCCGGGGGCTTCGGTGACGTGATGGAGGTCGTGCGCGATGGCGACGGCGTGCGGGGCGCGCTGAAGCGGATGCAGGGGGCGCACGCGTCATCGCCCTCGGTCGTGGCGCGGTTCATCCGCGAGGCGGCCGTGCTGCGCGAGCTGCAGCACCCGAGCATCGTGCGCCTGCTCGATGCGGGCGTGGACGAGCGGCCCTACCTCGTGATGGAGCTCCTCGACGGCGAGACCCTCGAGCATCGGCTCGAACGGACGGGCCGGCTCGTGGTGTCCGAGGCCCTCGGGGTGCTGGAGGCCCTGTGCTCGGCCCTCGCGACGGCGCACGCGGCCGGGGTCATCCATCGTGATGTGAAGGCGGCGAACGTGATGGTGTGCGCCGACCGGATCGTCCTTGTCGACTTCGGGATCGCGCGCCTGATCGACGACGCCGCGACGCCGTTGACCGAGACCCACACCGCCGTGGGTACGCCCTCGTGCATGGCGCCCGAGCAGATCGAGGGCAAGCGGGCCGATGCCCGCACGGATATCTACGCGCTGGGCTCGCTGCTGTTCCACATGCTGGCCGGCGAGCCGCCGTTCTACGATCCATCCCCGACGATGACGCAGTACCTCCACCAGCACGCGCGGCGTCCTCGCGTCTCGGCCGTGGCCGCCGTGCCCGAGCTCCTCGACGGCGTGATCGCGCGGGCGATGGCGATCGACCCGGCGCAGCGCTACGACGCCGTGTTCGCCGTCCTCGCCGCGGCTCGCCTCGCCGTCCACGAGAGCAGCTCTGCCCCCGCGCCCGAGGTCCTCGCGGCGGTCGTCTTCATGGTCACGGTGACCGCGCCTGCCGACGCGAGCTTTGCCGACGGCGCGCTCTTCGATGACCTCGAGGCGGTCATGCCGCGCGCCGAACGGTATCTCTCGGCGCTCGGCATCGCGCTCGCCGCGGACCTCGGCGAGACGGCGCTCTTCGCGACGCCGGTGGCGAGCGGGGCGGACGTGGAGGGGCTCGCTCGGGCCCTCGATGCTCACCTCGCGGCGCGGCCACACCGCCACGACCGAGTCGCGGTGAGGATCTGCGTGCGGCGCGGTCGCGCCCCGTTCCTCGGCACCGCCATCCAGCCCTGCCAGCTCCTGCGCATCGCGGACTGGCCGCTGCCCCGGGACCTCGCTGGCGTGTGGATCCTGGAGGACGGCTGATCAGCGCGGAGCGACGGGTTCGCGGTCGCGCGCGAGCAGGTAGTCGACGCTGAAGCGACCGGCACCCGCGAAGACGACGAAGAGAAACAGGAAGCAGTAGAGGAGCGCGGACTCGCCCTCGTTGATGGCGGGGAAGAAGCGCGCGTCCAGGGCACCCTTCCAGTGGAACTGGATATACGCGACGGCCATTGTGCCGCTCGCCAGGAAGGCGGCCGCCCGGGTGAGGAGGCCCAGCGCGATGAGGGCCCCGCAGACGAGCTCGATCAGACCGCCCAGCCACAGCTGCGAGCCCACGGCGGGGGCGTGGTCGGTCAGCACGCCAAAGATCTTCTGCACGCCGTGGAACATGAAGGCGAGCCCCGCCACCACCCGGAGGAGGGCGAAGGCGGGTTCGGAGTAGGTCGCAAGGCGGGGCATCCGTGGCGTGTGCCACGTTCGCGCCGACCCGCCCATCACACCCCGGTGAGATCGGCGGGAGGTTGGTCCGACCGGCAGGATGGGCTGGGGGGCCCCCAGTCCCCAGCAAGCGAGACTGCCAGGACGGCAGACCCGGCTGCGGGGTTCGCCACTCCGTCGCCGTGGGGAGGCAAGGTGGGGAGCGATTCTGGGCCGGGTGGTGCCCTAGAGCCGCGAAGTCTCGTGGATCGGACCTGGGCCCGACGTCGGCCCGCCGCGTGCTCTAGAGACCGCCATGCCCGCCCACTCGCCTATCACCAAGCTCGGCTTCACCTGCTTCCGGCTCCTGCGGGGGTCGAGCTGGCCGATCGCGAGGGCACTCCCCGACACCTTGCTACGCATGGGCGTGTTCGCGCGCACGCGCTAGCGCCGGGACGATCGGGTCAGGCGTGACACGCGCCCGCAGCATGGGCGCGAAGGCGGCGCGGTAGGACCAGGCGGTCACCAGCTCCAGGGCAAGGAACCCGACGGCAATCGGCGTTCCGGCCGGCATCAGCAGGAGATGGACCGCGAGAATGCCGACGATGATCGGCGCGAGCAGGGCCAGGGCGAGCGGCACGAAGCGATTCGCGAGCAGCGCGAGGCCCGCCCCGAGCTCGATGACCTTCACGAGGGTCAGGAGTCCCGAGCCGCCGAAGCCTGCCAGGAAGGGCAGGGCCTCGGCCGGCGGTGCCGGTTGTGGCGGCAGGAACGGCACGAAGTAGTTCAGGGCGAAGCCGACGAAGCCGAGGCCGAGGAGGATGCGAGCGATCGAGGAGACCTTCATGTGGTCACTCTAGGTCGTTGCTCGGCAAGCACTAGTCGGGCAGAGGGCAAGGCGCTATTGTCTGAGTGGCAACAATGGATCTCAACCGAGCCACCACGTTCGTGCGCGTTGTCGAGACCGGCGGCTTCACGCGGGCCGCCGAGATGATGGGCCTGCCGGCCAGCTCCGTCAGTCGCGCGGTGAGCAAGCTCGAGGGCGACCTCGGTGTGACGTTGCTCGAGCGCACCACGCGGAAGGTCACGCTGACCGATGCGGGCCGGGCGTTCTTCGAGCGCGCGCGCGATGCGCTGGCGGGCCTCGAGGAAGCGAACGCCCTCGCCCTCGATGCGGCGCGCGAGGTTCACGGTGTCGTGCGCCTGGCGGTGCCGCCCGAGCTCGGCAGCAAGCTCGGATCGATCTTCAGCACGTTCGCGGTGGAGAATCCGCGCGTCCGGCTGGAGGTCACGTTCACCACGCGCGCGGCGGAGCTCGTCGGTGACCTCGTGGATCTGGGCATCGTCATCGGGCGGCTGCCAGACAGCTCGCTCATCACGCGGCGGCTCGGCGAGAGCACCGACAAGCTGTACGCGTCGCCCGCCTACCTCGACCGCGTGGGCACGCCCAAGAAGCTCGCGGATCTCGTTCGGCACGAGGCGGTGCTGTCGCGGGCGGTGGCCGGCGAGGGCCGGTGGGAGCTCGAGGGGCCGCGCGGCGTCGAGCAGGTGGACATCGGCGGGCGGATGGTCGGTGACCATCTGCAGTTCATCATCGACGCGGCCACAGCTGGCCTCGGCATCGCGCTCTTGCCGACGTGGGTCGGCGATCAGCTCGCCTTCGCGGGGAAGCTCGCGGCCGTCTTGCCGAAGTACTCGGCGAAGTCGGCGCTGCACGTGCTGACGCATGCCGGGCGGCACCTGCCGAGGCGCGTCGCGCTCTTGCGCGACTTTCTCGTCACCAAGCTCTCGGTGGTCTGCAACGAGCAGCATCACGCCTGCGGCGCGAGCTAGCCCGGTATGCGCATCGTGTCACTGCTGCCGTCGGCGACGGACGTCGTGTGCGCGCTCGGTCGGCGCGACGAGCTCGTCGGCATCTCTCACGAGTGCGAGCTGCCGCCTCCGCCCATCGGGTGGCCGCCGGGGGAGCCGATCGGGTTGCCGGCGCCGCCGCCCCCCGCGATCGTCACGCGCTCGCGGATCGACGGGCAGCTCTCCAGCGCCGCCATCGATGCCGCCGTTCGCACCTCGGTCAAGCATGCGCTCAGCATCTACGACGTGGACTTCGCGCTCCTCGAGAGTCTCCGCCCCGACGTGATCCTCACGCAGGACCTGTGCAAGGTCTGCGCGGTCTCGCTGGGCGACATCGAGCGCGCCTGCGACGGCGTCCCGATCGTCAGCGTGGCGCCGACAAACCTCGCGGGCATCTTCGCCGACGCCCGTCGCATCGCCGCCGCCATCGACGGGCCACCCCTCGGCCTGGGCGGGCAGGACACACTCGAGAAGTACCGGAAGCGCGGCCTGCGCATCGGCACGCGGCCCCGCGTCGCCACGATCGAATGGCTCGAGCCGATCATGCTCGGCGGCCTGTGGATGCCGGAGCTCGTCGACATCGTGGGCGGCCTGCCGGTCGGCGCGGTGGCGGGCGCGCACGCGCCCACCGTCACCCTCGAGGAGCTCGCAGCGCTGGCCCCCGACATCGTCGTGATCACCCCGTGTGGCTTCACGCTCGCCCGCACCCTCGCGGAGCGCGACCTGTTGGATCGCATCGTCGCCGCGCTGCCGGGCGCCAAGGTCTACGCCGCCGACGGGAACCGCTTTTTCAACCGCCCCGGACCCACCATCGTCGAGGCCACCGAGATCCTCGGGGCGTGCGTGTTTCCCCAGCAATTTTCAAGCGCTGGAGCAGGCCGGTGGTACGTGGATTTGCGGCGATAGCAGAGGTAGGGTCCCCCCGTGGTGAACCGACCCGCTCCGCTCGCCGCCTACAAGCCAACGCACCACGTGCGCATCGTCACCGCCGCCTCGCTCTTCGATGGGCACGACGCGGCCATCAACGTCATGCGCCGCATCATGCAGAGCGCGGGCGCCGAGGTGATCCATCTCGGGCACAACCGCAGCGTCGCCGAGATCGTGAACTGCGCGATCCAGGAAGACGTGCAGGGCATCGCCATCACGAGCTACCAGGGCGGCCACGTCGAGTTCTTCAAGTACATGATGGACCTGCTGCGCGAGCGCGGCGCCGCCATCAAGGTCTTCGGCGGCGGCGGCGGGACGATCCTGCCCGCCGAGATCGACGAGCTGCACGCGTACGGCGTGTCGCGCATCTACTCGCCCGACGACGGCCGCGCCATGGGCCTGCAGGGGATGATCAACGACCTCCTGCGCCAGTGCGACTTCGCGAAGCCCGCGCCCGCGATCGCGGTGGCCGTGCCCGCCCTGCCGCAGCGCGCGCCCGCGACGATCGGGTCGCTCATCACCGTCGCCGAGAACGATCCGGCCGCGGGCGATGACCTGCGGACGGCCCTGGGGCCGCTGCTCGCGGACGTGAAGGTCCCCGTCCTCGGCGTGACCGGCACGGGCGGCGCGGGCAAGTCCTCGCTCGTCGACGAGCTGGTGCGGCGCTTCCTCGCCGACTTCCCCGACAAGACCATCGCGGTCATCAGCGTGGATCCGTCGAAGCGCAAGTCGGGCGGGGCGCTCCTCGGTGACCGCATCCGCATGAACGCGATCGACGACGCGCGCGTCTACATGCGGTCGCTGGCCACGCGCCAGTCGAACCTGTCCATCAGCAAGCACGTGCGCGAGTCCATCGAGATCTGCCGCGCCGCGCGCTTCGATCTCGTCATCGTCGAGACGAGCGGCATCGGGCAGTCCGACACCGAGATCACGGAGCACGCGAACGTGTCGCTCTACGTGATGACCGCCGAGTACGGCGCGGCGACGCAGCTCGAGAAGATCGACATGCTCGACTTCGCGGACGCCATCGCCATCAACAAGTTCGACAAGCGCGGCTCGCTCGATGCGCTCCGCGACGTCCGCAAGCAGTACAAGCGCAACCACAACCAGTTCGCGCTGCCCGACGACGACGTGCCCGTGTTCGGGACCATGGCCTCGCAGTTCAACGACCCGGGCATGAACCGCCTGTACCGGGCCCTGATGGACCTGATCGTCACGCGCACCGGCGCGCCGCTCCACTCGAGCTACGAGCTGACGGCGGCGATGTCCGAGAAGAAGTGGATCATCCCGCCGGAGAAGACGCGCTACCTCGCCGAGATCGCCGAGACCTGTGACGCGAACGACGCCCACGTGAGAGCCCAGGCGGCCATCGCGCGCCGCATGTACCAGCTGCACGGCACCATCGAGGCCCTGCGCGCGAACGTCGGCAAGACGAAGCTCGAGATCGTCGAGCCGCGCTCCGCGGATGACGTCGTGCAGGTCACGCAGGTCGTCGCCGGCGAGCCGGCCTACGTCGCCGAGCTCGTGCGCATGTACCAGGACCTCGAGGCGCGCCTCACGCCCGAGTCGCGCCAGCTCCTCGCCGACTGGCCCGCGATGAAGCGGCGCTACGCGGCCGCGAAGTATCAGTTCGCCGTCCGCGACAAGGTCATCGAGCTCGACCTCACCACCGAGTCGCTCTCGCACCTGAAGATTCCCAAGGTCACGCTGCCCGCGTACGAGGACTGGGGCGACATCCTCACCTGGCTGCTCCGCGAGGCGCCGCCGGGCCAGTTCCCGTTCACGGCCGGGGTGTTCCCGCTGAAGCGCGAAGGCGAAGACCCCGCGCGCATGTTCGCGGGCGAGGGCGGCCCGGAGCGCACCAACAAGCGCTTCCACTACGTCTCGCGCGGCCTCCCCGCCAAACGCCTCTCCACGGCGTTCGACTCCGTCACCCTGTACGGCGAGGACCCCGACGCCCGGCCGGACATCTACGGCAAGGTCGGCAACTCGGGCGTGTCCATCGCGAACGTCGACGACGCGAAGAAGCTCTACTCGGGCTTCGACCTCGCGGATCCGTCGACGTCGGTGTCGATGACCATCAACGGTCCGGCGCCGATGCTGCTCGGCTTCTTCCTGAACGCCGCCATCGACCAGCAGTGCGAGAAGCACATCAAGCAGACCGGCATGGCGGCCGAGGTGGAGCGGAAGATCGAGGCGCTGTACGCGAGCCGTGGCGTCCCGCGCCCGCGCTACCAGGGCGCCATCCCCGAGGGCAACGACGGCCTCGGGCTCCTCTTGCTCGGCGTCTCCGGCGACGAGGTGCTGCCGCGCGAGACCTACGAGAAGATCAAGGCGTCGACGCTGTCGGCCGTCCGCGGCACCGTGCAGGCCGACATCCTGAAAGAGGACCAGGCGCAGAACACCTGCATCTTCTCGACGGAGTTCGCCCTCCGCATGATGGGCGACATCCAGCAGTACTTCATCGACAAGAAGGTCCGGAACTTCTACTCGGTCTCCATCAGCGGGTATCACATCGCCGAGGCCGGAGCGAACCCGATTAGCCAGCTCGCCTTCACCCTCGCGAACGGCTTCACCTTTGTCGAGTACTACCTCTCGCGCGGGATGCACATCGACGACTTCGCGCCGAACCTGTCGTTCTTCTTCTCGAACGGCATGGATCCCGAATACGCGGTCCTGGGTCGCGTCGCGCGCCGCATCTGGGCCAAGGCCATCCGCGACAAGTACGGCGGCAACGACCGCTCGCAGAAGCTGAAGTATCACATCCAAACGTCTGGCCGATCGCTGCACGCGCAGGAGATCGCGTTCAACGACATCCGCACGACGCTGCAGGCGCTGCTCGCGCTCAACGACAACTGCAACTCGCTCCACACGAACGCCTACGACGAAGCGATCACGACGCCGACGGAGGAGAGCGTTCGCCGCGCCCTCGCGATCCAGCTCGTCATCAACAAGGAGTTCGGGCTGTCCCGGAACGAGAACCCGAACCAGGGCAGCTTCATCATCGAGCAGCTCACCGACCTGGTCGAGCAGGCCGTGCTCACCGAGTTCCGCTCCATCAGCGAGCGCGGCGGCGTCCTCGGCGCCATGGAGCGCATGTATCAGCGCTCGAAGATCCAGGAGGAGTCGCTCTACTACGAGACCCTCAAGCACGACGGGACGCTGCCCATCATCGGCGTCAACACGTTCCTCGATCCGAAGGGCAGCCCGACGGTGGCGCCGCCCGAGGTGATCCGCGCGACGACCGACGAGAAGCAGTACGCGATCAGCTCGCGCGATGCGTTCTGGAAGCGCAACGCGGCCGTGGCACCGGGGGCGCTCGACGGCGTGAAGCGGGCGGCCATCGACGGCGGCAACGTGTTCGCGGCGCTGGTGGAGGCGTGCAAGTCCTGCACGCTCGGCCAGCTCTCGCGGGCCCTCTACGCGGTCGGTGGTCAGTACCGCCGCAACATGTGATCGGATGAGTCGCCCCGATTACGCTGCCTGGCGCGCCCAGGTCGACAAGGAGTTGAAGGGCGCGAGCTTCGACAAGCTCGTGCAGGTGACGGCCGAGGGCATCGCGCTCCAGCCGCTGTACCTGGACTCCGTCTCCGCGAATGCGCCGCTGCCGCCGCCGGGCATCGGGGTGTGCATGCGCGCCGATGCATCGACGGTGCAGGCCGAGCTCGATGGCGGCGCCGATGCCATCTGGACGGACTGGGACAAAGCCACGCACGACGCGATCGATGCTGCTTTCGCGGCTGGTCGCCAGTTTCATCTGGTGCTGGATTCCGAAGGCTCCCAGCCCGACCGATCAGAATCCAGCGTCCGGGATCCGGACACAGGAGGGCTTGGTCACGCCCCGTCGGACAAGTTTGCGTTGTGGACCGGTGGTGACCCTATTGGCGACATCGCGACGGGCGAAGAGCTGTTTCGACCCGGGCTCGAGTCGCGTCTTCGGACTCTGTACGGCACCGGAGATTCTGCCGCGTGTGTGCGACACGTGCGGGTGTCAGGTCACCCCTATCACCTGGCCGGTGCCGACGCTGCGGATGAGCTCGCAATCATGATGTCGACGTTGGTCGCGTACCTCCGTGGCTCTGAACACTCGGGGCTGCCGATCGCCGAGCGTGCAAGAAGTACGTGGTTTCGAGTCGCCATCGGTCGCGACACCTTCGGCGAGATCGCGAAGCTCCGCGCGCTGCGCCTCCTCGGCGCGAAGGTCTTCGCTGCCGCCGGTGCGCCGGGTGCCCGCATCGATGCCGTCCACGCCGTCTGCTCCGAGCGCACGCTCGCGCAGCGCGATCCGTGGGTAAATCTGTTGAGAGTGACGACGCAGGTGTTCGCCGCCGCCGTCGGTGGGGCGCAGCTCGTGACCCCGCAGCCGTTCGACGCCGCGCTCGGTGCGCCCTCGGACCTGGCTCGCCGCGCCGCTCGCAACACCGCCCTCGTGCTGCGCGACGAGAGCCACCTCGGCAAGGTCGTCGACGCGGCCGGCGGCTCGTATTACCTGGAGGCCCGCACGGACGCGCTCGCGCGCGAGGCGTGGACACGCTTCACCGCCATGGAGCGCGAGGGCGGCATCGTGAAGCTGCTCGAGACGGGCGCGATCCACGAGCGCATGGCGAACGCCTGGAAGCCGCGCGCGGCCGCCATCGCGAAGCGCAGGGAGCCCGTGCTCGGCGTCTCCGAGTTCGCCAACCTCGACGAGAAGGTGCCGGGGCATCCATCCGCTGCCGGTACGGATGCCGCTGCGGATGCGAGCGCGGCCGCGGGCGGGCTACCGCGGCATCGTGAAGGCGAGGCGTTCGAGGCCCTGCGGACGCGCGTCGAAGCCGGGACCGTGCGCGAGGTCGTGCTGTTCACGCTGGGACCGCCCGCCGAGCACCGGGGACGCGTCGGGTTTGCCCAGGGCCTGTTCGCGACGGCGGGGCTGCGCACGCGCGAGGTCGCGGCGAGCGAGCTCGACCTCTCGGGCCTCAGCGAGAAGCTGGCCGCGGTCGCGGGGCCAGTGGAGGTGGCGTGCCTGTGTGGATCGGACGAGCGGTACGCGGGCGAGGCGGTGGCGCTCGCGGCAGCGCTGAAGACCGCCGGGGTGAAGCACATCGTGCTCGCCGGCCGACCGGGCGACCTCGAGCCGCCGCTCCGCCTCGCCGGGTGCGAGCACTTCATCTACCTGGGCTGCGACGTCATCGCGACCGTCGAAGGAGTGCTGCAATGAGCGACGCGGGACCGCGGGGCGAAGCGCCGCCGAAGGGCGGTGCGAATGGATCGAGCCTGCCGGACTTCGGATCGCTCGACTACGACGCCATCGACCTCGGCACGGGAGCGAACCCAGCGCCGGGCGCGACGTGGGACACGCCCGAGGGCATCCCGCACCGCACGCTCTACACGCCGGGCGACCTCGCTCCGCTCGCGCACCTCGGCTCGCTGCCGGGCTTCGCGCCGTTCGTGCGCGGGCCGTACCCGACCATGTACGTGCAGAAGCCGTGGACGGTGCGGCAGTACGCCGGGTTCTCGACGGCGGAGGACAGCAATGCCTTCTATCGGCGCAACCTCGCCGCGGGGCGATGGGCCTCTCGATCGCCTTCGACCTCGCCACGCATCGCGGCTACGACAGCGATCATCCGCGGGTCGTCGGCGATGTCGGCATGGCCGGCGTGGCCATCGATTCGATCCTCGACATGCGGGTGCTGTTCGATCGCATCCCGCTCGACAAGATGTCCGTCTCGATGACGATGAACGGCGCGGTGCTACCCGTGCTGGCGCTCTACGTCGTCGCCGCAGAGGAGCAGGGCGTCAAGCCCGAGCAACTCACGGGGACGATCCAGAACGACATCCTCAAAGAGTACATGGTGCGGAACACGTACATCTATCCGCCCGCACCGTCGATGAAGATCATCGCGGACATCTTCGCGTTCACGTCGCAGCGGATGCCGAAGTTCAACTCGATCTCGATCTCCGGCTATCACATGCAGGAGGCGGGGGCGACGGCGGACCTCGAGCTCGGCTACACGCTCGCGGACGGCATCGAGTACATCCGCACGGGCGTGGCGGCGGGCATGTCCGTCGATGCGTTCGCGCCGCGGCTGTCGTTCTTCTTCGCCATCGGCATGAACTTCTTCATGGAGGTGGCGAAGCTGCGGGCGGCGCGCCTCCTGTGGGCGGAGCTCGTGGCGAAGTTCTCCCCGCAGAGCGCGAAGAGCCTCGCGCTGCGCACGCACTGCCAGACGAGCGGGTGGAGCCTGACGGCCCAGGACGTCTACAACAACGTCGCGCGCACGTGCATCGAGGCGATGGCCGCGACGCAGGGGCACACGCAGAGCCTGCACACGAACTCCCTCGACGAAGCCCTCGCGCTGCCGACGGACTTCTCGGCGCGCATCGCGCGCAACACGCAGCTGCAGCTGCAGCTCGAGTCGAATACCACGCGGCCGGTGGATCCGTGGGGCGGCAGCTACTACGTGGAGTGGCTGACCGATCAGCTCGCGCAGCGGGCGCGCGCCCACATCGAGGAGATCGAGGGCCTCGGCGGCATGGTGAAGGCCATCGAGGCGGGCGTGCCGAAGCTGCGGATCGAGGAAGCGGCGGCGCGCACGCAGGCGCGCATCGACAGCGGCCGGCAGGTCATCGTCGGCGTGAACCGGTGGAAGCCCGAGAACGATCCGCCGGTGCCCGTGCTCAAGGTCGACAACGCGGCCGTGCGCAAGAACCAGCTCGAGCGCCTCGCGAAGCTCAAGGCCGAGCGCGATCAGGCGGCCGTGGATCGCACGCTCGCGGCCCTCACGCAGTGCGCGGAGCGCGGCGACGGCAACCTGCTGGCGCAAGCCATCGAGGCGGCGCGGGCGCGGGCCACCGTCGGCGAGATGTCGCTCGCCCTCGAGCAGGTGTGGGGCCGGCATCGCGCGCAGATTCACGCCATCTCGGGCGTGTACAGTGGCGAGGTGGGCGAGACGTCCGAAGCGGTCGGTCGCGTACGTACGCGCACCAAGGGCTTCCTCGATCGCGAGGGGCGGCGCCCGCGCATCCTGATCGCGAAGATGGGCCAGGACGGGCACGACCGTGGGCAGAAGGTCATCGCGTCGGCGTTCGCGGACCTGGGCTTCGACGTCGACATCGGCCCACTGTTCCAGACGCCCGACGAGACGGCGCGCGCGGCGGTCGAGGCCGACGTGCACGTCATCGGGGCGAGCTCGCTCGCGGCGGGGCACCTCACGCTCGTGCCGGCCTTGAAGGCGGCGCTCGCGGCGCTCGGGCGGCCCGACATCCTGGTCGTCGTCGGGGGCGTGATTCCGCCGGATGACTACGCCCTCCTGCGCGAGGCCGGGGCGGCCGAGATCTTCGGGCCCGGCACCGTGATCGCCGACGCGGCCATCTCGCTCCTGGACAAGCTCGAGGCATGAGCACCCGCGCCCCGAGGCTGACGCTCGACGAGTACGAGCGCGGCGTGCGGGCAGCCGATCGCGGCGTCCTGGCGCGCGCGGTGACGCTCGTCGAGAGTCATCACGCGGCCGATGCGGCCATCGCGCGCGAGCTGCTCGCGCGGCTGCTCCCGGCCACGGGGGGCGCGCGGCGCATCGGCATCACGGGCGTGCCCGGCGTCGGCAAGAGCACGTTCATCGACGAGCTCGGCATGCGGCTCACCGCGCAGGGCAAGCGGGTGGCCGTGCTCGCGATCGATCCGACGAGCCAGCTCTCCGGCGGCTCGATCCTCGGCGACAAGACGCGCATGCAGCGCCTGTCGCTCGAACCAGCGGCGTTCATCCGGCCCTCGCCGAGCGGGCTCACCCCGGGCGGGGTGGCGCGCCGGACGCGCGAGACGATGCTCCTGTGCGAGGCGGCGGGCTTCGACGTGATCCTCGTCGAGACGGTGGGCGTGGGGCAGGGCGAGACCGCGGTCGCGGACATGGTCGACTGCTTCCTCGTGCTCGCGTTGCCGGGCGCGGGCGACGAGCTGCAGGGCATCAAGAAGGGCGTCTTCGAGCTCGCGGACCTCATCGCGGTGAACAAGGCCGACAGCGATCCGGGGAAGGCCCGCATCGCCCTGTCCGACCTCAAGGCCGCGCTTCGCTACCTCCCGCGCCGGCACCGGGTGTGGCCGCCGCGCGCGGTGGCGGTCTCGGGGCTGACGGGGGCGGGTCTCGACGAGCTCTGGGCCGCCATCGAAGAGCACCACGCGGCGCTCTCTGCGTCCGGGGATCTGGCCACGCTGCGCGCCGATCAGCAGCGCATCTGGATGTGGACGCTGATCCGCGAGCGCCTGGAGGCGGTGTTTCGTGCGCATCCGGGGGTGGCGGCGGAGCTGGCGCGGCTCGAGGCGGCGGTCGCGCGCGGCGCTGTTACATCTGCGACGGCCGCCGACGAGCTCCTGGGACTGTTTCGCCCGGAGGTGTAGCCCGCGGTCGTCGCACGATTTCGGCAGAAATCGCCGTCGCCTCGCGATGAGAATGGGGTGGTCCGGGAACCACGCCATACCAACAGGCGAGGAGCACTGATGCGTCGTCCACTGCTTTCGATTCTGCTCGCGGCCCTTCCGACCGTGGCAAGTGCCCAACCCGGCCCCCCGACACCACCACCCGAACCGCCCGTGGCGCCCGCGGCGCCCGTGGCGCCCGTCGCCCCCGTGGCGCCCGTGCCGGACTACACCGCAGGCGACGCCATTCCGTGCATGGTGAACATTGTCCGATCGCCGGACGACGTGCGGCGGGTGATCGAAGCGTGGGTCGCGGCCGAGCCGAGCTGCTCGACGACGCTCACGTTGCGCGTCGTGCCGACAGATGGTGGGTACTTCCTGTTCGCGCAGCGGAGTGACGGTCGGATCCACGAACGCCTCGTGCCCGACGCGCAGACGGCCGGGGTCCTCGTGACGAGCTGGATCGCCGCGGACTCCAGTGCCGGCGATGCGGTGTTCGGTCCGCCGATGCCCGCGCCGGCGGTCGCGCCGGTGCCGCCGGTGCCGCCGGTGCCGCCGGTGCCACCGGTGCCGCCGGTGCCACCTGTGCCGCCGGTCCCCCGTGCATCGGCACCCGCCGTCATCGAGACCGAGTCGCGCGTTGTCGTCGTCGAGGCTCCCCGCCGCGGCCCGCATCTCTGGCTCACCGGCATGCTGCTCGCGAACCGGGACAGCGCGAGCGGCGCTCGGCTCGAGGCCGACATCCTCGGCAGGGGGCGCTTCGGCCTCGGTGCGGCCGTCTCGTTCTCGCGAGCTCGCATGGAGGTGGCGCTGCCGGACGCGTCCGGCGAGCTCTCATCGGACGACATCAAGGGCGTCGTGACCGGCACCGTCACCCTCGACCGCGCCACCTTTCAGCTCCGCCTCGGCCTCGGCGCTGGCCTCCTGTATACGCGCAGCACCTTCGACGACATGGAGCTGTGGTACGGGCAGGGACGCTTTCAGATCTGGAGCCCGACCGCCGAGGCCTCGGTCCTGCTCTCTCGCAAGTTCGGCGCGGGCCAGCGCTGGGCGATCGCCCTGGGGGTCGTGGGAACGGCGATCGCTCAGCGGTACGATCTCCTGGACGAGGAGACCTACGGCCTGACCTATCCCGACGTTGCAATGGTCCGCCAGGGACTGCAGGTCGAGGCCATGGTCGGATTGCGGAAGCGCATCTAGTGACGACGCGCGCGCGCGGCGAGCTCGTCCGCCTCCATCGCAAGGCGACGCCGGAGGACCTCACCGACGAGGGCCTCGTGGCGGCGTGCGCGACGGCGGACCGGGCGGCGCGAGCGCTCCTCTTCGAACGGCACGTCGACAGCGTGCATCGGTTCGTGGCGCGCATGCGCGGCAGCGACGAGCACGCGATCGATGACCTCGTGCAGATGACGTTCGTGACCGCCTTCCAGAGCGCGGCGACCTTCCGGGGCGGCGCCGTCCGCTCGTGGCTATTCGGCATCGCCGCGAACCTCGTCCGCAAGTACGCGCGCACCGAGATCCGGCGCAAGACGGCCCTGAAGGCGATGGGCGGGCTCGCCGAAGCGTCGACGAGCAGTGATGCGGCGGTCCTCGCCCGCCTCCCCGAGGCGATCGCGGCCCTGCCACTCGAGCAACGCGAGGCCCTGGTGCTCGTCGACCTCGAGGGCGAGCAGGGCGATGCCGCGGCCGCGATCCTCGGCATCCCGGCCGGCACGCTGTGGCGCCGCCTCTTCCACGCGCGCCAGGCGGTCCGCCGCAGCCTCGGAGGCGAGCCGTGACGTGCCTCGGACCCGAGCAGCTCGCGATGCTGGCCACGGGCAGCGTCGATGACGAGGCCGCGGCGCACGCCGTCGCGTGCCTGTCGTGCCGGATGCTCCTCGACGAGCAGCGCACGCAGCACCGCCAGCTGGCCGCGCTCCCCGTGCCGGCGCTCGCGCCGGCCCGGCGCGAAGCGATCGCCGCCGAGGTCATGGCGCGCATGGATCACCTCGACGGCGAGCACGCCACCGCGATG